>CAZWYS010000007.1:0-20973 GCA_964638295.1 uncultured Dehalococcoidaceae bacterium
TTACTGAGCGCGGGGTCTTTTTTGAATTGCTCGGCAGTGACAAAGACATCTTTTCCCGGCATTATGATGTCCAATATGACCAGATCGGGGTTTTCCTCCCTTGCCTTACGTAATCCCTCATCACCTTCGTAAGCCACGATTACCTCGTAGGGCTTACTTTCCAGAACCGTCCTGGTTGCCTCCACGAAATCAACATCGTCGTCAATAAGCAGAATTTTGGGTATCTTATCCATCTTCACGCCTTCCTCAGTGCTCTTCAAGGATTCAGGCTGTTTTCTTCTTGTTAATAAGGCTCTCAACACGTTCCAGCAGGACATCCGGATTAATCGGCTTTTCTACATAGTCATCAACATTAAACTCAAGCGCCGTTTCCAGCTCATATCGCCGGCGGCTGGCTTCTTCTCTCACTGAGCTCAGGATTAAGATGGGTACTTCCCGGTACTTGGCCCACCTCCCGTCCTGAAGCTCTTTTAACAGGGCAAAGCCATCCATTTTGGGCATAAGGAGGTCAATAATCATCAAGTCCGGTCTTTCAGCTCTTAAAGCAGCTAAACACTCAATTCCGTCGCAGGCGCAGACTGTTTGATAGCCTTTTGATTCAAGAACAACGGTTAGTACCTCGCGGATATCGGGGTCATCATCAACTACCAGAACCTTGGCTGGCATTTTCACCTCCTCTGATATTATAACATAGGTTTAATTATTAGTCCTCAACTTATTCTTATCGGCTGAAACCGGCTTCTTGGGCAGGGTGAAAGTGAATTTGCTGCCTCTTTTTGACGTGTCTTCAGGGTTCGGGCTTTCCGCCCAGATTTTCCCGCCATGGGCGTCAACAATCCTTTTCACGATAGATAGTCCCAGCCCGGTGCCGCTTTTCTCCTTATCGCCGCCACGATAAAAGTCGTCAAATATTTTGGGCAGGTCCTCGGCGGCAATGCCAGTTCCGGTGTCCATAACTTCCAGCTGAATATCTCCTTCCCGCTCGGTAACTCTCAGTTTTATCTCACCTTTTTCCGGGGTAAACTTGATGGCATTAGTGAACAGATTGGTAATTACCTGCTGCAGGCGGGCACCGGAAGCCTGAAGTTTGGGCAGGGGCCTGGACATCTCCACAGCCAGCCTTATTTTTTTCTCGCTGGCCAGGGCACGCACGTTTTCGGTGGCGCCTTTTGCTATCTGTGGCAAAGATACCTCTTCCATCTCCCTGACAATCTGTCCTCCCTCAATGCGGGAAATATCCAGGAGGTCACTGATTAGTTCCAGGAGTTCGGTGACCCTCTTGCTGCTTCTATCTACCATGTGCCTTTGCTTTTCAGCCATCTCCCCGACAAAGCCGCCAAGCATTAGCTGGAGGTAACTCTGGACTGCGGAGAGAGGCGCTTTCAGGTCGTGGGAGGCTATGGCCAGGAAGCGGAGCAGGTGTTTTCTGCCTTCTTCTAGCTTGGCTAGCTCTTTACTGACTTCTTTCAGTTCTTTTGTTTTCTCTCTGAGCCCCTTCTGCTGCAAGACGACCACCTCACGCTGTCGCTTCCTCAGTTCTCCCGAGATGCTGGTGACCATGAAGGCAGAGGCGTAGAGGCAGGTAGCCAGCGCCACCAGAATACCCAGAATATATGACCCCTGTTGATACAGGTCAGGCGAAGCGAATCCCTCCAGGTGGACGTGGGGCATCAGTTCACTATACTCCAATCCCACCAGCAAGAGGACGAGGAGGGTTGCCGAGGTGGCGACGACATAGGCTACCCGGTAGTGGAGCAATACTCCGGCGATGATTACGTGGAAGACAAAGTAGAAGATAAAGGGATTCTCTATCCCACCCGTGAAGTGAAGAAGCACGGTGAGGACTACCAGGTCGATGCCGATGTGAATATCGCCGATGGCTCTGGCCTGGTCAATCAGCGGGGAGGTTGGTTTTGGTATTATTAGCAGTCGTCTGAGGGGCACGGCGAGGCTTTGGGTCAGGGAACTGGCAGCTTTAGCTCTAAGGCTTCGCGCCTGGAAAAAAAACCACAGGTTATAACAAACCATGAGAGCGCAGATGATATATATGGGTACCAGGGGGAAGCTGATATTGAAGACCTGGGTGGCCAGGAGACTGGCGATGAGGACACCGGCAATGGCGAGCCACCTCATATTGACAAAAACGCCAATCCGGCGAATCAGGGCGGCTTCTTCCGGCGTCAGTTCAGGATGGGGTTCTTCCCCAGGTGCTAAGTGGCCGCTTGGCTTAGTCGCCATAAGTAGCCTCCCCCGCTCATTCTATAACCGCTAGCGGCAAGGTGCAAACTATAATCCGGCAGCGTCAAGGACTTCGGGAACTTTCCTTTCCCAGCCGATAGCCATGATGTGTACCCCCTGGCACAGGGGCTTCATCTCTTTAATCAGACGAGCCGCAATCTCAATGCTCTTCTGGGCCCGGTTCTCGGCTCCATCCATCTCTTCAATAAGGTTGTCCGGTACATACACGCCGGCAACATTCCGGTTCATAAAGCGGGCCATGGCCGCCGATTTCAAAAGCACTATTCCTACCAGCACCGGCACGTTGAGGTAAGCGATTGCTTTCATGAATTCCTCAAACTTCTTCGGTTCGTAAACGGCCTGAGTTTGAAAGAATTGCGCTCCCGCTTTTACCTTCTTTTCCATCTTGAGAATTTGCGGTTCAACGGGGTCAGCGCCGGGAGCTACTACGGCTCCGAGGCAGAAGTGAGGAGACCCCAGTAGTTCTTTCCCGGCGAGGTCTCGCCCCTGCTCCAACTCCCTGGCAGCGAACAGTAAAGAAACCGAATCCAGGTCAAAAACAGGCTTGGCCTGGGGGTGGTCGCCGAGAGAGACATGGTCGCCAGTAAGGCAAAGAACATTCTCGATTCCCATAACATAGGCGCTGAGCAAGTCGGATTGTAGTGCTATACGATTGCGGTCGCGACAGGTTATCTGGAAAACAGATTCCAGCTCTCTCTCTTTGAGGAGGCGGCAGGTAGCTAGGGAACCCAGCCTCATTGCCGAGCTTTGCTGGTCAGTAACATTAAGAGCATCAACTCTACCGCGCATCAACTCAGCAGTCTCCAGCATTTCTTGAATATCAACGCCCTTGGGAGGGCCAATCTCGGCGGAAACCAGAAACTTTCCCTGTTTCACCAACTCGACGATGCTCGTTTTACCATAACCTCCTTTTATCTACGGTGTGGCACGTGGCTGCCGGCTATTGGAAAGAATCGAGGAAAAATCACTGCAAATAGGATACAAGCTGGAGATGAAATTGTCAATGAGGCATAAACGCTAACCTTTTCTTTGCATCAAATAAAATGCCTCCTTGACCAGCCCGTAGTCGGGCGGTTTGACGAATGCGGCTGGATGTAATAAACTTGCCCTTGTTATATGAAAAATACAAATTTAGCTATGCCCAATAGAGAACGCTTTCTGGCGATTTGCCGCGGTGAGAGGCCGGGCGATTTTGAGATAATGGACTGGTTTCACCGAAGCTGGGCGGAGACAATTGATACGTGGATTGAACAGGGCGCTCCGGAAGAGATAAGAACTCAGGAAGGTCTGAATCAATACTTCGGCTTTGAGCACCTTCACGGTCTGCACGAGATAGCCTCGGAACACAACCGGTCTGACTTGAAGAAGATTGCCTCGGCGCAGGCTATCGGCGCCTACATTATCACTCCGCCGGTTGTGCCTGTTTTTGAGATAAAGGTGCTGAGAGAGGACGAGCGCCATCGGGTGGAAACGACTTACGGCGGTCAGACAGTTGAGATTAACAAGCAGTTTCCCCAGAGAATGCCCAGGTATCTTGACCACCCCGTCAAGGACAGAGCCAGCTGGAATGAATACAAAAAGCGACTTGACCCGCATACCCCGGAGCGATGGCCCTCGGACTGGGAGGCTTTTGTCCAGGAGAGGAATCGTCAGGATAGTCCGACAATGCTGCTGCTGGAAGGGTTTTTCGGGGTTCTGCGGGAGTGGACCGGGCTGGAAAGATTGCTCTACATGTTTTACGACGACCCCAAACTGGTAGAGGATATGATGGAGCAGGTGCTCTACCTGGCACTTGAGGTGACCAGGCGAGTAGTTAAAGACCTGAGAATTGAGTGTATCCGTTTCTGGGAGGACATGGCCTATAAGAGCGGGCCTTTGATTTCCCCGGCGATGGTCAGGAAATATATGCTACCGCGCTACAAACAGGTTATTGACCTGCTCCACAGCCACGGCGTGGACATAATCCATATTGATAGCGATGGCAATGTAAACGAACTGGTACCCATCTGGATGGAGGTAGGGATTAATTTTCCCTGGCCGCTGGAAGTTGCCGCCGGTGTGGACGCAGTTGCCCTGAGGAAAGAATACGGCAAGAATATAATACCAGGCGGCAACATTGACAAACGGTTATTCGCCAAAGGAAAAGAGGCGATTCGTGAAGAAGTTATGTCCAAGGTGCCATTTCTGGTGGAAACCGGAGGTTATTTTCCTTGTTTGGACCACGTCGTTCCGCCCGATATCTCTCTGGAAGACTTCCGTTACTACCTAAATTTGCTCCGGGAAATCGGCGGCGTGGAAAAGCTGCCTGAATAATCACCCAAAGAGCTGTAGATATTATCCAGATTGAAGCTGGTTCTCAAGAGTAATGAAAGGGGAGTTTGATGTTAATTGTCGCCGAAAGGATTAATTCATCTCGCAAGGCAATAAATGAGGCGATTAAAGCTAAAGACGCTGAATTCATCCGTGCCGAGGCTAGGGCTCAGACTGAAGCCGGCGCCGACTATATTGATGTCAATGCCGGCAGCTTTGTCGGGCAGGAAACGGAATACCTCTGCTGGCTGGTGGAAACTGTCCAGGGAGTAACCGACTTGCCCCTCTGCCTTGACAGTCCCGACCCGTCGGCGATAGCTGCCGCATTGGAGCTGGTCAAAGGGCCGGTCATGATAAATTCCGTCAGCCTGGAGAAGCAGCGTATGGAAGGAATGCTGCCGCTGGTGAAAAAATATAAGACCAAAATTATCGCCCTGTGCCAGAGTGACGAAGGCATGGCGAATACGGTAAGTGAAAAAGTTAAAAATGCCGGGCAGCTGGTGGCGGTTTTGACCAGAGAAGGAGTGGCGCTGGAGGATATCTATATTGACTCGTTAATCTACCCCATTGCCACTGATACTCAATCGGCGGTGGCGGCGCTGGGCGCCATCAGGGAAATTATGAGTTTGTTTCTCGGAGTGCACACCATCTGCGGTCTGACCAATGTTTCTTTCGGGCTGCCGGTGAGAAAGTTGATTAACCGGGCTTTTCTGGTTACTGCCATGGCTCACGGGCTTGATTCGGCCATAATTGACCCTACCGACCGGGAGTTGATGGCAAGCCTGGTGGCGGCTGAGGCACTTCTGGACAGGGATAAATTTTGCGCCGGATATCTCAAGGCATATAGGGGAGGAAAGCTGGCATAGATGACGGTAAAGGTTAAAGTACTTCCTTTAGATAAAGATTTGAAGTTAAAGATAGGCGCCAACCTGCGGGCGGCTTTGATTGAGTCCGGGGTTCCGCTTGACTCACCGTGTGGTGGGCAGGGGACCTGTCTCAAATGCAAGGTCCAGCTTTCCGGAATCAGCCAGAAATTGACGGCTCTGGAACAGGAAAAACTTTCGGCTGAGGAATTGCAGGACGGCTGGCGTCTTGCCTGCCAGGTAACGGTGGAGGAACCGGGCGAGGTTCGCCTGCCCGAAATGGAAGTATCCCGGGCGAAGGCGAGCTTCAGTCTATTAGGCGAAGAAATCGCCTTATGCCCGAATGTCCGGAGAAGACATTTTGAACTCGGTAAGCCGACGATAAATGACCAGCGAGCCGACTGGAATCGCCTGGCTGAGTATCTGGAGACTTCAGATACAGGCCCGGTGAGCGCAGAGCTGTCGCTACTGCAGGAGATTTCCGGGCCGCTCCGCGAGTGGAATTTTGCCGGTGAGGCGGTGCTGGTCGGGAATGCCGTTGCGGCGCTGGAGCCACCTGGTTCCGCAAAAGACATGCTGGGGGTGGCTCTGGATATCGGAACCACCACTTTAGCGGCAGGACTGGTTGACCTGGACACCGGGAAAATAGTCGCCATAGACGCCGAACTGAATCCCCAAATCGCCTTTGGGGCTGACGTTATTTCACGGATAATGTACACGCAGGATGGCTCGGAAAAAAGGGAAAAGCTACAGCAAGAGCTTGTCAGGGGGCTGAATCGGCTCTTGCTCCGGATTTGCCGGAGCGCTGGAAAGGAAAGGGAGCGTATCTTTGAAGCCACCGTGGTGGGTAATACCACCATGCTGCATTCATTGCTCGGATTGGACACGCTTCATATCGCCCTGGCGCCATACGTGGGCGTATTGAACCGGGCGATGTATGTCCCGCCCGGGGAACTGGGACTGCAGATTCACCCGCGGGGCAGGATACATATTCTGTCGTCTATTGCCAGTTTTGTTGGCGCTGACACGGTGGCGGTGATACTGGCAGCCAGGCTGCACCAGACGCAGGTGCCCAAATTAGCGATTGACATCGGTACCAACGGCGAGGTCATGCTGGCGACCAGAGACGGAGTCTTCACCGCTTCTACTGCCGCCGGCCCTGCCTTTGAAGGGGGGCGAATCAAATACGGGATGCGTGCCGTAAAGGGAGCCATCAGTTCCTTCCAGGCAATTCCGGCGGTGGACTACACGGTTATTGGGAGGTCTCCCGCCAGGGGCATTTGCGGGTCCGGACTGATTGACTTGGTGGCGGAGCTATTCCGGGCGGGTGTCCTTAATAGTAAAGGTCGGATGCTCCTGCCGTCAGAGGTGAGCGCTTCTTTGCCGGCTGACCTAGCGGGACGGGTCAGGGTTCAGGACGAGGGGAGAGAATTTGTCATTGCCAGGGACGGGGAAAAAGAAGTGGCTCTCACCCAGCAGGATGTTCGGGAACTACAGCTTGCCAAGGGGGCGATTCGTGCCGGCATTGAGTTGCTCATGAAAGAGGCCGGTGTTGGCGTTGATGATGTTCAGGAAGTCCTTTTAGCCGGGGTGTTTGGTAACTATATCAATCGTGAGAAAGCGGTCATGCTGGGACTGGTGCCGCCATTCCCCCTGGAGAGAATTCACTTTATTGGCAACGGAGCCATGGACGGGGCGTTGAGAGCGTTAATCAATCTGGAGGAGAGGCGCCGGGCGGATGAGATTGTCGCCGAAGTGCGCCATATTGAACTGTCGGGGAGGCCAGATTTTGAAGATACTTTTCTCCGCTGCCTGGAGCTGGGAAATGAAAGAGCGGCGCAGTAAATAGCCGCGCCGCCCTCGAGCAAGGTCTCTTGCTATTGCCCTTTTATTCGGATTATTTAATAGGGTTCTTCTTGAGTAAAGCCCCCAGTTTGTCCAGTTCTCCCTCAACCATCCGGTAGCAGTGCTTCTCTTCGGGGAACTTTACGGCTCTGACATCCTCAGCGTATTCGCTGAAAGCTTTGACAATAATCTCGCTGAGGTTGGCATATTTCTTGACGAATTTGGGCGTAAAGGCTTCAAAATAGCCAAGCATGTCGCCGATAATCAGCACCTGACCGTCAGTATACATGCCGGCGCCAATTCCCAGAGTCGGGATTTTGAGCATTTCCGTGATTATTTTGCCAACCTCCGGGGGAACCGCCTCCAGCAGTATAGAAAAGGCACCAGCTTTCTCGACGGCTACAGCATCCTTAATCACTTCCATGGCGGTTTCAGCCGTCCGCCCCTGGGCTTTAAAGCCGCCTAGCTGACCTGAACTCTGAGGGGTCAAGCCAATGTGGCCCATGACTGACATGCCGGCATCTACGATGCCCTGGATTTGCGGGACGACCCGGCGACCACCTTCCAGCTTTATGGCGTCCACGTCAGCCTCTTTGTAAAATCTGCCCGCATTATTGACCGCGTCCGGAACTGTCGTCTGATAGGACAGGAAAGGCATGTCCCCGATGATGAAGGTGTTCGGCGCACCCCGCCTGACCATCTGGGCGTGCATAACCATCTGGTCCATAGTCATCGGCACGGTTCCCTTGTAGCCGTGAACGACCATGCCGGCGCTATCGCCGACCAGAATCATATCAATACCGGCTTTTTCGCAAAAGCTGGCCATGGGGAAGTCATAGGCGGTAAGGTAGGTTATTTTCTCCCCTTTCTTTTTCATTTCGAAAAAGTTAAGAACGGTTTTCTTTGGCATTTATTTCTTCCTCCTTTTTATTTTGCCAGCGGTATTTTCAGGTCCTCTGGACCCTGCTTTGAGACCTTTAATTCGGGGTAGGTCTCGCCGATTAATTCAATGATATTTTTCATAGAGCGAATTCTCGCAGTTGCTCCCGGGTAAGCATGGAGGCTCCCCGCACCACCGAAATAGAGCGGTGGAAGGGGACTCCTTGCTTCTTGGCTTCATCAATGGTGGCGGCCAGAACCCTGGGTGTTTCAATTCCGGAAATCTCAACCCGATAATTGGCACCATCGGGGAAGGTTTTGGTGGAGGTGGGCAATTCATACAGGTCGCCTGAGGGTATCCCCAGCTTTTCCAGGGCTTTTTTAATACTGTCCACTTCACTCCCCTCGTAGTGTTTGCGTTTGGAAGTTAGTTAAATTTACAGCCCGATAGAAGATTATTACATTGCCTTCCTGTTGTCAAGCTAACCCACGCTGGGATTAGCTGGAGCTTTAAGGTGGAAGAATAAAATACGCTATAAGCAGGGATGGAGGGGCTGGGGGATGTTCAGGTGTGCTATACTTTACAAAAGTTCAAGTTCAATGCAACCCGGAACCTGAATGCGGAAAATAGCCTCTTATTTGGGCGTAACTTACTTAATGGAGGTGAATGAAGTTGAATTACGATGTGGAAGTTAAGCTATTAGCTATCACTCCTGATAGCGAAAATCTGGTAGAGAGGGCGGGCCGTATTTGCTATGCCAGTGAGGACAAATTGGGTACCAGTGAGAGGTGGCTGCAATCCAGAATCAGGGAAGGGCATGAAAGCCTGATAGAACACGCCTCGGCTACCTTCTATATCAGAGCGTCAAGGGTGCTCACCCATGAGCTTGTCCGTCACCGGTTGGGTAGCTACTCCCAGCGCAGCCAGCGTTATGTAAAGGAACTTGAAACCAGCTATATCATGCCTCCCGAAATTCTGGAGAAGGAAAGAGTCACCGCCAGCGGGGAGGAAGCGGTTGGTATTTTCAAGGAGGCAATGAGCTCTGCCTGGGAAAGTTACCGGGCTCTGCTGGAAGCCGGAGTCAAAGCCGAGATAGCCCGTTACGTTCTACCAAATGCCTGCGCTACCGAGATAGTCTGCACCTGGAACTTCAGAGAACTGCGGCACATAATAAGGTTGAGGACCAGTCCGGCAGCGCTACCGGAAATACGTGCCGTCGCTTCCAGGATAAAAGAAATAATGAAAGCCCAGGCACCCAGGGTATTTCAAGACCTGTAGACGCTGTGGGAGAGGTCGGAAAGAGCCTAAAACCGACCGATTTGTATTTGGCAAGGCAATTGATACCGAAAAGAGCGTCGCCTGAAATGGGGAAACATAACCGGGTCACCGACAGGTCAAGGTTAGAGTGAAAAGGAGGAAAGTGGAAAATGTCAGACCGCTTGGAAGCAGCCCAAAAAGCGAGAACCAGAATATTCGGGTTATTATCGGCCCTGCCGGCGGAGCGTATTTGCGACCACGGTGAAGGTATTTATCTCTTTGACCAGGATGGCAAGAGATACATCGATTTTTCCGGCAGTCCGCAAGCCTGCTGCATCGGGCATGGCGAGCAGAGGATAACGCGGGCGGTGACCGAGCAGATGAAAAAGGTAAGCATGTGCTTCGGCACCTTCTGGATTAATGAACGTGAGGTAGAGCTGGCAGAGCGGGTTCTCAAGAGAGCACCGGAAAACCTGACGAAAATCCAGTTTCTCAATAGTGGCTCTGAGGCCACGGAGTCGGCGATAAAACTGGCCTATCAGTATCACGTAGAGAGAGGAAAGCCGGAAAAGCACCTGGTGATATCGAGGTGGCAGAGTTACCATGGCATGACATTGGGCGCGCTGTCAGCCAGCGGGTTCAGCAGTCGTCGCGCCAAGTTTGGCCCGGTGTTATTTCCCTGGCCCAAGATAGATGCGCCGCTATGCTACCGCTGTCCCTATGACCTGACATATCCGGCCTGTGGCGTTATCTGCGCTAAGGCCCTGGACACCGTAATCAACCAGGTAGGACCTCAGTATGTGGCTGCCTTTATTGCTGAGCCGGTCGGTGGTGCTGCCACCGCGGGTCTGGTGCCCGTGCCCGAATATTACCCGATGATTCGGGAGATATGTGATAAACATGATGTGCTCTTTATTGATGATGAGGTTATCTGCGGGTTCGGCAGGACTGGCAAGTGGTTTGGCATAAACCACTGGAAGGTTAATCCCGACATTATAACCATGGCCAAAGGCATGTCTGGCGGTTATACTGCTATCGCGGCCGTGCTTATTGACGAGCGTATTGCCAGGGCTTTTGAAAAAACAGCCGGTAAATTTGTTAACGCCTTTACCACGGCGGGGAATCCGGTTTCCTGTGCCGCTGCCCTAGCCGTTATTGACATTATTGAAAAGGAGGGGCTGGTCGAGCGAAGTGCCCGACTGGGTGAATATCTGCATAAGCGAGCCAGAGAGAAGCTGTTTCATCATCCTGCCGTCGGTGACATCCGGGGCAAAGGTATGCTCATGGGTATAGAGCTAGTTAGAAACAAAGAGACCAAAGAGCCCTTCGAGCCGGCGCTTCTAGCTTCTTCACATGTACATCAACTGGCCATGGAGAAAGGGTGTATGGTCTATCCGGTATCGGGAGTTGTACAGGGGGTGAGGGGAGATGAAATTCTGGTGGCGCCACCTTTTATCATTACGGAAAGTGAAATAGACACCGCGCTGGATATTATAGACGAAGCGCTTACTGATTTCGAGAAGAAGTTTTATTAAGCAAGGCGGGAACGGTTAGTTAGGGAAGATTAAAGAGGGATTATGCGTATTAAACATCGGGTGGGTATAGCGGCAAGCATAATCTTGGGACTAATCTTTATTGTCGCCGGGGTAAGTAAATGGCTGCACCAGCCTGAGGCGATTAGAATATTCTTTATCCCCTTCCCTTACTTTGTTACGCAGACTCTGGCCAAGGCACTTCTTTACTGGCTTCCGCGTATAGAGGTTATACTTGGTTTACTGTTGATTACTGGCATAGGGGCCAGGGTTGTCGCCATTTTTTCTTCGGCATTGATTGCTGGCTTCATCACTCACAATAGCGTGTTAATCAGTCGTGGATTCTGGTCTGAGCCCTGTGACTGTTTTGGCAAATTGAAGGTAGTGCCTTATACCGAAATCTCTGTTTTAGGCTCACTGGGCCTGGATATAGCCATGCTGGGTTTAGTCCTGATTATATTGGTCTGGTATGGGGGTAATTTCTTCAATATCTATCCCTGGTTTTCGGTAAAAGGTGAAATTAAAAAATAACCTAGCTATCTTCTTGACAAACCAGAAACCTGCAATGTACCATAATTTAACAGTATTTTACATCGCAGACGATGTTCGCTAAAGAGAGAAAAACTGGAGAGCGTTTCAGCGTTCTATGTTTCTAGAACTTAGGGCAGGACCCCTCAAAGTAGAGGAGAAAGGAGGTGAGGGCTTTCAAAAAAGGAGAATTCCTGGATAGCTTGATTCCAATATTTTGGAGGAGATAATGAGTAAAAAACGGATTTTGGCTTTGGTGATGGTAGTGGCTTTAATGGGTGGTTTATTTGTCAGTGGTTGTGCCGCACCAGCTCCAGCACCTGCCCCAGCCCCTGCCCCCGCACCTGCGCCGGCCCCAGCCCCAGCACCGGCCCCTGCACCCGCTCCCGCTCCAGCCCCGGCTCCAGCACCTGCACCTGCAGCGCCGGAGGAAGTATTTAAGTGGACGATGCAGGCCTCTTTTGAGCCTGGAGACCCGTCATGGGACCCGGTGAGTTTGCGCTGGGTTGACAGGCTTAATGCGTGTAGCGGTGGACGCTTACAAATTGAAGCGTTTCCCGGTGGCGCCATTGTGCCCGCGGCCGAAGAGACTGACGGGCTGATGACTGGCGTGCTCGATGCGGCTACTTGCTGCGGCGGCTATGCCATGCATCTTGACCCGGCGGCCAGTCTTTTCGACTCGATGTCTGGTGGATTGACATCGGTGCAGCTGGGGTACTGGTTCCGCACTGGCGGAGGATATGAGTTCGCCCGGGAAATGTATGAGCAGTGGGGCATATACTTTGCCGCCGAAATGTTGCTGTGCCCGGAGGACTGGGCGTATA
The DNA here is from genome assembly GCA_964638295.1 of uncultured Dehalococcoidaceae bacterium. GTDB lineage: Bacteria > Chloroflexota > Dehalococcoidia > Dehalococcoidales > RBG-16-60-22 > CAZWYS01. The sequence continues at coordinate 12,299 of CAZWYS010000007.1, forward strand.
CGACGGTAGAACTGAATACGGTGGATGACCTGAAGAAGCTGAAAATGCGCACTGCTGGGTATGGCGGTGAAATCCTCGACCGGCTGGGTGCGTCCACGGTCTTCCTGCCCGGTGGCGAACTGTATGAGTCAATGCAGCGTGGTGTTATCAATGGTTTTGAGTACATGGCGGCCAAGACAGGCTGGGAAATGGCCTTCCACGAAGTATCTGACTATCTCTACATCTCCTACACCCGCGCTCCTTCCGATGGTTGTAACTATCTGGTCAATCAAGAATCTCTGAATGCGCTTCCCGAAGACCTCCAGAATGTCGTCAGGTACGTTTCAGAGAATGAAATGACCTTCTTCTACGACAGTATGATTAAGGAGGACGCAGCTTATCTGGAGAAGTGGCGAGACTATGGCGTGGAAGTTAAAAACCTTCCGAAGGAGGTAGAAGACGCCTTCGTAGCCGAGGCCGGGATGTTCTTTGATGACAAGAAAGTAGAGTACGGGGCGGATTCTTATTTTGCCAAGATAGTAGATTCCCAGCGTGCATTCAAGCATCTCTGGGAGTCAGCAGGAATCCACTAAACTAGAGCGCCCTGAACCTGAGCTACAATAAGTAGGGAGATACCAGGTTACCCCCCGCTTCGGGGACTCTCGGGGCGGGGGGTAAGATAGAACGAGGATAACCACCCGGATAGAAGAGATAGCTTGTATGGCTTTACAAGGAAAAGGCAGGTCAGGATGGGCTTGGCTGTTGCCGGATGATAAAGCCCGATAATAACCTGCCAGCCAGCGAGAACAAAAGCCTGTTTTCCAGATACCAGGTTAATCGGGAAAGCAAGTGAGTCGTAAAAGATGAGAAAAACATTGTGGATTCTGGAGACCATTAGCCAATACTCGGGTAGAGTGTTCATGTGGTTTTGCCTGGCCCTGGTTTTGTTGCTTTCCTTTGAGGTCTTTATGAGGTACGTGTTGAATAATCCGACGATATTCTCCTACGAGATCTCAACTATGCTGGGCGTTACCATTGCCTGTGGCGGCCTGGCGTATACCCACCTGCACCACGGGCACGTGAGAGTGGATGTTATATGGAGGCTCCTGTCGCCGCGAGGAAGAGCCATTACTGACATCGTTACTTCTATCCTGTTCTTTTTCCCGGTGGTCTTTGCCATTACTTACTTTGCTACATACTGGACGCACTTCTCTATATCAATAGGCGAGATAATGACCAAGACTTATCTGTATCCCCCTGCCTGGCCGGTCAGGGCCATGATGGCTTTTGGCTTTTTCCTGTTTATCCCCCAGGGGGTGGCTAAACTCATTCGTGATATCTACATCCTGAAAGGAATAGAACCGAAAGGGTATGACACGCCATGATTGACCTGAGCCCGGAGATGGTAACCATACTGATGCTGGGTGGACTGGTGGTGGCGGTTTTGACTGGCTTCCCCCTGGCTATTCCGATTGGCGCGGTGGCGTTAGTAATCGGATTCCTGACCTTTGGGGACACGGTATTTGCCCTGATTTATCAGCAGGTGTTTGCTATCCTGCACAACTATGTCCTCCTGGCCCTGCCCCTCTTTGTTTTCATGGGTGTGGTGCTGGAATATTCGGGGATAGCCGACAGAATGTATGATGCCCTGTTCCTGCTGCTCAGTGGGTTCCGGGGTGGGCTGGCGATAATCACCGTGTTACTTGGCACGGTCCTGGCTGCCTGCGTTGGCGTAATTACCGCTTCAGTCACGGTGCTCACCAGTCTTGCCCTCCCCTCCATGATAAAGCGGGGTTATAACCACAGCATCGCCGCTGGGGCAATTTGCGCCGGCGGCAGTCTGGGTATTCTTATCCCCCCCAGTGTTATGCTGGTTATTTACGGGCCCATGGCTCGGATTTCGGTGGGAAAGCTGTTTTTCGGAGCCATGATTCCCGGGGTTGTCCTCTCTTTATTATATCTCAGTTACCTTAGCATTCGCTGTCACTTTCAGCCAAAGCTGGCACCGGTAGTGCCGGTTGAGGAAAGAGCCGTTTCTGCCCTTTATAAAGTGAGGCTGTTCTTCACTGCGCTGGTGCCACCGGCATTTATTATACTGTCAGTGCTGGGCACCATCTTCATGGGGATAGCCCCTCCCACCGAAGCAGCGGCTATCGGTGGCTTTGCCGCCCTGCTTTTGACAGTTGCCCACCGCAAGCTCAACTGGCCAACTCTGAAAAATATCCTGCTGCGGTCGCTGAACATAAGCTGCATGGTAATGATTATCGGTGCCATGTCGGTGGCGTTCACCGGTGTATTCCTGAAATCCGGGGGTGGAAAGGTGGTGCAGGACCTGGTTATGGCGGCTCCCGGTGGACGGTGGGGTGCCTTTGCCGTTGTCATGTTTATATACTTTATCCTCGGTTTTTTCATTGAGTGGATAGGCATCTTCTTTATCATGGTCCCGATACTGGCGCCCCTGGCACCTATCCTGGGTTTTGACCCCGTCTGGTTTGGGATTATGATATGCGTTAATCTTCAGATGTCCTTCCTGACGCCACCCTATGCTTTTGCTATCTTTGTTCTGCGGGGTGTGGCGCCGCCAGAGCTGGGGGTAACTACGGCTGACATAATCCGGGGGGTAATCCCGTATATTTTCCTGATAATGATTGGTCTTGTACTATGCATAGTTTTTCCTCAGATAATCCTCTGGCTGCCCTCACAGATGATAAAGTAGTGCCTGGGCTCGCTATTTAACCCGACTCTTCCCCACGGAGTGTATTCTGCCAGTAAAGTTTGGGTTGTGCCAAACCCTGTTGCATTTGGCTGATTGTCGTTGGTTTCTAAAGGGATTTTAAAGTTACCGAACGCGTGAAGGTAATCCTTTATGCAAAAGATATTCGTTTTACGTAATACAAATGTTTTTTTGATTCATTAGCGGCAACACGGGTAAGCCGGGAAACGGGTGAGGGTCTAAAGATTCAACCCGGCACCACTTGCTACTGACCAGCTGGACTTGACAAACTTTGAACTGTATGGTAAATTATCACCAATATTGAAAAAGCAAATCCGCCCAGCGGAATAAATTTACTGGATTTACTTTTAGTTGTGGAGAGAGTAAGTGCAAGAATCGGATACTTCCACCAGGTCTACTCGCAGGTTTGTATCAGTGCTGCATTGTTTCTCTCCAGTACAATTTGAGTTGAGTACCGCCGACATATCTCACAAAGCCAAAATACCCATGACCACTACCTATCGCATAATTAAAGGTTTGACTGAAGGCGGGCTTCTCGAACGGGACCCGGCTTCCAGTAAGTATAAGATTGGCGCCGGCTTGTATTTTCTGGGAAACTTGTATTTAAGCACACAAAATATTTTAAAAACTGCCGACCCGGTAGTTAAAGCACTGAATGAACTGACCAATGAATCTGTATTTATCAGCGTCTTTGATAAAGGTAACGAGGTGGTTATTTACAAAGAAGAGTCCAGGCACGCTTTCAGATTCTTCCATAATATAGGGACTATCCTGCCCGCTTATGCCACATCCGCCGGGAAAGTATTTCTGAGTGAGCTAACCGAAGCCGAAATAGACTATCTCTATCCCCGTGAAAATCTAACTCCGCTGACTGCGAAAACGATTAAAACCAGGGCGGAATTAAAACAGGAATTAGCAAAGGTTAGAAAAACAGGGGTTGCCTTTTCCAGAGAGGAAGTTTTTACCGGAGTTATCTGTATCGGTGCTGTCTTGCGCGATGCCACTCGCCGGGCAATTGCCGCTCTCAGCATTGCCCTGCCAACCATCAGGCAGCAAGAATGTACTGTTGACCGATTAGCGACGCTGGTTAAAATGGGAGCTAGTTTGATTAGTCTCCGGCTCGGCTACCAGGATTCCGATAACTCGGTTCATGATATCCAGGACATCCTCTCCTGGTGGAACAGTAGACCGGTGGCTTCAGTTTCTCTAGCAGATATCACGCTACTAGATACGCTAATTCCTTCTAACAGTAGTTAAGCGTATTGCGTGTTTGATATTTAGGAGGGCAAAATATGTCCCGAATATTTGAGGGAAAAAAGGGGGTGATAAATTTCAACATAGACAAACCTGTCACGCTTTGGCTACCAAAATATTTTGATAAAGGAGTAAAGTAAAGAACAATGAAGAAAAGATGGGTACTTACCTTGTTTATGGTGGTGCTGGTTATTGGCTTGCTTGCCTGTGCCGCACCTGCTCCAGCTCCAGCCCCGGCCCCGGCGCCAGCTCCAGCTCCAGCCCCGGCCCCGGCACCTGCCCCAGAAACCATAATACTTTCTCTGGCTCAGCATAATTCCACTCCTGACATGCCTGGGTACCGGATTGCAGAAGAAATTAAAGCCAGGGTAGATGTTGCTACTAAAGGGAGAATTGTCATAAAGCACTATCCCGGAGAATTATTGGGAAGCTGGGATGTCCAGGGCGCTCAAATCATGAAAGGTGCCATAGATATGGGCAGGCTGCCTGCCTCGGCAGTTTTTGACCCCAAATTGGAGCTTGCCTGTACTCCTTACATAGTTAATAGCTGGGAGGGAGCCACGGCCTTTTTCGGGCCAGGTGGTACAGCTTCAGATTTAATTGCCGACATCTTGGAGCCGCACGGTCTTCATCATTTTGCTTGTGAACCGGAAGGTTTTGGAATCGTCCCCAGTACGAAAGAATTTGAACCCATGCCCAAAACTCCGGAAATAGCTGAAATAAAAACAAGAGTTCCCTTCGGCAAGATGATGGAAAAGCTTGGACAATCTTTTGGTATGATGGTCGTCTCCATGTCTTTCGGTGAAGTGCCGAGCGCCATGATGCTGGGCACCATTGACGCCGCCATCGGACCAACTTTTCCAGAAGCCACGGCATGGACCGACGTTATAAAGTACGTTTATGAATATCGTTACAATATTTGGGTTGGTTCGTGGGAAATGAACATAGATAGTTGGAACAGCCTGTCTGCGGCAGACCAGAATATCGTTGAGAACGCGGTGAATGAAGCTCTCAAAAGTGAATGGAAAAGAGGAGAGCAATCAGAGCAGGATAACATCACGCTTCTAAAGAACGCCGGCGTCGAAGTAATAGAATTGACTCCGGAGCAAATGAACGCTAACGCTAAAGCGGCTCGCGATGAAGTATGGCCTTTTGCTGAAGAGCAATTCGGCAAAGAATTGATGGATCAGTTAAGAGCGGTTGCTCCACCACTGGAATAACAGGTAGTTTAGAGGGAGGTCAGGGGTCAACCCTTGCACCTCCCTCTAAAGGACGTCTAAAAATTTACCATGAGTCGGAAACCTATGAAACTCGTCAAACTTGTCGCACGAAAAAGCTTAAATATCGTCGTTAAAGCAGAAGAAATCACAGTAGGCTCGGTCATGTTGTGGATCGCGTTTGCTATTTTCTTACAGATAGTTCTGCGTTATGTCTTCCATGCTCCTCTCTTTGGCATAGAAGAGATTGTAATCATGACCGCAGCCTGGCTCTATTTTATTGGAGTCGCCTACACCACCAGAACAGAAAGTCACGTCAAGGTCGAGATAGTTTACCTTTTTTCGAAGAACCGCCTATTTTTAAAATGGAATAGGCTATCCTCACTTTTTCTGAGCATTATTGGTAGTGGTATTCTCTTTTACGTAGCGCTCCAGCACTCTGTATGGGCATTTCAAGCCGGCCTGGTCACGTCAACATACATGATATCTATCAGCTACACGACTTTATCCCTGGTTGTTGCGGGGGCGCTGACGTTTTTGCACTTCACCATACAACTGGCTAGAGAGTTGAAAGGCATGCGTAACCCGGATTCGTCACCCCATCAAGTTTCTTAAAGGAAAAAGCTAGACGGGAGTATTTAGTTCATGATTGCTTTGGCTTTAGTGGTGGCTGGCATTGTTGTGTTGATACTGTGGGGCCTGCCGGTAGGTTTTGCCTTCGCTCTCGGGTGTTTTGCTTTGGGCGCAGTATACGGTATTGACCTGGCTGCTGGCGCAAACGTTGCTTTATCTCAGCTAAATTCATTTGCTATGTTAGCGCTTCCTCTCTATATCTTTCTGGGTACCCTGATGAGGCATGCCGGGTTAGCCAGAAGACTCATTGATTTTGTGGATTCTATAGTAGGTAGGGTGAGAGGTGGCTTGGGGCTCGTCCTTATCATCAGCAACGCCATCTTTGGCGCCATCTCGGGAGTTGCCGCTTCGGCGCTGGCAACCATGGGCACCATTATGATACCCGAGATGGAGCGATTTGGCTATCCGAGAAGGTATAGCATTTGCCTGGCGGTCTGCGCCAGTGTTCTGTCCCTCTTGATACCGCCTAGCATAACTATGATAATCTTTGGTCTCGCCAGTAAACAATCTATTCCTCTTCTGTTTGCGGCCACTTTTGTACCCGGCCTTATTCTGACGACGCTGCTTTGCCTGGTGCATCTGGTGCTATCCCGCTCGATAACAACGATTGCCGTCCCTCCCAAGATCAGCTTCGCCGCGCAGAGCAAAAACGTGTTGCGACTTGGCCGAAAGGCTTTTTTCACCCTGATGTTACCGGTAGTAGTCCTGGGAGGGCTTTACTCAGGTATTTTTACTCCAACTGAATCAGCCGCCGTGGCAATAATATATGCTTTGATTATCGGTTTCTTTGTTTACCGCATACTTACGCCTAAAACAATGTGGAATGCCGCCATTGACGCCGGGCGCCTGACGGGCACGGTGGTAATTATTCTCTTTTTCTTTCTCATCTTGAGTCACATCTTGATTCTTTATGAGGTACCCCAGTTATTAGGCACTACATTGATGGGTTTGTCCTCCAACAAAATCGTATTTTTAATATTTCTCAATGTTGTGTTAGTCATCCTGGGGATGTTTATGGATGATATCTCATCTCTCCTTCTGGCAGCCATTATATTCTTGCCGGTGGCAAAAATCTTTGGTATTCATCCGCTTCATTTTGGAGCCATATGCTGTATCAACCTGGGGATGGGATTGATTACGCCGCCGGTCGCTCCCTTACTCTATTTGGGAGCAGTAGTTGCTGACGTGCCTGTGAAAGAGTTCGTAAAGCCGGTTCTTTATATGCTCATCTTTGCCTATTTGCCCGCCATCATTATCACTACTTACATACCAGAGATATCCCTCACCTTACCGCGTTTAATCATGGCAATCTGGAGATAAGACTGGGGAAACTTGTGAGGCGAGATGGTATACTTAAAAAGCATAAAGCGATAAAATATAATTAAAACTAAATCAGGAGGTAAATGATGAGTTTACCGTTCTCAAATTCAATTTTCGTAATAGATTCACATACTGGAGGCGAGCCAACCAGAATTGTCGTCGGTGGGTTGCCAAAGATACCAGGGGACTCAATGGCCGAGAAGTATTCCTACGCCGAAAGTAAGCTGGATTCCGTGCGCAACCTGTTATGTAATGAACCACGGGGTCATGTAGGTATGTTTGGGGCGCTTTTAACGGAGCCGTGCGTGGCTGAAGCTGATTTCGGCGTTCTTTATTTTGGTACGGTAGGTTGGGCTCCTATGTGTGGCCACGGTACCATAGGTGTAGGTACCGTACTTGTTGAAACGGGCATGGTTCCTGCCGAGAAGTCCCCGGCAGAAATTGTATTGGATACACCGGCCGGGATAGTACGGGTCAGGGTAAAGGTTGTCGCCGGTAAAGCTGAGAGTGTTTCACTTGTAAATGTGCCTGCTTTTCTATATGAAAAAGACGTATCCATTAATGTACCTGGCTATGGAGAGGTCAGGGGAGACATCGGCTTTGGTGGAAACTGGTTCTTTTACGTGGATGCAGAGACGATTGGAGTCAGGGTCAGGTCTGAAAAAATAGATGATTTAATCGAGGCTGGTACCGCTATAAAAACGGCGATAAATAAAGAAGTACATTTAGTCCATCCGACTCTTTCCAGCGTACCAGACAAAGTACGCTGCGTTTCCCTTATAGATACGCCTGTCAAGAACAAAAATGCCAACCAAAAAAACATCGTCGTAGAAGGGAAGTTTTTTGATAGGTCTCCATGCGGCACTGGAACATGTGCCCGAATGGCTGTTTTGTTTGGTAGAAACAAGCTGGGTCTTAACGAACATTTTGAGAATGAAAGTATTACGGGTTCATTATTTCGTGGCAGGTTAATTGAAGAAACCAAGGTGGGTGACTACTCAGCGGTTGTACCCGAAATTACGGGGAGCGCTTACATTACCGGGTTTAACCATATTGTGCTGGATCAAACTGATCCTTTTCCAGAAGGTTTCTTGGTTGGCGAGAAAATAGTGTAATCCGACTATCTAAAACCCCTCTTTGCTGGCGGGTAACGATATCCAGATTGGCTCTTATGATGCTGGTGACCTGCCCCCGTAATTTATCCAGTCAAACAATCTGGCGGTTTGTGCAGATTGGGTAACATTTGCTTGAATTGTGACTCATGAGACAATCTGACGGCTGTGTAATTAGTAGATCTAATACTATTCCTTGCCCCTCAGCCCCCCTGATTGCGGCAAAAAGCTTACGGCAATGCAGGTTAGCGGCAACAAAAGGCTTTATCATACCGGACACAGCACAACATCGGGCTATGTCCCCCCGCCCCGCCGCCGGGCGGAGCGAGGAGATACCCGTTGGTAACGTGTCCTGTGGCAGCCCGATTGTTTACCCGGCACCTCTGCCGCTGGTTACAGCTTGCTCACGGTGTCGCTGCCATAGTT
>CAZWYS010000007.1:21073-38502 GCA_964638295.1 uncultured Dehalococcoidaceae bacterium
CGGGTCACTCTCGGTATAGCCGGTCAAATAGCCGTTATTGGCAACGAAGGTGTCAACCTCTGCTTCCGTTAACTGCGTGTCATCGTCTCCATCAGCGATGTCAGAAGGTATATTAGAAAGTTCCGCCCAGGCGATGCCGTCTTTTATGGATGCGGGTACAGTAGGGTCACTCTCGGTATAGCCAGTTAGATACCCGGCAGTTGAGTGGTCACCCCAGCCGTAGGCGGTATCCCAGTTAGCAATGTCACCGCTTGTAATGCCACTGGCGTAACTAGCAGCGAACACCGGGTCAGTTTCATCGGTGATGCCCACATCGTCGGTGTCATCGGCAAAGCCAGCCGGAACATTATTGATATCATCCCAATCAACACTTATATTGCTTATCTCGTCCTGTAAATTGGCTAATTGCCCGTTAATATCGTCTATCTGCGCCTGCAGCGCCGCAACCGCATCATCTACCATTTGCTCTATGTCCGATTGAACGTCCTCAACGAGTAGATACAAAGTCCCCTCTACTTCCGATTGAATATCGTCAGCCATTCCCTCCATATCGGACAGGATACTCTCTATCTGCCCCTCCAGTGCTGCTATGGCATCCCATAGCTCCTCGAAAGGTACCCCCTGCGCTCCGTCTCCTCCGTGTCCTCCTTGTCCTCCTTGCTCTGGTGGGTCTTTGGCGAAAGCGGGAGTTGCCAGCATGGTCACGACTAGAATAATTGATAAGGCTACGAAAATGATCCTTCTTTTCATTTAACCCCCTTGCATTTTGCTTTATTATATTAAGCCCCTTGCCCGGGTCGGGGCGTTACACAGAAAATAATAAAACCGACCCTTTAAGGGCCGGTTTCACTATTGGCTCGCCGTTATCTAAGTGACCACCTGGGATAGCGGTTCTTAGCCTCCCTCAACTACAGGAAGCCGGTGATACTATGATTACTTTTGGTATTCTCTTGATATGCTCCTTTCCCTATTTGGCAAGAGGTATGCTAGCACTCCATATGTGAGTTGTCAATAGGGTAAACTGGAGTTACGCTTCCTGCGAGGGTAATCTCAGCGGGTTTCTCGTTCTGTGCGCAAGAGGTTGACCGGGATACTTGAATCTCAAGAATGGATGCAGCCAGAAAAACGACACTGCTCTTGAATTTCTAGTTTTAACGGGGGTTTTACTGGTGGAGCTGAGGGGACTCGAACCCCTGACCCCCTCCGTGCAAAGGAGGTGCTCTCCCAGCTGAGCTACAGCCCCAGACCGCTTTAGAGATTATAGCATATCAAAATGTTTGTGTTCTATCGGCTCTGTTCGCTCCTCCTTGTCAGGCATCAGCAATGTTGTTATACTAAATGCGTTGACTGATAAGGACAAGCGATGAATTTTGAGACAATCATCGGGCTTGAGGTTCATGCTCAGCTGCTGACCAGAAGTAAGATGTACTGCCGCTGCAGTGCTGATTATGCCAGTGCCCCACCCAACACCCATGTCTGTCCGGTGTGCCTGGGGATGCCGGGGGTCTTGCCGGTAATCAATAAACAGGCGGTGGAATACACCATCATGACGGCTCTGGCGCTGAACTGCACTATCTCGGAGTATACCAAATTTGACCGCAAGAACTACCCGTATCCCGACCTGATGAAGGGCTACCAGATTTCACAGTATGATGCTCCCATCGGATGCGGAGGCCGGCTTACTATTGAGGTTGACGGTCAAAAGAGGAAGGTGGGCATAACTCGTGTTCATCTTGAAGAAGATGTGGCCAAACTCCTGCACCGCACTTCGCCGGATGGAGAGGACTACAGTCTGGTTGATGTTAATCGCTCGGGTGTGCCGCTGATGGAAGTTGTCGGTGAGCCCGACCTTCGTTCGCCCGAAGAAGCCCGGCAGTACCTGATAAAGTTGCGCAGTATCGTTCAGTACCTGGGAGTATCTACCGGGAATATGGAGGAGGGGAGCTTCCGCTGCGATGCCAATATCAGTATTCGTCCCGAGGGCAACCCGGAGTCTCTGGCCAAGGTAGAGGTCAAGAATATGAATAGTTTCCGGGCAGTTTACCAGGCTATGGGCTATGAAGCCAAACGGCAGCGGAAGGCGGTCGCTGAGGGCAAGCGACTTGTCCAGGAAACGCGGGGCTGGGTGGAGGAAAAAGGCAAAACCGTTTCCCAGCGCAGCAAGGAGTATGCCCATGACTACCGCTATTTTCCCGAGCCAGACCTCCCGCCACTGGTTATCAGCCGGGAGTGGGTGGAGGAAATAAAGGCCAGGCTGCCGGAATTGCCTGAAGATAGACGCGACCGATTTGTCGCTGAATATGGACTGCCCCTCTATGACGCCAATCTGCTCACCAGCTCCAGGGAAATGGCAGATTACTTTGAAGAGAGCGCCAGAGCCGGAGCGTTTCAGAAGCTGCCCGAGGATAAGGCAGCCAAAGAGGTAAGTAACTGGCTACTGGGCGAGGTCAGCCATATAATGAATGCCGGTAATATAGATATCAATGGCTTTAGAGAAAAGGTCAGTCCTGAGCAGCTTGTCGGTTTATCCGTTTTGACCTCGCAAGCGGCGATAAACACCGCCACGGCTAAGGTTGTGCTTGAGGAGATGTTCCATACTGGCAAGAATGCCGATGAGATTATTACCCGGCGAGGACTCAGCCAGATAAGTGATACCGGGCAGCTTGAAGGAACGGTCATTGAAGTGATAAACTCTAATGCTCAGGCGGTGGCCGATTTCAAGTCGGGCAAAGAGCCGGCGCTTAAGTTTCTGGTTGGACAGGTGATGAAAGCGACTAAAGGTCGTGCCAATCCGGCGCTGGTCAATGAAATACTGAAAAAGAAGCTTACCGCAGGCTAAAGAGGGAAGAGGAAGAAAATATGCTAACCTATTTAAATATAGCCCAGATAGTATTGGCGATAGCCCTGGTGCTGATTATCTTGTTTCAGGTTCGTGGTGGGGGGCTGGGGGGCATCTTTGGTCAGCCGGATACCGTGTACCGGACGAAGCGGGGCGTGGAAAAAACGATGTTTCAGCTTACCATCGTCCTGGCTGTCTTATTTATTATCGTCTCCATAGTATCGCTCAGAGTTGACTGATAACCAGTTGCTACCGGGCTGGGGATAAGATGAGTGCCATTATAACCCTGACCACCGATTTCGGTTATACCGATGCCTATGTGGCGGCGATGAAGGGGGTAATACTCGGGATTAATCCTGAGGCAAAGCTGATTGATATCAGCCACTCGATTAAGCCCCGGAATATTCTTCAGGCTGCCTTTGTCCTGAGCACTGCCTGTCAATTTTTCCCCGAACGTACCATTCACGTGGTGGTGGTCGACCCCGGGGTTGGCACGGAGCGAAGAGCGGTTATCCTGAGGACCCCCCTGGCCGACTTCGTTGCTCCCGATAACGGTGTCTTGAGCTACGTGATGCCGCCGTCTTTACCTGAGCCGGTAAATAGTAAATGCCGGCAGGTTGAGCTTCCGCCCGGCCTGGAGGCAGTAGCGATTACCAGAGCTGAGTTCTGGCGGTCACCGGTCAGCGCTACCTTCCACGGCCGAGATATCTTTGCCCCGGTAGCGGCGCGGCTTTCTCTGGGCTTCCCGCCAGCCGACTTTGGCGAGAGGATAACTTCACTCGCTATATTACCGCTGGCTTATCCGCAGCGGACAAAAGATGGCACCCTGCTCGGGCAGGTTCTTCACGTTGATAATTTTGGCAACTTGATTACCAGTATTAAAAGCAGTGAGCTGCCACCGGCGGATACGTCAATCGCTATTGAGGTTGCTAACCGGTTCATCTCCGGTTTAAGCCGTACTTATGAGGCAGGTAAGGGACTGCTTGCCCTTGTCGGCAGTAGCGGATATTTAGAGATATCCCTGAAAGGAGGCAATGCCAGCACCTTTCTTGGTGCCGAGGTGGGCAGTGAGGTTAAAATTAGCATAATCAGCCAATAAATTATCCCCTTTTGGGTTCCCAGCTATTGACAAATTTCAATATGTTTGCTACTCTGCTTCACAGAATGATAAAGGAGGTCTAGAAATGCCACAAGCATACTGCATGAAGTGTCGAAAGAAAGTGGAGATTAAGAATCCGCAGTCGATTACCCTCAAGAATAAACGCCCGGCAACTCAGGGTGTTTGCCCCAACTGTGGTACCAAGGTATTCCGCATCGGTAAGGGATAGCTTAATCCTGCGCTCGTTCAACCTATATTTGGATGTTATCTGATTTAATGGCAGTCGGGAACAGACGGGAGCCCAGTCTAAGGCGTGTGGTTTAGTGCCTGTACTTACCATATAATCAGTTGTGTCCAGTTATAGTTAACTCCGGTTCGGGCGGTTTCAAGGATATGGAGTAAAGGTAGGAGGCATTGTCACTGGCAGTGCCTCCTCTTTTTTGTTAAAATAAAAAGGGTATCTGGTTTCTCATTCAATCTCGGCTACAGCTCAAGCCAGTGAAGGACAGACGAGATGGCACAAGTTCTCTCAACTAAACGATATCTACTTTCGTGGCTTACGCTTTTTCGCCTGGGCGCTACGGCGCGGGGAGTTCTCCCTTTCCTTCTCGGTGCCGTTATTGCCTGGAGCCAGGGTAACCCTATCAACTGGGTGGTGCTGGTTCTTTCGTCGTTAGCGGTGATTTGTGTCATGCTGATGACTTTCCTGATTAACGAGTATTATGACTACGAAGCTGATTTGCGCAATAAAGAGTTCCACCGGCTATCGGGTGGCAGCCGTGTTTTGCCGATGGGGCTTATACCGAGAAGACAGTCGCTGATTGCTGGCTATGTTTGCCTGGCTATTGCCGGTATCATCGGGCTATGGCTCTATTTTTATTACCGGACTGGTCTGTTTACCATTCCGCTGGGCGCACTGGCTATTTTCATCGGCTATTTCTATACCGCCAGGCCCATCAGGTTGTCATATCGCGGGCTGGGAGAGATAGCTATCTGGTTTTCCTGCGGCTGGCTGGCGACTTTTACCGGCTATTACCTTCAGACCGGGCACTTTGATACGGTTACCACCCTGGCGGCTCTGCCCGGGGCAACCAGCGTTTTCCTGCTCATCCTGATAAATGAGGTCCCTGATATTAGTTCGGACCGGGCGGTGGGGAAGAGAAATCTGGCGGTAAGGCTGGGGCGAGAAAAAACGGCTATTTTGTATAGCTTGGTGCTGATATTATGCTATCTAAATATCGTTGCTATCGTCTTTTTCGGTGTGCCCGTCATTACCGGCTTTCTGTCCCTCATCCTGATACCGCTTATTATCTGGAATATCAGAACGATTAGGAAGCAAGGTCTGGGTAACTCTGAGATTCTGGAAGGGCTGAGCCTGAGAACCATGTTGATTGACCACCTGATAACCATTATTTATACCATCGGCTTTATTATTGCCGGGTTAAGTTTGATAGCAGTGCGGATGGATTACCTGGTAATACTCGCCATTGCTTACATTTTTGTTTTTGCGCTGGAAGGATTAGGACTATTTTCTTCAAAAATGGTTACACAGTCGTAAAACCTTTCTACTGGCCGCCCACCTTGATACTGAGGCAGGCAGCCAGTGCCCTCTATTTCAGCTATCTTGTCGGCTGGAGGAAGCTCCCTCACTGGCTGGCGAAAGGCAGTAAGACATTGCCTACGGCGGCCGGCGCCATCGGCATGGGCTGCATCGGCTTTCCCATTCACCCCGTATGGGAAGTAACCGCTGCCTGTAACCTCAGGTGTGAGCAGTGCCATGCCTGCTCGGGCAAGCCGCTTCCCAATGAGCTGAACACCGAAGAGGGTAAAAGGCTGCTGGACGGCATGGCGGCGATAGGCGAGTTTCGTATGCTTGCCCTGGGTGGTGGTGAGCCGCTGGTCAGGCCAGACATTGTTGAGCTGGTAGCTTACGCACGGAGGCTGGGGCTGGAAATATCCATTGCCACCAACGGGACTCTGCTTACCCCTGAGATGGCAAAGGAATTCAAAAAGATGGGAGTGGCCAACATCGCCGTGGGACTTAATGCCAATGACGAGTCGGTCCACGAGCAGATTACCCGCGTTCCCGGCTCATTTGAAAAGTCCAGGCAGGGAATTTACGCCACTCTGGAAGCGGGAATGAACCTGCAAATCAATACCACGGTAATGAAGGAAAATCGGCTGGCTATCCCGGGGCTCCTTGATTTCGCCTCCGGGGTTGATGCCCAGATTGTGCTGCTGTACCAGCTGGTGCCGGAAGGGAGGGGGGAGGAAGAGATGGAGCTGTCAATGAGGGAATACCGGGCATTAACCGAGATGGTAGCCGATAATCAGAGAAATAACCGGGCAATAATAGAACCGACCTGCTCTCCGCAGTACTGGGCATATCTGATGAGCCGGGACGGTAAGAATCCGTCAGGGTTGGGAATGAAGCTGGCGGAAACTCTTTTCAAGGGATGCGTCGCCGGCAGTGGTCTATGCTATATCAAGCCTGATGGCGAGGTCTGGCCGTGTCCCTTCGTTCCTTTGAGTGGCGGAAATGTGCGCCAGCAACCTCTGGAGAAGATATGGTATGAGTCGGAGCTGTTTAACAGCCTGCGGGACCGGGAAAGACTGACCGGGGAAAAGTGTGGCTCCTGCCGCTTCAAGCACATCTGTGGTGGCTGCCGGGGACGGGCTTACGCCCACTCCGGTGATTATCTGGGGGATGACCCGCTGTGCTTTCTCTACCCCACTACCACGCCGGTACCGTAAGCGAGAATCTCGGCGGCATTCTGCATCACCATTGAGGTGGTAAACCTCATCCCCACGATAGCGTTGGCGCCCTGCTTTTCGGCATCTGCCACCATTCTCTGGATGGCTTCTTCTCTGGCTTCAGCCATCATCTTGGTATATTCGGTTATCTCACCGCCGGCCAGACCCCGGAAAGCCGCTATAATATCCTTGCCTAGGTGTTTTGCCCGGATGGTGCTGCCCTTGACCTGCCCCACCGTTTTGGTAATTCTTTTGCCTTCAATCTGCTCTGAAGTGGTGACAATCATTTTTCAACTCCCTTAAAATCTTCGGTTTTTGCCTTGGCTACCCTGTCCTTGATGACTACGCCAAGAATAATTAATATCCCCACCCCGATAGCCCCACCGGCTATCCTGATGAGCAGAGGTATATCACTGGCTGTAAAAAACACTTTAGCCCCCCAGCCAATCAAGACCAGTATCCCCAGACCAATTAATATTACCGCGATATTTTGCCACATAACTTACCTCCTGAGTAAATGCGCAATTGCGTGATTGCGATTTTTCACCGTTTCCTTCATTATTTTGCCGGGCTGTGCCGCACCAGCCGCATGACCCCGGTCATAATATCCATTCTTGGCACGGTTTGCATATAGTGTCTATATTCATCCCCGAACTTTGCCACGAGATATTTATCTTCTTGTCTGGCGCCAAGATAGACCAGAATCGCTCCCGGAATACCGAGGACGATAAACAACCAGTGCTGATATAAGAGGGGAGTGGCAACAAATATCGATAAAATACCACCGAGGTATTGAGGATGTCTGACCACGGCGTAAATTCCGGTATCAACCAGGCGGGTGGTACGGACGAATGCCTTCCCTTTAGCCACCCCGCCCCGGCGTGGGAAGATAATGATTGGCGCCATCACCAGCACCATGCCCAACACCCAGATTACCCAGCCGGTATAAAACAGTGCTTTAATGAGGTTGGGATTAGGTTCGGTAACGTTTAATAAAACAAGCGGATTGAGCGGAAAACAGAGAATCATTAAAATAGAGGCAATCAAAATGAGGAAGCTATCTTTACTGAATATTTTCATTACTTTCTATCGCAATCAGTAAATTATCTTATCCGCTTCCACACCGTCCCCTGCGGGGTATCCACAAGAGCTGTACCAGCTTCGCTTAATTTGGCCCGAATCATATCTGCTTGTTGCCACTGTTCTGCTTCACGCAGCTCATTGCGAATCTCAATCAGATTTCCGATTATTTTTTCGGCATCTTGTTTTTCATTAGGAGCACCAGCACGGTTTAGCTCTCCATAAACTGAGGCGGCAACTTGGGCAAATAACTCGGCTTCAAGTGGTGGTGCCTCTGGCTCTCTAAAGGTCAAGCCCAGTATATTTGACAGTTCTCTAAAGGTTCCACGCGCTTCATCGGCTTCAACGCCTTCACTGTCGTATTTATTAATCTCTCTGGCTAAATCAAATAAAGTAGCGATTGCCTGTGCGGTATTAAAATCATCGTCCATCGCCTCGGTAAATCTCCGGCGATATTGCTCAACGTCTATTTTCCTGCCCCCCTTATTACCAGTTATCGCCGGACTGGCGGTTTGCCGTAATCGGTCAGCCCCCCTCTCCGCTGCCTCCAGTATCTCCTTGGAATAGGTAAGGGGACTGCGGTAGTGGGAACTGAGGACAAAGATGCGGATGGCGTCGGCGCTGTATTTTTCCAGTGCCTGTTTGATGGTGATGAGGTTCCCCAGGGACTTGCTCATCTTTTCCTCGCCGAGCTGCACCATGCCGTTGTGCAGCCAGTACCTGACGAATGGTTTGACGCCGGTAAAGCTTTCCGACTGGGCTATCTCGTTCTCGTGGTGGGGGAAGACCAGGTCCTGCCCGCCGCCGTGGATGTCAAGAGTATTCCCCAGGTATTTCAGCGACATAGCGCTGCACTCAATGTGCCACCCCGGCCTTCCCGGGCCCCAGGGGCTTTCCCATGCCGGCTCGCCGGGCTTGGATGCCTTCCAGAGGACAAAGTCCATCGGGTCTTCTTTCTCCTCCCCGGCTTCAGTACGCATCCCGGACATCATTGACTCCAGGCTGCGATGGGACAGCTTGCCGTAGTCGGAAAAACTCCTCACTCTAAAATAGACGCTGCCTCCGGAGGGATAGGCGTGACCTTTATCTACCAGCCCCTGCACTATCTCAAGCATCCTGGGGATTTCATCGGTGGCGTAGGGGGTTACATCGGGCTTATTGATGTTTAGCGCTTTCATGTCGGCAAAGTATCTCTCGGTGAACTTTTCCGCCAGCTCACGGGGAGGAATGCCGAGTTTATTCGCCCGGTCAATAATCTTGTCGTCAATATCAGTGACATTCTGCACGTACTTCACTTCGTACTTTTTATACTTCAAATAGCGCTGGATAACGTCAAAGATGATGTAGCTCATGGCGTGCCCCAGGTGGGCGTCATCGTAGGGCGTAACGCCACAGACGTACATCTTTACCTCGTCACCCTGGGGTAAAAACCCCTCTTTTTTCCCGGACAGAGTATTAAAAACCTTCATTCACTTCTCCTCCAGTGTCGCCACGGCGTAAGCCGCAATTCCCTCACCTCTGCCGATGAAGCCCAGCTGGTTTGAGGTGCTGGCTTTCACGCTTACCTGACTGATATTGATGCCGAGCGTCCGCCCAAGTTGCTCTCGCATCTGCTCAATGAAATCTCTCAATCTGGGTTTCTCAGCAACGATGGTAGCATCAATATTATTTACCTGCCAGCCACTTTTGGTCAGTTCGTCTCTTATTTTTTCCAGTAGCAACAGGCTGGAAATGTCCTTATACCGGGGGTCGCCGGGCGGGAAATGACTGCCGATATCTCCCATCGCCGCCGCCCCCAGCAGGGCGTCAATAATGGCGTGGGTAAGGGCATCGGCATCGCTCCAGCCAGCAAGGCCCTTCTCAAAAGGTATCTTTATTCCCCCGAGCACCAGACTGCGCCCGGCAGTCAGGGGGTGGACATCGTAGCCAGTGCCGACTCGTAATTTACCGCTCATACTTTTGCCATAATACCCTGGCTAAAGCCAGGTCTTCAGGGGTGGTTATCTTTATATTATCATAAGAGCCCATATACAGCTTAACTTTGTAGCCCAGCTGCTCTACCAGCGAGGCGTCATCGGTAACGTCACCATTCGCTTTTTTATAGGCTTCAGTTACTATACTGATGCTGAACACTTGCGGCGTCTGCACTGCCCATAGATTTTGACGTGGTGGCGTCTGGCACACGATTCTGTCGTCTCCGGTGACCTTAATGGTATCGGTAACCGGGACGGCAGCCACGGCAGCTCCGGTCTCTCTGGCTGCTTCCAGCCCGCGCTCAATCAGGTCTACGGTTATAAATGGGCGGGCGCCATCATGAATGACCACCCAGTGGCAGGCGTCAAGGAGCTTGAGACCCGCCGCCACCGAGTCCTGTCGTCGCCGACCACCAAGGCACACGTTGAGCGCTTTTGACCACCCCTCAGTGGTAATGAACTGGTGGCACTGCGGCTCTATTTCCCCGCTCACCACGAGTGCTATCTGGTCAATGAGCTGGCACTGCTGGAAAGGAGTCGTTGTCCGTACCAGAACCGGCTTACCTCCGAGCGAGGCAAGCAACTTGTCAACCTCACCCATCCGCTGGCTCTGACCGGCCGCGACGATAACCGCGCCGACTCTTTGCCCTGTCTCATTTTTCATGTTTCTGCTGCTTGCCACGCTGTTCAAGTCAAATTGAGTTTAGCATATTAGCGTTAGATTTCAAATAGTGTTAGAATGTCTGGCGTGAGGGAAGCGGAGTGATAGTGGACAAGTACGCCGCAAGGCGATTTGATATTCAGTCGGAGGACGTCATTGACGTGGCAGTGCTGGAAAGCGTTCCCTTTGAGTATCCCGAATCGGCAACCGAGGTGGTTTATGAGACCGACGAGTTTACCTTTGTTTGCCCCTGGACCGGCTTGCCTGATTTCGCCCGACTGGTAATACGTTATCTCCCCGGCCAATCATTGGTTGAGCTAAAGTCCCTGAAATACTACCTGACTTCCTATCGGAATGTGGGTATATTGCAGGAGCACGCCGTAAACCGCATCCTTGAAGATATGGTCAGGTTATTGCAGCCGGTTTCGATGACGGTTGAGGCGGAGTATAAGGAAAGAGGGGGCATAAAGACCGGGGCTGTTGCCCGATACAGGAGTAATGACAATAAGGAGGTTACCCATGAAAGTAAAGAACTACCTTGAGACTAAACCAGAACAAGAGGTGCCCGGAGTAGCTTTGCATGCGGTCATTACCGCTGAAGATGGGGCACCAAACTTTGCCATGCGCGTCATTGAGGTTGAACCCGGTAGCTCCACCCCGTTTCACTTTCACCCGTGGGAGCACGAGGCGTTCATTATTTCCGGTCGGGGAATATTAAAAAGCGAGCAGGGTGAAACTCCGCTGGCGCCGGATAGCGTTGTCTATATCGCCCCCAATGAAAAACACTGCCTGGCGAATGCTGGTGATGAGCTGCTTCGCTTTGTCTGAGTTATCCCGCATGTCCGCTAAGTTGTAGCGGCGAAAAGAGCCTGTCGGCAACAAGATTACCACTCAAAGAACCGATACTGAGTGCTGGGTTACCGCATGTTAAATCTCCCCGTGCGGGGCTGTTTATAATCCCCTTGATAACGATAAATTTGCTTATTTGCGCATTGGAGTATTGACGCAATTACGCAATTACGCTATAGTATTGGCAAGAGGGGATTATGCCGGTTATCTGTATTGCCAACCAGAAGGGTGGCGTGGGTAAGACAACCACCGCCGCCGCTCTGGCTGAAGGTCTCAGTGAATACCGTAAACGGGTGCTGCTTGTTGACTGGGACCCGCAGGCTTGCCTTACCACCAGCTTCGGGGTTAATCCTGACGGCCTGAAACAGACCGGGTATGATGTCCTGGCGGGCATAATCAGGGATAAGAGAAGCCTCTCCCTCCAGGATGTTATTGTCCCGACCGGCGACCCCAATATTGACCTTGTCCCGGCTAACATTGAGCTCTCGCAGGCGCAGCTCGACTTGGTAGGGGCGTTTAACAGGGAGCTTATATTAAAAGAGATGCTCCAGCCGGTGCGCCAGTCTTACGATTATATCCTGGTCGATTGCCTGCCCAGCCTCGAGCTGTTGACGATTAATGCCCTGACTGCCGCCGACAGGGTAATCATACCTTTGCAGGCTGACTTTCTGGCGATGAAAGGGCTGGTACGCTTGCTGAGCACGATTATCAGGGTAAGGGATAAGCTTAACCCGGCCCTGGAGATTTTCGGCATATTGTTTACCATGACCAGCTCCCGCACCCTGCACAGCAAAGAGGTTATGGAAGTTACCCGGAGAGCCTTCGGCGACCGGATAAGAATCTTTGAGGCAATTATCCCCAGCAGTGTCCGCTTTAAAGAAGCTCCGGCGGCCGGGAAATCAATCCTGACCTATGCTCCGAAGTCGGACGGAGCCAGCGCCTATAGATTACTTACCAGAGAGGTGATGAAAAATGAAAAGGGCTAGTGTAACTGAGGAACTTGCCTACGGGAGCGCCCTGGAGCGTCTCACTGGAAATGATAAGCCAGCGGCGCCACCTGCCAGAAGGGCGCCGACCGAAAAATCAAAAGGGGCTACGATTAAGCTATCGGTATTTCTGAACCGGGAGGAAGATGCCTATCTGGAAAACCTGGCGTCAACGGCGAAGTTCAGCGGCGGTAAGAAGCTCAGCAAGACGAAACTCATCGAGGCGATGGTGCGGGCGTTCCGCACTACCAGGCTGGATGTTCGCGGGGTGAAGACCGGGGAAGAGCTTTGCAAAAGAGTAACTGCGCAATTGCGTTAATGAGTAACTGCGCAGATTTGTGCTGTTGAAATATGCGTTACTTTAAGGATGTGCAAGACTTGAGCTAAAACCAATTTAGTAATGGATATTAGGACAATAAAGAATAGATGGGCTAGCACTAAAAATATCAGTGATTTATAACAACCTTCTCGTAGGTACGGGGCGCTTTGCACCTTCAGGCGCTGTAACCTCTACAATTCCTTGTTGATAATTAATTGCTAAGTTACATTGGTTCATGATATCACGCCCCAAAATAGAAGGTAGTCTACGCTGCAATTCCCTTTCATTACCCGGTCTACCCTTCTTTGGAATATGAACATCTACTGGGAATAGATATGTTGTTGTGTCTTCCTCACGAAACATTATAAAAGCCTCTTCTCGATAAAAGGATTGCTCTCCCGCAATACCCTCAACACCTACCAATGAAGCTCGCTTGAGTCTACGGTAGCTAACGTTTAAACGCTCAACGTCAATAAGACTCAGTGTTGTGTTATCAGCACCAGTGTCTATCAGGAAGCTTACTAAACCATGTAAATTTAAGCGTGGTAGAAAGAAATATGCCTGCACATAAGGCGCAGGCAACAAATGATATCCTGTTGGGAAAAAGCCTTTTATAGGCATTATTTACAAAAGCATAGATTTTCTTTCGCTGGCCACAAAATCAATAACAGCTTCGTTTTGAGGTATCCCTTTTATTGATAGTTTCTTTCGCAGTTCTGAGATAGTTTTCCCGTGCGCCACGAGAGACTTCTCATATACTGCTACCCAATGATTTAAGTAATTATGCATAAGATCGTACCAAAGCGATTGAAGGTATTGAAAATCCTCTTCAAATCGTCTAATTCTGAGTTCAACCGCTTCTTCGCCACCAACTTGGGCAACCATATTTTGCATTTCCGCAGTTACCGGCATCTATGCCACCCCAACGTAATATTTTTATTTGCTTATAATATCTCACGAAGTATTTAAAATGTCAATACCATCTAACTAGGGGAAATATTCCTAATTTTTTATTTTGAACATGACAGATAATTATATTAATCAGGATTTTTATCTCGCACATTTCTAGTTACTTATTTCCGTTCGTGATTTAGCAGTCTACTCTCCAGTTATTATAGCCCTGAGAGAGCAGAGAATTGATTTTTAGCCCTTTTCTTTGGTGATATAGTGGTATCTTCTAAAGCGAATCTTGACTGCGTTTTCGTTTAACCAGCCCCACCCCTATCGCTTCCCGCAGGGTGCTTACCGGAATAAGCTTGATATCCTTGGGGGGTGGACTAACCCGGGCGGCAGCTTTTGGCACCAGGCAGCGCTCAAAGCCCATTCTTGCCGCCTCGGCTACCCGCCTTTCCAGTTGCGAAACAGCCCTCAGTTCACCACTCAGCCCTACCTCCCCCACCGCCACCAGACCGGGGTCAATGCCCAGGTCGCGGAAGCTGGAGGCGATAGCCAGGGCGATGCCCAAATCAGCCGCCGGCTCGCCAACCTTTAGCCCGCCGGTGACATTGACGATAATATCCTGGTTGCCGAGCCGAAAGCCGGCCCGCTGTGTCAGCACGGCGGTTATCAGTAGCAAACGGTTGAAGTCAACGCCGTTGGCGGTGCGGCGCGGCAGGCCAAAGCTGGTGGGAGTGGTCAGAGCCTGAATCTCTACCAGCAGGGGGCGGCTGCCCTCAAGGGTGGACACTACTGAAGAGCCGATTGCTTCACCCCACCGCTGGGAGAGGAATGCCTGTGACGGATTATCCACCTCAACCAGCCCCCTCTCCTTCATCTCAAAGACGCCGACTTCATTGGTCGAACCGAAGCGGTTTTTCACGCAGCGAAGCAGCCGGTAAGCGCTGAAAGGCTCGCCTTCAAAATAAAGCACCGCGTCAACAATATGCTCCAGGACCCGGGGACCGGCGATAGTCCCGTCTTTCGTTACATGCCCGGCGATGAAAACAGGCACCGCGCTAAGCTTTGCCCAGCGCATAAGTTTCAGGGTGCACTCCCGTACCTGGGTGACACTGCCCGGGGCGGTATCCACCTCAGGGGTGTACACGGTTTGAATCGAATCAATGACCACCAGGCTGGGCGATACCTGCTCAATCTGGTTCAGGATAACTTCCAAGTCGGTTTCGGCAAGAAGGTAAAGCCTGTCGCCGGTTATGCCCAGGCGCTCTGACCTGAGCTTAATCTGGTGCGTTGTCTCTTCACCGGAAATATAGACGACTTTACCCTTATCCCGGGCGATTGAAGCCGAAGCCTGAAGCAGCAGAGTGGACTTGCCGATACCGGGGTCACCGCTAATCAGCACCAGGGAGCCGGCTACCAGTCCACCGCCGAGTACCCGGTTGAACTCGGTCAGGGGCAGGGGAAAGCGGTCGGTTGCCTCAATCGTTACCCGCGAGAGTTCCTGGGGTGGGCTGAGTGGGGAAAGAGACCGTGTCGGGGTGACTGGAGCCGTTACTACGGTCTCGACGAAGGTATTCCATTGCTGGCAATCGGGGCAGCGTCCCAGCCATTTTAGGCTCTCCTTGCCGCACTGCTGACAGACAAAAACGGTCTTTTTCTCCGCTTTGCTCACAGCCTGACTTTACCTGATTTTGGGCAATAAGGCAAGAGAAAAAGTTAATGGAGCGTCTGAGAGGGCCGAAGCTCCCTCTCTAAGTTTCTTTCCCCTCTCCTTTTAAGGAGAGGGATACTAAGGGAGAGTCAAAGAGAGGCGGAGCCTCTCTTATATAACCACTCCCCCTTCCCCTTATTAAGGGGAAGGGGTATAAAGGGGTATGGGGTTAAAATAACTAAAGAAAAAAGAGGTTAATAAGTTAATCTTACCTCAGCCTATCATACCCAGGAACACGCCGCCAGCAATAGTCGCCCCGATAGCCCCGGCGACATTGGGACCCATCGCGTGCATGAGAAGGTAGTTTCTGAGATTTTCTTTCTGCCCCATTACTTGCACCACCCGGGCTGACATAGGCACCGCTGAGACGCCGGCAGCCCCGATCATGGGATTAATCTTTTCCTTGGCAAAAACATTAATCAGTTTAGCCATTAAAAGACCGCCTGCGGTGGAAGTGGCAAAGGCGACAATTCCCAGGGCAAAAACGATTAAAGCCTTTGGCTGGAGGAAATTTTCGGCTGCCATGGTTGCCCCGACCGCCAGGGTGAGAAATATAGTGAGGATATCTATAAAGGCATTGCCTGCGGTTTTACTGAGCCTTTCCGTGACACCACAGGTGGTAAGCAGGTTGCCCACCATCATTGGCGCAATAAGTGGGGCGGCCATGGGAATGAACAATACGCTGACGATAGTGGCTACTATCGGGAATATTATTTTCTCTGTTGATGATACCTCGCGCAGTTGTGGTTTCATATAGATAGCCCGTTCTTTCTTGGTGGTGAGCAATTTTATTATCGGAGGCTGGATAATTGGCACCAACGCCATATAGGAATAAGCGGCGATAGCGACGGCACCCAGTAGATGAGGAGCCATAGTGGCGCTGACATAGATAACGGTTGGTCCCGAGGCGCTCCCGATTATTCCTACGGAACACGCCTCCTTTATATCAAACCCGCAGAGTAAGGCGGTGAAGAAGGCAAAATAGACACCGAATTGGGCGGCAGCACCGAGCAGCAGCGTTTTGGGATTGGCTAACATCGGGCCAAAGTCAGTTAACGCTCCCAGACCAAGAAAGATAAGGCAGGGAATTAGCTTCCACATAATGCCATACTGGAATATTCTGGAGAATAAACCTACTGGTCGGGTCGGTAGCTTTGTTTGGGCGCTAGTTATCATCACCGCCAGCGTTTCCCCGGGCTGAACCTCCTGCCCCGGCGAAACGGTAACCTCCTTGATTCTGCCGGGGACCGGGGCCAATATTTCACCCGAGTCCAGTTTTAAGATAACATCCCCTTCCCCAAGTTTGGCGGTTTCATCTAGCTCAAAGCTGGTTACTCTGGCGGCTACCTCAGTCGTGTTGGTTATATCCAGCTCATAGTCCATTAAGCCGCCAAGGGGCAAATTAACGGCTATTATGGCAAAACCTATGGGCACTAACAAGAGGGGCTCCATCTTTTTGGATATTCCCAGGTAGATGAGAGCCCCACCGATAAGGAGCATCAACAAATTGCCCCAGTAAAAAAACTGGAACCCGGTTTCAAATAGGCCGAACACGAAACACCTGCTTTTTAGTATTCAATAACCGCGATTATATCGCCCGGCTTAACTGTCTGCTCAGCAGTAACCCCTATTTGCGTAACGGTGCCATTTACTGGTGCCAGTATCGGATTCTCCATCTTCATTGACTCCAGCAGGCAGAGTACATCTCCTTCTTTAACCTCATCACCTGCTTTAACGTTGACACTGATAATCTTGCCAGTTATGGGAACTTCTATCGTCTCCTGTGCCAATTTCTAATCTCCCTTCGGCATTTTATCCGTTTTATCTTTAGCCGTGAGGCATTTATTAACCACCAGCCCGGTGAGCCAGATAACTACCGCTAGAATGATTAACAAGACGAAGACCATACCAAAGCCAACGCCTCCAACCTGTCCGGCAAAAGCCCAATCCACTCCCATATTGTTAGTCTCCCCCCGGCTTTCTGACTCAGTTATTAGATTAACGACTGGTTTTTGTTGAATTAAAAAGGGCGGCTACTCTTTCAGTTTAAACCGCCCTTCGATTACAAAAACTGGGCTGCTTGTTATTATAAATTATTTATCATCGCCCAGCAAGGCGCCGACTGGCGTCGGATGAATGACAATTTCTTCCTTCTCCAGGTCAACGACCACGGTATCTCCTGATTGGAATTTGCCGCGGAGCAAGTCCTCGGAAAGTTTATCCTCAACCATATCCTGAATTGCCCGGCGTAATGGTCTGGC
>CAZWYS010000008.1:0-5777 GCA_964638295.1 uncultured Dehalococcoidaceae bacterium
GCTTGAGTTCCTTAGAGTTCCTGCAATATAACAACTACCAGCGATCTTAAACAATTAATATGGTTTTGCGCACTAATCCCAGTCCAGTTACTTCCGTACTAATTAATAATTTCAGCTTCGCATAGTGTTCAGGCCTCTTCCTTAAAAGGAGAGGGGGAGAGAAAATAAAAAAGAGAGGCGAAGCCTCTCTTGGACTATGCTTGGATTGGAAAATAAAGTGGATGGGGTTACAAAATAATACTACTCATCAAAAAGGATATATCTGATGAACCTGTGTCCATAGGGAGTAATGCGGCTTTGGAACTCCCCAGCTCCCTTACCTGTCATCGTCACGCCCAGATTTGCC
Organism: uncultured Dehalococcoidaceae bacterium; assembly: GCA_964638295.1. Classification (GTDB taxonomy): domain Bacteria; phylum Chloroflexota; class Dehalococcoidia; order Dehalococcoidales; family RBG-16-60-22; genus CAZWYS01. The sequence continues at coordinate 347 of CAZWYS010000008.1, forward strand.
AAATTCGCCACTTTCATATCAGTTAGTTGTTCTGCCAAATCCTTTATCCTGTCTGGTGATATACGTGGGAGACGCTTCTTTAGGGTTGAATTGACAGAGCCAATAGTGTTTGCAGGATTAGGGTCTGGTTGTAACATCATGGCTCTTAGTATATAAATGTGGTCAATCTGCATTTCTTCGAGCGTTCTCAAGAACCTTAACTTCTCATCATAGGTATCATTTGTTGGGTTTTTAATGTCGTTAATTAAGAAAGAAGAATAAGATTTGCGTTTTTCGTCGTTATGCTCTTTAGCCGATTTTTGTAAAGTCTCTTCTAGTAGTTCTTGGAATTCTTCCGTTTTTACATAGTTCTTCGGAATCTCAGATTCAAGACCTTTTATTCCTTCCGCCATATTCAAAAGAACTTCATTTACCCTCTCCATCTTGCGGGAAATAGACATCCCACTGAGTACTGAACTGACAGGTCCGCCAACCCACGGAGCTATACTAGATACAGATGCAACAGTATCAAGTATAGTCTCTTTTTTTGTGGATACTGGAAGTATTTCTTTGTTCTTATTTTCTTCTTTCACCTTACTTACCCCCCAAAATACCCCAGTGCCAGTCTTACCTTTTCCTCAAGGCTCAGGTCGGAGGCGGCGGGTAGGGTAGCCACGGCTTTGGTGGCTTCGGCGGCGGAGTAGCCCAGTGAGGTCAGCGCCGCCAGCACGTCCGTGTTCTCCTGTGCCAGCTGGGTGGCGGGCGTCGTTATCCATCCCGCCCCTGTCTTCTCTTTCAACTCCAGCACGATGCGGCTCGCCACCTTCTTACCGATTCCTGGAATCACCGTTAGCAGGTCGGCGTTGCCGGTGGCGATGGCGGTCACCAGTTGCTCCACGCTCATCCCGGAGAGCATCGCCAGCGCCAGCTTTGGCCCCAGCCCCGTAACCCCGATTAAGGTCTGGAAAAGCGCCAGCTCGTCCGCCGAGGCAAATCCGTACAGGGTGGCGTTGTCCTCTCGCAAATGGAGGTGGGTATAGAGCTGCACCTCCTTGCCCGCAGCCATCGTGCTCAGGGTGGAGGTGGGCATGTATGTCTGGAAGCCGATGCCGCCCACATTGACGACGGCAAAATCACTGCCCATTGCTTCTACTTTTCCATGCAGGCTTGATATCATTCTCTCTCCTTCTGGCTGGCGATTAAGTTGCTCAGGTGTATTTCCCGCAGGTGGCATATCGCCACGGCCAAGGCATCGGCGGCATCGTCCGGCTGGGGGACTTCCGCCAGCCCCAGTTGAAGCTTGACCATCTGCTGAATCTGCTCCTTGCTGCTGGCGCCGTAGTTGGCCACCATCTGCTTTATCTGGGCTGGTGTGTATTCATGGGTCGGGATACCTTTATTTGCCGCCGCCAGCAATGCTATGGCTTGCGCCCTGCCGATGGCCAGTGCCGTGCGGACATTCTTGGCGACAAACGGCTGCTCCACCGCTACTGCATCCGGTTGTTGCCGCTCGATGATTTTCAGCAGTGCCTGATACAGATAGCTCAAGCGCTCCCCGATAGGGGAGCGCTCCGGACTCGCTAAGGCACCGTAGTCAATCAGGGCTATCTCATCATCCTGGCTCTCTATTACCCCGTAGCCCATGATTATCGTGCCCGGGTCAATGCCTAAAACTTTCATCTTTTATAAAAACACGGAATTAACCTTAAGCCTGCAGCTGGTACTGTTCTAGGACGGTGTCGGGGAAGTCGGCGTTACTGGACACGTGCTGCACTTCGTCCAGTTCCTCCAGTTTGTCCAGTAGTTTCAATGTTTGTAAGGCGGCTTTGTCGTCAAGCGCCACCGCGCTCTTGGGCGCCTTGACTAGCTCCGCCGAGTCAATGGCTATTTTTTTCGCCTCCAGCGCCGACCTCACCATCTCCAGCTCCTCCGGCTTGGTATAAATCTCCACGTAGCCGCTTTCCATCTTGACGTCGTCAGCGCCGGCATCAATGGCATTGAGCGCCAGGTCGTCAGCATCCAGGCTGTCCGTCTTCACCGTGATCAGTCCCTTGGCGTCGAAAATCCACGCCACGCAGCCGCTCTCTCCCAGGCTGCCCCCGTGTCTGGAGAAGGTGCTCCTCACATCCTGTAAGGTCCGGTTGCGGTTATCCGTCAGTGCCTCCACCAGTATCGCTGTGCCGCTGGGTCCGTACCCCTCGAGGACTAGCTCCACCAGAGTGACTCCCCCAAGTTCCCCGCTGCCTTTCTTGACGGACCTATCAATGTTATCCGTCGGCATATTGCTATCGCGGGCCTTCTGTATTGCCAGTCTCAAGCGGAAGTTCAACTCGGGATTGCTGCCGCCATTCCGCACCGCCACTATTATCTCTCGGGTCAATTTGGTAAACAGCTGACCCCGCCGCGCATCGGCCACTCCCTTCTGGTGCTTGATTGATGACCATTTTGAATGACCAGACATTGCTTTTTCCTCCTTAGCCGCTAATCCCGACCCGTTGTTAAAATTCTAGCACTTCATTCGCTGACGGTAAAGTGCAGCTATGCGGAATGAACCCGCTTTTGAACACCTCTACAGGCAGGAGACTGGGATAGACTAAGCCTCAAAATATATTTATCGGGAGTCTGCGAGAAACGAAATCTCAAAACCTATTAACCGGGAGTTTAAGGGGATGAAGTCTCCAAACCTATTTGTCGGGAGTTCAGGAGGGACAAGTCCTCTAAACCTGTTAAACAGGGGTCTAAGAGAGACAAAGTCTCCAAAACTATTTATCGGGAGTCCAAGAGAGACAAGTCCTCTAAGCATATTAACTGGAAGTTTAAGGGGATGAAGTCTCAAAACACATTTGTCGGAAGTCTAAGAGGGACGAAGTCCCTTTTCTATAAACCCTCCCCCTTCCCCTTATCAAGGGGAAGGGGGATAAAGGGGGATGGGGTCACCAAAAATCTCCAAACTTCGCACTTTACCTGGCCGGGATTTTCTTCAAAGGTTTATTTTCTATCCCGTATCTTTGGGCGTGAAAGCGCTTTAACTTTTGCAGGCGTGCCTGAAATGGCGCTGAGGTGATATTTTCCGTGGACATTATTAGACCATCTTCCCGGTTATCGGTATAGTAGCCACGGCGCACGCCCACCGGTGCGAAGCCATATTTGTGGTACAGTTTCTGGGCGGTGGTGTTGGAGGCACGCACCTCCAGGGTAACGACAGTGGCGTTGAGCTGGGCAGTCAGGCCAATAATTGAAATGAGGAGTAGCTCTCCTATTCCCTGGCGCTGGTAATGTTCCCGCACGGCAATGTTTGTGATATGGGCTTCATCTGCCATCACCCAGATACCGGCAAAACCGACCAAGTACTGTCTGCTTGACGGTGGCAGTCTCTCACCAAAAAAGCGGTCATGGCTGAACAGCCGCTTCACCCAGCATACCGGCCCGGAGGTGCTTTTCTTTTGGGGAGCTTTTGCCTCAGCCTCCTCAACCGTTTTATCGCTATCGTAGGTGACAATAAGTCTGGCTAACGGATTGTTCAGCTCCCGCCGGTAGTCGGGTGGTGGCCACTGGGTAGGGAAAGCTTCACGGTCAATCTCATTAACCTGAGCCACATCTTCTTTGTGCATCGGGCGCACGTGATAGGGCAAGGCTTTATCTCCACAGCTAAATTTTGACCGCTTACAATTGTAACATATTTAGCTTGGAAAGCTATCCTTTTACCATCTCATTCGTTATAATATATGCACAGGGTAACGCCAAATTGCTGGCTGAACCGGAAGCAAAATTGATTCGGGGTTTAGCCGGTCAGGAGTTGTCAGGTGCAGGATGAGGAGAGCCTGGTCCGGCGGGCGCAGCAGCTCGACCAGATGGCTTTAACTCAAATATATGAGGAGAACTTCGATAAGATTTATCGTTATATAGTTCTCAAAATAGGCGAAAGGACAGAGGCAGAGGATATGACGCAGCAGGTCTTTCTCAGTGCCTTTAAATCTATTTCTTCTTTTAAGTACAGGAAGGGGACGCCCTTTTCGGCGTGGCTTTTTCGCATTGCCCATAACCGGATAGTTGACCACCTGAGAAAGAAATCAAAGCGCCATACGGTGCCCCTTGACGAGTCGCTGGCCAGTGGCGATAGCGACCCCCGGCTGGAGGTGGAACAGAGTTTTGATATCCAGAGGCTCGCTCTGGCAACCAAGCAGTTGACCGGGGCACAGCAGGAGGTTATTTCCCTTCGCTTTGCCGGCGGACTTTCGGTTGCCCAGGCCGCCAGAGTGATGAACAAAAGTGAGGGAGCCATAAAGGCGCTGCAGCACAATGCCATCGTATCACTGCGCAAAGTGCTGGTGACAGGATAAAACGATGAAAGAGCGAGAATTTGATGGCATTCTGGATGAATGCCTGGAGCGGATACTCACCAGGGGTGAGGCCGTAGAGCAATGTCTGGCAGATTATCCGGAGCATGCTGCCGGGCTTGAGCCACTGCTGCGGACGGCTCTGTTTACCAGAGAAACCCTGGCTATCAAGCCCCGTCCCGAGTTCCGCGATAGGGCCAGATACCAGTTGCGTGTCGCCCTTCAGGAAATGGCAGAGAAGAAGGAGCGCCGTTTCTCTCTCTTTAGCTGGCAGCCAAGATGGGCAACGGCAGTGGCGGCGGTTCTTATTTTCCTGGTGGCGAGCAGTAGCACCGTGGCGGCAGCGAGCAATAGTATGCCTGACGAGACTTTGTATCCGGTTAAACTGGCCACCGAGAAAGTGCATCTGGCACTGACCCCCTCGGCGCTGGGTAAAGCAGAGTTGTATGTTAAGCTGGCGGACAGGAGGGTAGCCGAGATAATTAAGATGGCGGACGAAGGTAAGGCAGAGGAGGTGAAACGGGTCGCCCAGCGTCTTGATAGCCAGCTCATGGCAATGACCAGCTTGGTTGGTTCCGTGGAGGAAGAAGCGGAGGTATTTATAGCCCCACCCCCCGCGGCGACTTCGGAAGCGCCGGCACCATCTGTGGCGGAAGTAGCTCCAGACGAAGAGTCCGCGGTAATGATGGCACCGCCACCAGCCGCAGTTCAGGAAGCACCGGCAGCCGTGCCTGTAGAGCCCAGGGAAGTAGAGAGAAAGCCTGGAGCGACTCTGGCGCCAGTGCCACCGGCGGTAACCAAAGAAGCGCCAGCACCAAAAACAGTGAGAGGACCCTCCGGGAAGGAACCGGCGGTGTCAGTAGCCCCAATGCCGACACCCGAAAAAGTTCCCGCGTTACAGCCAGCCCCAATGCCGGTACCGGAAAGGGCGCCCGCAATACAGCCTTTACCATCGCCGAAACCAGCCGAGGCCGATGTGACTGAAATCGAAAAGCTTGACCGGCGGGCTAGGCTGAGGGTGATTGTGGCTCACCGCCTGGTTGAGCACCCTGAGGCGTTACGGGCAGTATTGCAGAAAGTGCCGCTGGCAGCCAGACCGGCCCTGCTCCGGGTAA
>CAZWYS010000008.1:5877-34190 GCA_964638295.1 uncultured Dehalococcoidaceae bacterium
CGGGCAGTATTGCAGAAAGTGCCGCTGGCAGCCAGACCGGCCCTGCTCCGGGTAATTGCTACCTCGGATAACGAATATAAAAAGGCTCTGGAAGCTTTGCAGCAGGAAAATAATAATCGGCGGGAGAATAATAATGAAAGGTAATCTCAGCCTGCTCAATTGACAATCAGCTGATAAATTTTTTAGCCAAATTTTCAGGTCGCCACTAACCAAGTGGCGACTTTTTCGTTATATATAGGTGACAGCCAGAAATTTGGAAAGGAGGAAAACTAGTGAAGAAAATTTGGTTACTAGCGGTTGGTCTGGCGCTGGTGTTGGCCGTGGTCGGCTTGGCTGGCTGTGGCCAGGAAGGCGTCGCTTTGGGGGCAACCCCGTCAAATCTACAGGTCAACCTGACTACCCAGCAGGAGGGAATCTGGGTCAACGGTAGCGGCAAGGTCTCAGCGGTTCCTGATATTGCCATTTTACGATTGGGCATTGAAGCTCAGGAGGCAAGCGTCGCTGGTGCTCAATCTCAGGCAACTATGGCGATGGATGCGGTGAAGGCCGCCCTGACCGATAGCGGCATAGCGGAGAAAGATATTCAGACTCAGTATTTCAACATTCACAAGGTAACCAGGTGGGATGATGCCAAGGGACAGGAGGTGGTCATTGGCTACCGCGTTACCAATGTGGTGACTGCCAAGGTAAGGGAGATGGATAATATCGGCGCCACTATTGACGTAGTTGCCTCGGCAGGAGGAGACCTCACCCGCATTGATAGCATCAGTTTCTCTGTGGAGGACCCGTCAGCCTATCATGAGGAGGCGCGGCAAAAGGCGATGGCTGATGCCAAAGCCAAAGCCGGGCAGATGGCGCAACTGGCGGGAGTGACCCTGGGCAAGCCGGTCTATATCTCCGAAAATGCTTATACTCCGTCCCCGGTTTACCGTCAGGACGTCTATATGGAGCAAGCTGCCGGAGCCCCAATGGTAGAGACACCCATCAGCCCCGGCGAGATGGATATCACCCTTACCGTTCAGGTAGTCTACGCCATTTTGGACTAATCCGGGCATTACTAGCCATGGGCGGCTTGCCGCCCATCGCTATTTAAAATAAAGCGATATACATTAATGAAAGGAGTAAGCAGAATGTCTAAGAAAATGAAGGTTCTCGTCTCAATACTGGTGGCAATACTCTTGCTGACGGTGGGTGGCACGACCATTGCACTGGCACAGGAGGATGAAGAGTCGGTCAACGAAAGCGATAATATTACCGAGCTGGAGGAACTCCTGCCCGAATTGTTCGAGGTAATGCCAGCATGGGCGGAAGACGGTCTTCTCGCCAGGGTTGCCGAGATACTCGGTATCTCCGAGGACGAACTGAGAGATGCCGTCAGGCAGGCGAGAGAGGAAACCGGGGGGGAGAGGTATACTGAAGCTCTTTACCGCATCCTTGATAAAGCTGTGGCAGAGGAAATAATCACTGAGGACGAAGCTGAAGAAATCAAGGAGTGGTGGCAGCAAAAACCGGATGCCCTTGACCTCGGTCTGCTGCCGCGAGTCTTCGGGGCAATGCCCGGCGCGGGATTAAGTGAACACCCGCAATTAAAGCGCCATCTGTATCAGTGGATGAACCGGATACCATCGTCAGATACGAGGCAGGAAATGCTGGAAAAAGCCTTGGAGGAAGGACTCATCACTAAAGAGCAACTTGGCACCGTTAAGCAATGGCAGGGCGCCAGACCACAGGCATCTAATAGCCTGTCTCCGGGTGCCTCCATTTCCAAAGCCAATCGCGGCCAGCAAATGGGTGCGATGCGCAAAGGCGGGAACGGAACGTTGTCATACCAGGTGGCAGAATAGACTATTACTTAATAGTTTAAACAGGGGAGGGGGCTTCTTATTGAGGCTCCCTCTCATTTTGCCCACATCCCTCTCCCTGCCTCCCTCGCTTCCGCCTCCAAATCCTCCAGATAGTCTTGGTGTTTGGTATCGGGAGGATAACTTTTAACCTCCGCCAGCCCCTTTTTTACCAGCTCGGCATTAACGAAGGTATCGCCCACATAGACGTAGCGCAGCAGCCGACCGTATTTATCCGTTTCGGATACGTCTCTCTCCAGGCGGACTTCTTTGTTCTCTACCAGCTCTCGGTTGGCTTGCCAGGCTTCCAGACCGTAGGCTTCCGGTACCGGACGGATTTCCGGAGTATCAATGCCGATATACCTTACCCGGTAGCCACCTTCTATGGTGATGGTGTCGCCATCAATGACCTGGGTAACTCTGGCTGTCTCCGGTGGCGCACTGCACCCGGCAACCAGCAGCAAAAAAAGAATAACCGCCGCAAGCCAGGTTCTAACGTTCATTCTATTTTTATGTTGGCGTAGCGTTCCCACTCGCTGTAAATGCAACCGCAGTATTGCTGGCGGTAGAGGTCAAGCGGCTTGGTCAGGTGGCGGCTGTCGGAGTAGCGTTTCCTCAGGTCGGCATAGAGGAATTCTATGCCTGTTTCCTCTGCCAGCTCACTTCCAATCTCACGAAGAAGCTCATGCTTTTGCTGGGGACTGATGAGCAGGGTGGTGGTGAAGGCGCTGAAATTCTTTTCCCGCGCGATTTCAGCGGTTTTTGCCAGGCGCAGTCGGAAGCAATACCGGCAGCGCTCTGCTTCATGTCCCACCACCTGGCGAAAGTACCGTATCATCTCATAGCCTTCAGTGACCGTCAACGGCAGACTCATTTCTTGGGCTAGGGACTTCATCGCTTCCAGACGGTTCTGGTGCTCCAGGTAAGGGTGGATATTGGGGTTGTACCACAGACCGCTGACTTCATATCCTTGCTCCCGCCAGTAATTAACCGTGTAAGCGGCACAGTGGGCGCAGCAGCAGTGAATCAGCACTGATTTCATTCTCATTTACCATATTAGCTTTGTTGCCTGCCGTTTATCAAGTTGTCCTATCATCGCCAGTTTCACTTGGGAACAAAAAATGCTAGAATAGGACAAATCGTTTCAGGAGGTGGACATTGTTTTACGAAGTAGAGTATCCACAGCCAGAGCCAGGCCAAAAACAAATTTCTGCCCTGGTGGTTTTGAACCCGGCCGAGTCCAGGCGACTTCTGGCCAAGGCCACCATGGCTATTCCCGAAGTGCAGCATGCTTATAAAAACGGCATCATTATCATTGCCCGGGGCATCACCACTGCCTTTTTCAGTGAGGAGCTTTTCGGTATCAAGGTGGAGCCCAAAGTCAACCAGACCGTAGGTGTGGTCTGTGATGGCATCACCAACGCCAACACGGGGCGCTCCCCTTGCCACTGGCACGTTATCAGGAAGGGGAAAGTGGTGGAAGGCGCCGACCCGAATGTTGAGATACTTGATTTCGGCCCCGATGATGTTTTCATTAAGGGCGCCAACGCTGTTGACCCGGAGGGTAATGCTGGCATTTTCATAGCCAGTATCAAGGGCGGCACCTGGGGTATGTTCACGCCCATCGTAACGCCGCGCGGCAGCCATCTCATCATACCCGTCGGTCTGGAGAAACTGGTTCCCTCGGTTACTGAGGCGTCCAAGCACTCTGGCATCTACCACTTCAAGTACAGTACCGGGCTACCCGCGAAGCTCGGCCCGGCGGTTCTGGGTAAAGTAATTACCGAAATTCAGGCGTTCGCTATCTTGGCTGGTGTTAGGGCCTATCACCTCGGCTCCGGCGGTGTCGGTGGCTCTGAGGGTGCAGTAGTGCTGGCTTTAGAAGGCGATGAAAAGAGGGTGGAGAAAGCTTTTGAGTTGGTCAAGTCAATCAAGGGAGAGCCTCCGGTGGGTAAGCTGTCCGAGTCCAGGGTTAGCTCCCCCGAAGACTATAACTACGATGCCTTGGCTCAATTAGCCACGCTGGGAGGCATTTAAGCGACAGGAGAAAAACAGCGGAATAGCGATTACCACAGCGTTGGCTGGGGTGGTTTTTCCCTGTTATAAGGTAGGCCGAGGTGCTGGTAGGCTAGATGGGTGGCTAGGCGACCGCGGGGCGTTCGTTCCAGAAAACCCAGTTGCAGCAGATACGGCTCGTAGACATCCATAATGGTATCTGATTCTTCACTGATGGAAGCCGCAATGGTGTCCAGCCCCACCGGACCGCCGTTGAATTTGTCAATGATGGTGTGTAATACTTTATGGTCTACCTCGTCCAGACCTATCGTGTCGACTTCCAGCTTGGATAGCGCCTCCACGGCGACTTGCTGGGTTACTATACCATCGGCTATCACCTGCGCATAGTCTCGCACCCGCTTTAGCAGTCGGTTGGCCACGCGGGGCGTGCCCCGGGCGCGGCGGGCAATTTCCTTTAAGCCTTCGCCTTCGTTTTTTATCTGGAGGATGCGGGCGGAGCGTTTCAGGATGGTTTCAATCGCTGTCTGGTCATAGAAGTCAAGGCGGTAGACGGCGCCGAATCGGTCTCGTAGCGGTGGGCTGAGCAGGGCATAGCGGGTGGTGGCGCCAATCAGAGTAAAGCTGGGCAGGTTCAGCCGCAGGCTTCTGGCACCAGGCCCCTTACCGATGATGATGTCCAGGGCAAAATCTTCCATTGCCGGGTATAATACCTCTTCCACGGCTCGGCTCAGGCGATGGATTTCATCAATGAAGAGTACATCCTGGCTGTGAAGATTTGTCAGGATGGCAGCCAGGTCTCCGGTGCGCTCGATTGCCGGCCCTGAGGTAATCCTGATGTTCACTCCCATCTCAGCCACGATGATGTGAGCCAGAGTGGTCTTCCCCAGCCCCGGTGGCCCGTAGAGCAGTATGTGGTCCAGCGCTTCGCCCCTGCCCTTGGCGGCAGTGATGGCGATTTTTAGATTGTCCTTGACCTTGTCCTGCCCGACGAATTCATCAAGGTGACGGGGTCGGAGGCTGGTGTCCAGTGGTATGTCCTCAGTGCTGGGTTTGCCAGATATGATGCGAGCTATTTCACCTCACCCCCATTTGTCCCCTCAAAGAAGAGGGGAAGGTAATAAAAGAGAGGCAAAGCCCCTCTTGTATTTTCATGGCGTTGTCTTGGTAAGGAGTCTAGCTGGTCGGCTTTTCCTCTTCTTCATCGGCTGATAAACCTGGCGTTTCCTCTTGTTCTTCTACGGTTAGCTGGTTGCTTGTTTCTTCTGTTTCTTCGCCGGGTAACGGGTTCGTTGTTTCTTCTAACGCTCCCTCGATGGGCAGGCTGGTTGCTTCCTCTGTTACCTCTTCAGCGGTCAGGCTGGGTGCTTCCTCGGGCTCCTCAGTTGTTAAGCCGGTTATCTCCTCTGGCTCTTCACCAGTTGTCAGACCCGCTGCTTCCTCTAGCCCTTCGCCGACTGATAAACCAGGTGTTGCCTCGGGCCCTTCTTCGCCAGCGGTTAACTCTGGTGCTTCTTCAATGGGCATGGAGTGGGCTGGAATCAGCTTGCCAATGATGACATTTTCCTTAAGCCCGATTAGCTTGTCCACCCGGCCGTAAACTGCGGCCTCGGTAAGGACTCGGGTGGTCTCCTGGAAAGAGGCTGCAGCCAGCCAGCTGTCAGTGCTCAGTGAAGCTCTGGTTATACCCAGTAACACGGTATGGGCGGTGGCTGGCTCACCACCTTCGGCAAGTACCTTGGCATTGATGTCTTCATAAACGAAACGGTCAATCAGCTCATCCGGTACCAGTTGGGTGTCACCGGCAGAATCAATGCGAACTTTGGTCAGCATTTGGTGGACGATAATCTCAACGTGCTTGTCGTTGATGTTCACTCCCTGGGAGCGGTAAACCTTCTGTACCTCGTCAACCAGATATTGCTGTACCGCCTCTCTGCCCAGAATACGGAGTATATCCTGTGGATTTATTGACCCGTCGGTAAGTTGCTGACCGGCTTTTACCTCGTTCCCAGTTTGAACCCAGATGCCGGCAGTGGACGAGACAGCATATTCGCGCTCCTCCCTCTCCTCATAACTGATAGACAGCTGCTTGGCTTTGACGGTTACTTCACCGGCGATGCGGGCAAGGATAGGCTGGGTTTCTGGCGTCAGGGCAACTGATTTGGTCTTAGTTTTAGTTTTGGTTTTAGCCTTGGCCTTGGCTGCTGGCGTCGCTAGAACAGCACCAATATCCACCCATTGCCCGTTATCTACCATTACCTGCCAGCCAGCGGGCAGTGGATATTCATCATGGTATGTCTCCGAGCTGGTAACCTTGATTTTTCTACCTTCTTCATTCTGAACGACCTCAGCCACCCCGTCTATTTCTGAGATAGTCGCTTGACCTTTAGGTGTTCTTGCCTCAAAAAGTTCTTCTACCCGGGGTAGGCCGCTGGTAATATCAAGCCCAACCACACCACCGGTGTGGAAGGTACGTAGCGTGAGCTGGGTACCTGGCTCGCCGATGCTCTGAGCGGCAATTATGCCCACGGCGGTATTGAGGTCAACTGGTCTGCCACGGGCAAGGTCCTTCCCGTAGCACTTCTGGCAGGTACCTCGCTTGGACTGGCAGCTAAGGGGAGACCTGACCTGAACCTTATTTATCCCGGCAGCAATAATTCCCTTTATCTTCGGTTCGGTAATTTCCTCATTTCGGTCAACAATGATTTCCCCGGTATCGGGATTAGTCACCGCACTGGCCGCCAGGCGTCCGTTTATTCGGTCGGCAAGCGAAGGTAGTAACCCCTTTTCTTTTGGTTCGGTTATCCAGACACCGTCGGTAGTACCACAGTCCTCTTCAAAAACGATGACATCTTGAGCAACATCAATGAGACGTCTGGTAAGATAGCCGCTGTCTGATGTCCTCAGCGCGGTATCAGCCAGTCCCTTGCGGGCGCCATGAGTGGAGATAAAGTACTCCATAACGCTGTGCCCTTCGCGCAGGCTCGTCTTGATAGGGAAGTCAATTATCTTACCGGAGGGGTCAGTCATCAAACCACGCATGCCGGCCATCTGGGTAATCTGGGAAATATTACCTTTGGCTCCGGAGGTGGCCATCATATAAATCCCGCCATAGCGGTCAAGGGTTTCGGAGATAGTACTGGTAATCCGGTCGGTGGTTTCCATCCAGACGCTGACGATGCCGTCATACCTTTCATCCTCGGTGATTAAGCCGCGGTGATACTGATTTTCAATAATGGTAATCCTTTCCTCGGCCTCTTCTAGGAGCTTGGTTTTACTTTCTGGAACCTCAACGTCATTCATCGAGATAGTAATTCCCGATTTGGTGGCGTAATGGAAGCCAAGCTGTTTGAAGTTGTCCAGCACTGCCGCCGTTTCTTCATCACTGAGCAGCCGGCAGCATTCGGTGACTATTTGCTTTAAGCCTGACTTGTCAATCGTTTTGTTTTGGAAGCCCAACTCTGGGGGTAAAGCTTCGTTAAAAATAATACGGCCCACACTGGTTTTAATTCTTTGCCCATCTCTGCTCTGGTCTCTTACCTCAATCTCAGCCCTGAGGTCAAGGTTGCCCAGTTCGTAGGTAAGCTTTGCTTCTTCAAAACTGCCGAAAAGTTGCCCCTCCCCTTTTGTACCAGGCCTGATGATGGTCAGGTAATAGCAACCAAAAACCATGTCCAGGGTAGGAGTTATCGTTGGTTCACCACTGCTTGGTAATAGCATGTTGTGAAGGCTGAGTGCCAGTTTTCTAGCCTCTTTGACGGCGGCTTTGGAAAGGGGAACATGAACTGCCATCTGATCGCCATCAAAGTCGGCATTGAAAGCCGAGCATACCAGGGGATGAATCTGGATAGCGCTGCCATCAATGAGCACCGGTTCAAAGGCTTGAAGGCTGAGTCGGTGCAGGGTGGGTGCCCGGTTAAGCCAAATCGGTCGCTCGCTGATAACTTCCTCCAGAATGTCATACACCTCTGGCTTGGCTCTCTCTACCAGCCGTCGGGCTGCCTTTGGATTGGGGATAATCCCGTCCGCTATCAGCCGCCGCATAACAAATGGCTTAAAAAGTTCTAAAGCCATTCGCCTCGGCAAGCCACATTGGTGCAGCTTAAGTTCCGGCCCAACCACGATGACGGAGCGGCCGCTATAGTCAACTCTCTTGCCAAGTAGATTCTGCCGGAAGCGCCCTTGTTTACCCCGCAGCAGGTCAGAGAGTGACTTTAATCGGTGGTTGCCGCTGACCGATATCGCCCGTCCCCGCCGACCATTATCAATAAGGGAATCAACCGCTTCCTGCAACATTCGCTTCTCATTACGGATGATAATTTCCGGGGCGCCGATTTCGATTAAGTGGCGCAGTCGGTTATTGCGGTTAATCACCCGCCGGTACAGGTCATTAAGGTCGCTGGTGGCGAATCTGCCGCCATCGAGCTGAACCATGGGTCTGAGGTCCGGGGGTAAGACCGGCAGTACCGTCAAAATCATCCACTCTGGCTTATTGCCGCTGTTACGAAATGCCTCTACAACTCGTAATTGCTTGCTCGCTTTCTTGCGACGTTGCCCTGAGGAAGACTGAGTTTCTTGGATAAGCTGGTTGCGCACTTCCGGGAGGCTGATATTCTTGATAATCTCAAGAATAGCTTCCGCTCCCATCCCGGCCTCAAAGACCTGACCATACTTCTGCTTGAGGTCATGGCATTGACCTTCATTGAGCAACTCTCTAACATTGAGGTTTTTTAACCGCTCTACCTCGGTAGCCAATTTCTCCTCAAGCTGTATTCTTTCCTCAGTGAAATTACGGCGCAGTTCGTTTACTTCCTCTACCGTTGCCTGCGCTGCTTCCATCTCGGTGGTTTTAGCTTCTAAAGCGCTTTGGGACTCATCTACTCTTTGTTTGGCGTCTTCTTCAAGTTGCTTGATTGCCTCTTGGCGTGCCTCCTCGTTGACGGAGGTGATGATATAATGGGAAAAGTACAAAACGTGCTCCAGACTCCGCGGTGACAGGTCAAGCAGCAGCCCCAATCGGCTCGGTGTGCCCTTGGCAAACCAGATGTGACTCACCGGGCAGGCCAGCTCAATGTGCCCCATGCGTTCTCGGCGTACTTTAGCTCGGGCTACCTCAACGCCACATTTATCGCAAATAACTCCCTTGTAACGTATCTTCTTATACTTACCGCAGTAACATTCAAAGTCTTTGGTTGGCCCAAAAATTCTTTCGCAGAACAGGCCATCCCTTTCCGGTTTCAGAGTGCGGTAGTTGATTGTCTCTGGCTTGGTTACCTCACCATAGGACCAGCTCCTGATTTGCTCTGGCGAAGCCAGAGAGATACGTACGGCGTCAAAATCGTTAATTTCCAGCATCTTCTTCAGTTACCTCTTTCAAGGGCAAGTCTTCCGTAGTCTCCAGTTCTGCCTTTGGTTCCGGGACTTCTTCTATTCCCAAGGGCAAGTCTTCCGCAGTCTCCAGCTCTGCCTTTGGTTGGGGGACTTCTTCTATCGTTTCCTCGGCGGCGGTTACCTTTGCCTCCTCTTCATTAATCACTTCCAGAGCGAGTCCCAGACTTTGCAGTTCCTTGACCAGAACCTTAAATGACTCCGGCACTCCAGGTTGCAGAATATTCTCGCCTTTGATTATCGCCTCATAAGCCTTAGCTCGTCCGGAGACATCGTCTGATTTGATGGTCAGCATTTCCTGCAGGTTGCGGGCAGCGCCATAAGCTTCCAGTGCCCATACCTCCATCTCGCCAAAGCGCTGACCACCAAACTGAGCCTTGCCGCCCAGGGGCTGCTGGGTAATCAGAGAGTACGGCCCGGTAGAGCGGGCATGAACTTTATCCTCAACCAGGTGAATTAGCTTCATCATATAAATACTGCCTACCGTTATCGGCTGGTCGAATGGCTCACCGGTGCGTCCGTCGCGCAACATGACCTTGCCAAAAGTAGGCGGAGAATATTTGCCCTCAAGGTTTACTTTTTCCACCGCTTGCATTAGCTCCTGTTGGCTGAGGTCACGGCTGGCGATGCCCAGCTCTTCGAGCCAGAGACGCAGGCAGATTTCTTTGGCTTCTCCCGGGTAGTCATCGCTGAAGACTTGGTCGCCATTATAGCCCTGGCTATTAACCCAGGCCTTAGCCAGTTCCAGTTGTACTGTAGAGCTCTCGCTATCAGGCGTGTGGTTAACTGCCCCGGCTTTTTGCGCCAGCCATGCCTGCGCCAGGGCGTCCTCAATTTCAACGCTACTCGCACCATCAAAAACGGGGGCGAGTACCTTAAAGCCGAGCGTCTGAGCTGCCCAGCCAAGATGGGTTTCCAGAACTTGTCCCAGGTTCATTCGTGATGGCACACCGATGGGGTCAAGGATGATATCTATGGGAGTGCCATCGGGGAGGATGGGCATGTCCTCTTTGGGGGCGATGAGAGCTATCACTCCCTTGTTGCCATGTCGCCCGGCCAATTTATCGCCTGCCGAGACCTTTCGTTTCTGGGCAATCCAGACCTGTACCCACTGGTTAACTCCGGCGGGCAGGTCATCGCCACTGTCTTTACGAGAGTAGACTCTGACATTGATTACTTTGCCCCACTCACCATGTGGCACTCGCAACGAGGTATCTTTAACGTCTCTTGCTTTCTCACCAAAGATGGCCCGCAGCAGCTTCTCTTCCGCTGAAAGTTCGGTCTCACCCCTCGGGGTAATTTTACCGACCAGGGTATCGTCTGGGCTAACTTCGGCACCAATCCGGATAATACCGTTTTCGTCGAGCTCACGCAGACTTTCTTCGCCGACATTGGGTATATCTCGGGTGATTTCTTCAGGGCCAAGCTTGGTATCCCGGGCTTCGGTCTCATGCTTGGCAACATGAATGGAGGTAAACTTATCTTCCTCCACCAGGCGGCTACTGATGATAACAGCGTCCTCAAAGTTATAGCCTTCCCAGCTCATAAAAGCGCAAAGCACATTCTGCCCCAGCGCCAGCTCACCCTCTTCCGTAGCTGAGCTATCAGCCAAAACCTGGCCGGCTTCTATCTGGTCGCCTTTATTCACCAGGGGGCGCTGGTTGACACAAGTCCCTTGGTTGGTGCGCACAAATTTCATTAGCTCGTATTCGTCCCTCTCGCCGTTATCTTGTGTAATGGCAATGTGATATTTGCTCTCCCCTTTATCATCGATTACACCACCAATCTCAGTTACTACCCCGGCATTCCTGGCAAACAGTACCTGCCCGCTATATCTGGCGGCTTCGGTTTCCATGCCGGTGGCAACCAGGGGAGCCTCAGGGCGAAGCAGGGGTACTGCCTGCCGCTGCATATTGGCGCCCATCAGAGCACGGTTGGCATCATTATGCTCAAGGAAGGGTATTAAGGCGGTAGCCACGCTGACTATCTGCTTGGGTGACACGTCCATTAATTGAATTTTATCCGGGGTCTCCAGCAGGTAATGGTCAGCTAGCCTGCCTTCAACCCTCTCTTCCACAAACTGGCTCTTATCATCAAGCTTGGCATTAGCCTGAGCAATAAAAAACACGTCCTCTTCATCAGCGGTAAAATAAGCAATTTCGTCTGAGACAAAGGGCACCACCTTTATCATTCCGGTGTCCAGCTTGGCTATCTTGTCGGCAAGCTTGGGAGTAATGGTGGCGTTAGCTTTCACTATGGTATTGCCCTGTCCGTTGGTTACTGGCTCACGAGTGGTTCTTCCCACCAGCTTGTCGCTGGTATTGCTCATCTCGGAGATAATCTTGCGGTAGGGCGTTTCAATAAAACCGTATTCGTTAATTCTACTGTAGGTAGCCAGAGAACCGATGAGACCGATATTGGGCCCTTCCGGTGTCTCAATGGGGCAAATTCTCCCGTAGTGGGAAAAATGAACATCTCGGACATCAAAGCCAGCGCGCTCGCGGGATAAGCCACCTGGTCCCATGGCGGATAGACGGCGCTTGTGCGTTAGCTCGGCCAGCGGGTTGGTTTGGTCCATGAATTGTGATAGCTGTGAGCTACTGAAGAACTCCCTGACCGCCGCCACCACCGGCCGGATATTGACCAGAGCGCTGGGCGTGATTGCCTCAGTGCCAATGATGCTCATTCGCTCCCTGACGGCTTGCGCCAGCCGCAATAACCCGACATGAAACTGGGTTTGCAACAACTCGCCGACAGTACGTATTCGCCGGTTACCGAGATGGTCAATATCGTCGCCAACATCGTTGCCATTATTAACCATAATGATGTGACGGGCAATCTCAACGATATCCTCTTTGGTCAGCGCCCGCTCTTTCAGGTCAACATTCAATCCCAGACGCTTGTTAAGTTTGTAGCGACCTACCGCTCCCAGGTCGTAACGCAACGAGTCAAAGAACAGGCTCCGGATTAGTTTTCTGGCGTTTTCAATATTGGGCAGCTCTCCAGGGCGCAGTTTCCGGTAAATATCAAGCAGGGCCTCTGACTCGTCCCTGACCAGCGGCTCACGCTCAATAGTCGTCTGGATATAATGGTGCTCGGAGGAATCATCCTCGTTGGCGAACATACTGAGCAGTTGTTCATTGCTGGAGTAACCAATAGCACGCAGCAACGTAGTAATCGGGATTTTGCGCTTCCCGTCTATCTTGGCTGAGACTACATCTCGGTTACTGGTCTCAAATTCAAGCCAGGCACCGCGAGTCGGAATTAGCTTGGCGGAGCATAGCTCGTGGCCAGTAGCGGCATCTTCCGCAATAGTAAAGTAGACACCCGGCGAGCGCAGTAACTGGCTCACTACCACCCTTTCCGCGCCACTGGTAATAAAGGTGCCTTTGGCAGTCATC
The DNA here is from genome assembly GCA_964638295.1 of uncultured Dehalococcoidaceae bacterium. Taxonomy (GTDB): domain Bacteria; phylum Chloroflexota; class Dehalococcoidia; order Dehalococcoidales; family RBG-16-60-22; genus CAZWYS01. The sequence goes on from CAZWYS010000008.1 coordinate 18,521, forward strand.
AGGGGAATGTCACCCAGAAACAGGTCCTGTTCCTTGATTTCTCCCGTCTCTTTAATGAGTAGCTGCACCCTGGCATAAAGTGGCACTGAATAGGTCAGGTTTCGTTCCCGGCACTCCGCTTCGGAGTGGCCGGGGCGCGGTTCACGGAACTCGTAGGCAATGAAGCTAAGCTCCAGTTTGCTGGCGGTGAGTGTTTTAATCGGGGATACCTCCTCCAGCAAATGCTTTAGCCCATCTTCCGTAAAGCGCTGGAATGAGCCTGATTGGACTTTAATTAAATTGGGAACATCTAGTATCTGGGGTAAGCTGGCATAAGATTTTCGGGCAATACGACGTGTGCTAACGTCGCTAGTCGATGAAATAGAAACCATCTCTGAGTCTGCTCCTTAAACAAAAAACAAAAAAATCCCCGCGTATATGCTACTTCTCTGAGCAAATACCTGTGGCGTTAATGAAAGGAAACATATTTATGAGGATAAATACCTCGAGGATTAGTCAAAGACTAATGATAACACTAACTAAAAGAATTGTCAAGTATTATTTAAAGAAAATTACCATAGTACTTTTTATCTATATTCAACTTTTTTCAGCCTCAACCACAAATCGGCAAAAAACCGATAAAAAGTCTGGTAGCTTTTGCTCCCTGGCGGTTGGACAAAATTAAGCATTACTCTCCTCCTCCTGCTATAATAGAAGCGGAGGTAATCAGGCAGGAAGATGACTCTGGCACGGCTGATTATAGCGATTGCCAGCACTCTGGCGGTGGAAGTTGCCCTGTTCTCGGTCTGGCGCTGGGTGCTGCCTGAATATGACATCAATATACCACTGTGGGGGCTGATTACCGTTATGTCTGCTTATGCCGTCTTCGCCGTGGTTGATTTCTGGCTGGTTAGCCACATTTTGAAGAGACAAACCATCGTTGGTCTGCCGAATATGATTGGCAGCAAAGGTAAGGTAAGCAGTCCCTTGGCCCCGGAGGGTCTGGTCAAGATTAAAAGTGAGCTCTGGAGCGCTCAATCAATAAATGGCGATATAGACACTGGTCAGGCGATTACGGTGGTGGGGCAGGACGGACTCAAGCTAATTGTGCGCCGGCAAAGTTGAAGGTGGCGGCAGGCTGGGCGCTATACATTAAACAGGAAGGTGATGACATCGCCATCCTGGACGATGTATTCCTTGCCTTCCAGCCGCAGCAGCCCTTTCTTTCGGGCTTCAGCGAGGTTGCCACACTTGACCAGGTCATCGTAGCTGATGACCTCGGCTCTGATGAATCCCCGCTCCATGTCGGTGTGGATTTTCCCCGCCGCCTTCGGTGCGCTGGTGCCGCTTGGAATTGACCAGGCCCTGACTTCGTTTGAGGCGGTGGTAAAGAACGAGATGAGCCCCAGCAACCCGTAGGACTGTTTGATAACGCGGTCAAGCCCGGATTCCTTAAGCCCGAAATCAGCGCGGAATTCTTCTGCCTCGCTGTCTTCCAGTTGCGTTAGCTCCATTTCCAGCTTGCCGCAGAGGGTGATAACACGGCACCTTTCCTGTGCCTGACGTGAGTTTAGTTCAGCTTCTAAAGACTCCACCTCGGCCAGCTGTTCTTCGTCAATATTGACCACGATTAATAGTGGCTTGGCGGTGAGGAACTGGTAGTTGGCAATCATCCTCGCCTCAGTCGGCGCCAGCTTGAGTTCCCGGATGAGCACATCTTTTTCCAGCTCGCCCTTAAACTTGTTCAGGGTCTCTTGCTCGTGAAGGAAAGCCTGGCGCTCTGGCGGTTTGGCGCCTTTCAGGGAGGTCTCAATTCTCTCCAGTCTTCGCTCCATAATGGCCAGGTCGGAAAAGACGAGTTCCAGGTTCATCGTGCCGATGTCCCGCTCCACGTCCAGGCTGCCCTCGGGGTGAGGGATACTCTCGTTCTTGAAGGCGCGGACCACGTTAATCAGGGCATCAGCATTGCTGAGCTGGTTGAGTAGTTCCCCGCCTATCCCCTTGTCCTTTGCCAGACTCTTAACCGAAGCGCCGACATCAATATACCGTACTTCCGCTGGAACCACCCGCTTGGGCTGGAGCATATCGGCCAGTGTCTTGAGACGGGGCTCGGGAACCTGGCTGATGCCAACGTGGGGCGTTAGACCTTCGGCAGTGAAACTTCCCGTACTGGCTTTCCCTTTGGTTAAAGCATTGAAGATAGTCGTTTTGCCGCTTTTAGCCAGTCCGATGACGCCAATATCAATACTCATTCCACCTACCCACCTGCTTCCTTTTGCAGCTTGAGGTTACTAAGGACTCGTCTTCTTCAGTATTTCTCTGGCTTGCTTGAGGGCAAGGTCTCTTTCTTTGGTCAGCAGTCCTTCGTTGGCGGCTAGTTCGAGCAAAGTAAGCAACGCTTCATGAGTGGCAATAGTGCCCAGCTGTTCGATAGCGTCAATCCTCAGGTTAGCCGGCAGTTTCATGTCAGCAGCGATAGCGGCTAGCTTCTTCAGTTCCTCTGGTCTTTCCGACATTATCTCACCTCTTGATTCCAGCGGTATCAGCCGGATATTACGCTAGCTAGTCTACTCTTTGTGTGATTATTTTTCAATAGGGTATCAGCCAACTTTTGTTTATTAATACTTCACTTTTAACGGGGTTGCCCCAAAAAGTTCTATCTCCGATATGGTAGAATAGAAAGACCTATCGGCGAGAGGCAAAACGTTGCTTTACATCCTGCACGGCGAAGACGATTTTTCCCGGCATCAGGCACTTGAAGAGATTAAAAAAAGCATCGGTGACCAGACGGCACTGACGGCTAACACCACTGTTTTTGATGGCCCTCGGGTAACCGTGGACCAGTTAAGGAGCGCCTGTGGGGCGCTGCCCTTTCTGGCGGAAAGGCGCCTGGTTCTGATTAACGGACTGCTGGAGCGATTTGAGCCCAGACTTAAATCCAGGCGTGGGAAGAAAAATTCCAGCGTTTCCAACCGACAGGATGAATATAAACCATTAGTTGAGTATCTCAGTCAGCCACCGGATAGCACCATACTGGTATTGATAGATGGCAAAATAAGAAGCCAGAATCCTCTTTTACGTGAGCTCTCCGCCAGAGCCAGGGTCATGTCCTTTCCCTTGCTCCGGGATGTTAAACTGCGCCAGTGGGTTCAAAAGCGGGTGCAGGAGAAGCGCGGTACCATCTCAGATCAGGCGGTGGACTTGCTGGCTCAATTTGTCGGCGGCAATCTCTGGACTATGGCTGGCGAGATTGACAAGCTAATCCTGTTCACCTCGGGTCGCCGCATTGAGGAGGACGATGTCAGGCGGGTAGTCAGCTATGTCCAGGAGGCCAGTGTTTTCAGTATGGTCGATGCTATCCTTGCGTTTAGGGCCGCTCGTGCTGAGCAACTGCTGGAGCAACTATTGCAAAAAGGCGAATCAGCCGCTGGTCTTTTGGTCATGTTGACACGGCAGGTACGGCTGATAGTTCTCATAAAGGAACTCAGAAGCCAGCGAAAGTCTGAATTGCAGATTATGGACAGGTTGAGAATTGATAAGGAGTTTGTCTTTCGCAAGGCATTAGAGCAGGCAGGCAGGCACTCTTCAGCACGGCTGAAAGAGGTATATCACCAGCTTCTGGAAGCTGACCTCTCAATCAAGACCGGTAAATATGAGCCGGAACTTGCTCTCAATATCCTCACCGCCGAGCTTTGCCAGCGTCGCTGACCTGAAATTATTAGGCAACTTTTTAAGAGTGGGTCAAAGAGAGGCGGAGCCTCTCGGATATTTTGCTCGGTAGTTTTGGGGTGACGAAATCTTCCAAATATATTTATAGGGATTTTTTAGAGGGACGAAATCCCTCAAATACGCTTATCAGGAGTTTTAGAGGGGCGAAGTCTCTCGGATATTTTGCTCGGTAGTTTTGGGGTGACGAAATCCCTCAAATATGCTTATCGGGAGTTTTTAGAGGGACGAAGTCCCTCTCTCACCACTTCCCCCTTCCCCTTATGAAGGGGAAGGGGGACAAAGGGGGATAGGGTTAGTAGAACAAAACTCTCTGTAAACTCGAAAAATTAACCGTGGTAAGCTAAAGTTGTATTCAAGATGCCAGAAACTAAAAAGCGTGGATTGCCGGTTCTGGCTTTAGACATCGGCGGCACCAAAATAGTTGCCGCTATTGTCTCTCCTGGCGGTCAGATTTTAGCCAGAGAACGCTCCCTTACTCTGGCTGATGAAGGCCCGCCGCCGGTAATCAATCGACTCTTTGCTGCCATAGACCATATTCTTAATCTAAAGAATATGAAGCCCTCTCAACTGCACAGCGTAAGCCTTGCTGTCGCTGGCGGCATTGATATTGAACGGGGCTTGGTAACCTCGTCCCCCCACCTCCCCGGCTGGCACAACGTACCGCTCAGAGACATGGTGAAGGACAGGTATCGGGTTAATACTTTCCTGCTCAACGACGCCAGCGCCGCTGCTTTGGGGGAGCACTGCTTTGGTGCCGGCAGGGGAGTAAACGACCTTGTTTTGCTCACCGTGGGCACCGGCATCGGTGGTGGCATTATCCTCAATGGCAGGTTGTATAATGGTCCGTCAGGCAGTGCCGGGGAAATAGGGCACATGACCATTGCTGTTAACGGGCTGGAGTGTACCTGTGGCAATATTGGCTGCCTGGAAACGCTGGTCTCCGGTACCGCTCTGGAGAGAGAAGCCAGGAAACGCATTGCCCGGGGTGAAAAGTCTTCGCTGGTCAAGATGGCGGCTGGTAACATGGAGGCAATTACCGCTGAGCAAATTAACGCTGCCGCCCGCCGTGGCGACTCTCTCGCTCTGGACGTTATCAACCAGGCCGCTTTTTACCTGGGGGTGGGTCTGGTAAACGTGGTCAACATCTTTAATCCGGAGATGATTATCATCGGTGGTGGCTTGGCCGGACTCGGCGACCTTCTGCTTGAACCGGCAAGACAGATGGTGTCGGAAAGAGCTTTCCAGCTCTCAGCTCAGGCGGTACGTATCGTTCCCGCTCAGCTTGGCGATGAAGCAGGCGTGCTCGGGGCGGCGGTTTTTGCCCTTGAACAGTCATCGTAGCCGCACACCCAGAGTTTTAATTACTGATTAGATTAAGAATTACTTTTCATCTTGCTCGCCCTATCCAATATATTTTTCATATAACACTGCTTATATGCAGACTTGGCGCAACTGCCCGAAAGATACTTATCGGTTATCTTATTTGAATAGTCCTCATTGGCTGATGTAAGATAAAAGTTGGTTGATGAAAGGGAGGGTTATTATGCCGGTACAACCACCATTCATGGTTTCCTACAGCATTACCCAGAAGTGCAATTTGAAGTGTAAGCACTGCTACAGCGGGTCGATTGACCAGGCAGCCCCTGACGAGTTGTCCACTGATGAGGCATTTCAACTCATAGATGATTTATCAAAGTGGGGTATAGGTCTCTTAATCATTGATGGCGGAGAACCTTTATGCCGGGATGACATGCTCGATGTCGTGAGGTACGCTTCCACGAGAGGCATAAGGACTACTATCGGCAGCAATGGCACGCTGATTGATGAAAAAACCGCCAGGAAGATGATAGATGTGGGCGTCATGGCGGTGGCGATATCGGTTGATGGCGCCGACGCTCAAACTCACGATTCTTTCCGGGGTATGGACGGTGCCTTTGAACAGACCCTCAAGGGTGTCGAGGCATGCCGGAATGCTCGCCTTCCTTTTCAATTCAATACGGTCATAAGGAAGGATACCTTATCACAGTTGGATGATTTGCTTCGTTTCGCGGTGGAATGTGGGGCCAATGCGGCTGAATTCTTCGACCTGGTAGCCGCCGGAAGAGCCAGAGATGAGTGTAAAGAGCAAGTTCTGGACAATGAGGAAAGAAAATTAGCCATGGAGTGGCTTGCCCAATCTCAGCAGGACTGCCCGATTATCATCAGGGTTCCCGCCTGCCCCATGTATCCCCTTTTACTGCAGGAAAAACGGATCAAACCCAGGCATTTCCCGGTTGAGATGTTGCGGCGTGTTCCTTATTATGGCAGGGGTTGTGCCGCCGGCATGCCGATGGGCTATGTTATGGTTCAATGCAATGGGGAAGTAAACCCGTGCATGTTGCTTCAGGTCAGGCTCGGCAACGTCAGGGAGCAAAGTATCGTTTCTATTTGGGAAAGTTCACCGGTATTGGCTCGGCTGCGCCGGAGAGAGTTGCTCGGGGGTGAATGTGGCGAATGCTCATATAAAGTGTCCTGTTCCGGTTGCCGGGGCAGGGCCTACGAGGAAACCGGCGATATGATGGCGGCGGACCCTGGTTGCTGGCTCACGCCCGGGGGTGCAACTGTAACCGGGGGTGTTGACCGCCAGCGTGAAGTAGCTTAATATAGCCACAGTAGTCGGTATAAGGGAAATCCCCCTGAGACCCCGGCTGGTATATCAGATGCTAAAGGACTTAATATTTTATTCAGTTGCCGCCAGTGTGATTGCCCTGATAGCGCAACTCGCCGGGGCAGGTATAATGGTAATTCTGCTTTCGTCTTTGCTCATTCCTCCGGTTATTCTTTTGGTCATAAGAATTATCCGCGGCTAGCCATATTACCCGCCTTGCTGACCGACTAACTCAGCGCCTCCTCCCCCCTCTCCAGTTTTGAGTTTCGTTTCAAAACGCCGCTGGAAGTATAGCCGTTGCGTTTTTACGTAAATGGCATTAGAATTCGCTTAACTTCTTGCGGGAAACACAAATGGAAACAACGTGGAAGCCGGTAGCCGCCGGCATTTTAAACATAATCGTTGGTGTAGGCACTTTCTTTGGTGCGTTTATCGCCGTCATAGTCCTGGTTGGCTTTGGCGGCAGTCTATTGGCTATAGGTCGTGTTGCTGCTTTGATGCCGGTATGGCTGACCGGGATTGCGGAAGGCGTTATGGTAATTGTTGCGCTTCTCTTGCTCATTTTCAGCACGTTACCCTTGATTGGTGGCGTTTATGCCGTCCAGAGAAAAAACTGGGGCTGGGCGCTCGCTGGTTCGATAGTTGCCATTTTTAGTTCAACGATATTGGGGATGGCATCTACCGCGCTGGTTTCACTATCTAAAAACGAATTTGAAAAAAGTAATCGGTTTCGCTAGCCGTTTACTAATGCCACCGCCCCGGATTTTGTCTGACCAATCCCTCCCCCAATTGCCATAACCACATTCCGCATGCCCGGCTGCGAAAACCGTTGGCTGGGAAGTAGCTGGAACAGAAATTGAACCATTTATAGTACTAATCTACCTGTAGTAAATAGCACCAACGGGTGATTTCGCAACAAAGTAATAAGTGTCAAAATAGAATTGGATATGGCAAATGGTCGTCGAAAAAGGGTGGGATGATGGAAAAAATCCGAATATTCTTAGTGGATGATGACGAGTCCATTCATCATATGTTGAGTCGAATCATCGCTAAAGAAGAGGATATGCAGATTGTAGGCAAATGTGTCAGTGTGAAGGAAACCCTTTCACAGATTGTGAACACATCGGCAAACATGGCTCTGATTAGCACCCAAATTCTTGGCATGAAAGGTGTGGACGCGGCTTATTGGCTCAGAGACGTCTTGGGCTATGATGGTAGCATAATCATGTTGGCTGAGTCCGCAGATGACATATTAGATAATATCGAAGATTATATAGTCGACTACTACTTTTCAAAAGACGCTCAATTGACAGGACTTGCTCCAGTCATGAGGCAGGTTCATAGCACTAGGCACCAGCTGAAAGTCTTCCGTGGCTTTATGGAAGAGTCAGTTGAGTTAATTGTCCCTTCGTCCACAAATGACGCTCCACTGTTGCAATTTATGTATCACTTGCAAGAGAGACTTCATGAAAGCAATATCGCTCGGATATTTAAAACTATTGGAGCACGCGATAAGGGTAGTCGCATCACCATACGTATAAAATACGGTAGAATCTACGATTTCCTGGAATTATTGAGAGATATGATTGATATTATAGCTCTGAAAGAGGAGAAAGCAGCCGGCATAACTTTTTCGAGCTTGGCCAAGAAAATTGTAGGTATCAAAGAGTCATACGTCAACTCGAATAAGAGATTTCGTATTACCTTGAAACAAATGGATGTCGATGAACCGGAAGTCGCGTCTAAATTTTTCTACGCATCTAATAACTAGTCACGCCTGATTTGCCAAAAACCACATTCCGCACTTCTCAAGCTGTAACTGTGTATCAAGTATTTTCCCGTTTGACAGTTACCGTCTCTTGCCTCTAAAATCAGATAGCCGGTTTTTTATTCTCGGCGCGGAGCGTAATAGATGACGAGTGATGAACTTAGAGACGCCTATCTGAATTTCTTTGCCGAAAAGGGGCATGAGATTGTCCCCAGCTCCTCCCTCATCCCCCACGGCGACCCCACCCTGCTCTTTGCCAGCGCCGGCATGGTTCAGTTCAAGGCTTACTATTTAGGGGAGGCGGTGCCCCGCAACCCCCGCCTGGCTTCGTGCCAGAAGTGCTTCCGCATGACTGACATTGAGTCGGTCGGCGACGCCAGCCATCTCACCTTTTTTGAGATGCTGGGCAACTTCAGCATCGGTGATTATTTCAAGAAAGAAGCCATTAGCTGGGCCTGGGAGTTTGTCACCGAGCGCTTGAAGCTGGCTCCGGAGCGGCTTTGGGCGACCATCTACCTTGATGACGACGAGTCTTTTCGCTACTGGCTGGAGACCGGCGTCCCCAAGGAAAGAATCATGCGCTTTGGTGAGGAGGACAACTTCTGGGGTCCGGCCGGTGATTCTGGCCCCTGTGGCCCCTGCAGCGAAATTCATTATGACTTCGGCGAGGAAGTCGGTTGCGGTCGTCCTACCTGTGGCCCCAATTGCGATTGCGGTCGTTTTTCCGAAATCTGGAATCTGGTCTTCACCCAGTATGACCAGGACAAAGACGGAAAACGCACCCCCCTCCCCAAGCCCAACATTGATACCGGCATGGGACTGGAGAGGACTGTCGCCGCCGTAACCGGCAAGACCTCGGTCTATGAAACGGAACTGTTTGTGCCGTTACTTGACTGTCTATCTGGGTTATCGGGAAAGAAGTACGGTACTGATACTGAGACTGATGTTGCCATGCGGGTAGCCGCCGAGCATGGTCGCGGCATCGCTTTTCTTATCGCCGATGGCGTCATTCCCGGCAACGAGGGGCGGGGCTATGTCTTGCGACGGCTGCTGCGCCGGGCGGCGCTTTTTGGCCGCCGTCTGGGTCTGGACAAACCGTTCCTGACGGAAATAGCCAGGACCACCATGGAACATATGGGCCATCTTTACCCCGAAATCGTGCAGCGGCGGGACTTCATCCTCAAGGTGATTGAGCTTGAAGAAGCAAGGTTCAGCGAGACGCTTAGCACTGGCTTGGAGCTTTTTGAGAGTTACACTCCGGCTGGAGCAACGCAAATGGCAAAGACCCCTATAATGCCAGCTAAAGCGACGCAGATTTCCGGCGCTGATGCTTTCAAGTTCTATGATACCCATGGCTTTCCGGTTGAGCTGACCAAGGAGATTGCCCGTGAACGCGGTATTGCAATGACAGCTGGTTTTGAGCAGGAGTTCGACCAAGAGATAGAGAAACAGCGGGAAAGGGCGAGAAAAGCCGAGTTATTTGCCAGAGGTAAAGGGGCCGCCCTTGAGGCCGTCTCTCTGACCCGTGCCTATGAGACCACTCCTTTTGTCGGCTACCATGAACTCAAGCACAAATCGGTCATCATTGATATTTTAGTTGACGGTGGAACTGCGGAGTCGCTTTCCCAGGGACAGACCGCCAGCCTGATTCTGGAGACCACTCCCTTCTACGGCGAGATGGGCGGTCAGGTGGGTGATACCGGCCAGATACGCAGCACCTCCGGACTTTTTACCGTCACTGATACCATTCGCATCCCGCCGGACATTATTGTCCATCAGGGAGCGGTTACTGAAGGCAGTTTCACTGTGGGCGATGAGGTTGAGGCTGAGGTGAATACTGAACGCCGACTTGACATTGCCCGCAATCATACCGCCACCCACCTCCTCCAGCTTGCCCTCCGCCAGGTGCTGGGTGAGCACGTTCAGCAGAGAGGCTCGCTGGTCGCCCCGGACCAGTTCCGCTTTGACTTTTCTCACCTGACCTCAACGTTGAAAGAGGAAGTAGAGAAAGTGCAGCATATCGTCAACGAGAGGATTCGCCAGGACCTGCCGGTCTATGATGAGGAAATACCCTATAAAAAAGCAATAGAAGTTGGCGCCATAGCGCTCTTTGATGAAAAATACGGCGATGTGGTTCGGGTATTGAAAATCGGTGACCCGCCAGTCAGCATGGAGCTCTGCGGCGGCACTCACGTCAATGCCACCGGGGAGCTGGGCATTTTCCAGATTATCAGTGAAATGAGCGTCGGTGCTGGACTTCGCCGTATTGAAGCCGTTACCGGTAGGGGAGCGGAGGAATTTGTCGGCCGGCGTTTTGCCAGTCTGGAAAATATCGCCCATCTGCTGCACACCTTGCCCGATGAAGCTGAATCCAAGGTTTCCAGCACCGCCAATGAATTTGAAGCCGAGCATCGGCAAAGGGTGACTCTGGAGCGGGAGCTGGCCAGGTTCAGAACCGAATCTTTACTCGGTCAGGCTGAAGAGATAAATGGAGTAAAAGTGCTCGTTGCCCGGGTGCCGTCTTCCCGACTGGAAATCTTGAGGGAAATGAGCGACTTTATTCGGGATAAACTGAAGAGTGTCATCGTGGTTTTGGGCACCGTCTATGAAGGCAGGCCTGCTTTTATCGCTGCCGTAACTTCGGATCTGGTTACCAGAGGCTATGATGCCGGGAAAATAGTGAAACAGGTGGCGCAGGTGGCTGGTGGCGGCGGTGGTGGCAAGCCGACTTTAGCTCAGGCCGGTGGCAAGTATAAAGACAAACTGGATGAAGCCCTGCGTCTGGCCAAAAGCCTGATTTAATATTGGCTCTTTACGAAGATTGGGAAATTTAAGAGCGGCGAAGCCCCCCTCCCAACCCCCCTTTAGTAGATTAGATTAACAGGAAGTTCAAGAGGGACTCCGCCCCTCTTCCCAAAAACCCCTCCCCATCTCCTTTGAAGGAGAGGGGGATTAAGGGGGTAAGATTGAGAGAGCCTGGGATAATCTTGAGAAGATGATGCGCACTATGGGACTTGACATTGGTGATAGGTGGACCGGGGTCGCCCTCAGCGACCCCCAGGGCATACTGGCCAGCCCGCTAACTATTCTCGCCCGGCAGGATGACCTGACGGGTATACAGGCTATTGTCACTCTTATTGACCAGCATCAGGTCGGGCGAATTATCGTCGGTCTGCCCATCTCCATGGATGGCAGCATTGGTCAGCAGGCGGAGAAGGTAAAAGCCTTTGTCCGGGAACTGAGTCGTCACGTTGAAGTCCCCATTGAATTCAGGGACGAGCGTTTATCAACGGTCGCGGCAAAACGCCTGATGCGGACGGTTAAAAAAACCAGAAAGACCAGGGACGATGCCGCCGCGGCAGCGCTCATCCTGCAGAGTTATCTGGACGAAAGCAGCTCAAGCTAGGTGGTCTTCTTCAGACTCGCAATCAATCTATATCTGAACTTGCCATAATGGCTTTATTTACTTGAGGCATCTTTGGCCTTAATTACTTTAGCTTTTTCTTTGGTAACCCCCCGCCATTGGACTTGACAAAAGGGCTTGCTTGAGTTATAATTGCTTTAATAAAGCAATATTTATCATATAATATCATGACACCTTTAGATGGTTACTATAATGTGATTGAAGTTGGCCGCCGTCTCAAGGTTCATCCCGAGACGGTGAAGCGGCTGTGCCGTCAGGGAGATTTACCGGCGGTAAAGATTCATAATACTTGGCTCATCGGCGAGGATATTCTGGATAATTTTGCCGGAACCTATAGCCCGAGGCGTGGTGCGAGAAGAAAACTTATCGAATAGAGGAAGAACTGGAGAGAGCATCGGGTATAAATAAAGAGGAGGCTGGTTGGGCCGATGAAAAGCGGTAAAATCCTCCGCATACTGACGGTAGCTATTCTTCTCTCTCTGCTGTTGGCGGTTCTGCCGGGTGAATCAGCTCTGGCGGCGCCGGTGCTCAACGTGTCGCCGGCCTCTGGTGCGGTAGGCACCTTGGTTACCGTAACCGGCGAAAATTTTGATTCCTATAAAGGTGATGACATTTCCCTGTTCTTTGATAGTGAAGAGATAACCACCAGCCCCTTGGTCGTTCCGGACACGGGTAGTTTTAGCTTTGATTTCAACATTCCCGGTGGCGCTGAACCGGGACGGCACTGGGTCAGGGCGAAGGGCGAGCTTAGCTCTGCTTTGGCCGTCACCTTGTTTATGGTGCCGGAGGCTGAAATCAACCTGAGCATCGGGGCCGGGACAGTTGGCATTGAAGTGACCATTGAGGGTGAAGGTTTTTATGTCGATAAGGTGGTGACTTTCTATTACGATAACCGGACGAGGGAGATGCTCGGTACTGAAGTGACTACTCCTGGCGGTGAATTCACTTATAGTTTTGTCATTCCTGACAGTGTTGCCGGGCAGCATGAGATTACTGCCGAGAACGCCGAAGGCAACTCGGCGGAAGCTGAGTTTGAGGTGATTCCTTCCATTGCGCTCAATCCTGTTTCAGGAGCCGCCGGTAATATCTTGACGGTTAGTGGTAAAGGCTTTGGCCCAAGGAGCGATGTTGCCATTTACTTTAAATCCGATGAAATGGCTTATGCCAGGACTAATGCCTATGGCAGTTTCCAGGTTGCTTATTTTAATGTGCCGTCCATTATGCCTGGCAGCTACGATGTAAAGGTGGAGGACGAGGACGACAATATGGCTAAAGCCGAGTTCACCGTCGTCGCCGGGGCTAATCTGGATAAGACTACCGTCAGTGTTGGCGAAGACCTCATCATTAGTGGCACCGGGTTTATCGTTGGTGGAGACATAACCATTGAATATGACCTCAAGGAGATAGCCACCGTTAAGGCTGATGGCAACGGGGCTTTCCGGGCTCTTTTGCGGGTTCCCATCAGTAAGTATGGGGAGCATCTTATAACTGTAAATGATGGAGAAAGCACCCGACAACTTGTTTTTGCTATTGAGTCGGACCCACCACTGGCACCAACGCCATTGCTGCCAAAAGATAACCGTGAGGTAAAGGCAGTGGCGTATTTTGACTGGGAGGATGTTGATGACTTTAGCCGGCCAGTCATTTATTATCTTCAGATTGCCATGGACGAAAACTTCACTTCTTTAGTACTGGAAAGAGAGCTTACCGAATCAGCATACGCTCTGGCTGGAGATGAAAGGCTGGCGGCGGTAAAGAAGGGAGCCTCTTACTACTGGAGAGTCAAAGCCATAGATGGTGCTGGCAATGAGAGTGAATGGTCAACTAGGGAGTCATTTTACGTGGCGGCGCCACCGGCGCCGAAGTTAGTGCTCCCGGAATCCGATATCAAAGCAGAAGCCGAAACATACTTTGACTGGAAAGATGTTACCAGCCTCAGCCCGCCGATAACTTATCACCTGCAGCTCGCCTCGGACAAGGATTTTGCCTCTTTAGTACTGGAGAAAAAAGGGCTAATCAAGTCGGAATATACCGTGCTTGAAGAGGAAAAGCTGGCCGCCGTCAAGAAGGAAGTTCCCTACTACTGGCGGGTAAAAGCTGTAGATGGTGCTGCCAATGAAAGTGAATGGTCAACACCGGGGTCGTTTTACGTTGGTTTTTCGCTTGCCCTCCCTGGCTGGTTGATATATACTTTAATAGGACTTGGTGCTGTGATAGTCGGCTTCCTCGCCTTTTGGATAGGTAGGAGGACTGCTTACTACTATCAATCATAACTATTATTCCAGTTATACGTTATATAAATTAGGGGGAAGCAGTATGAAATACACAAAAATTCTGCGGATATTGAGCATCACTATCATTCTGTCTTTGCTGCTGGTGGCTTTACCGGTGAGACCGGCTTATGCGGGCTCTATTGAAATCGACCCGGAAGAGGGTACTATTGGCACCGAAGTTACCGTGGTTGGAGAAGATTTCAACGAAAGCACTGAGACCACTGAAAAATATGCGGTTATCTTTTTCTCCAGTCAGGAAGCCTCCACCGTTGATGACATTGATGATGATGTGGACGTCTACGAAACAGTGCAAGACGGCATATACCTTGATGAGAATGGCGAGTTTGAGGAAACCTTCATCATCCCCGATGCACTCACTGACGGTGATGATGAAGAAGACGTAACCACTGGCACCTATTACATCTATGTCTGCCACTACCTCTCTGTTAGTCCCCCCACCCTCGCCACCCGGATAAGAGCGGTTGCTGAATTCAACGTAATCGGTGGCGAGATTGAGATTGACCCCGAGGAGGGTCCGGTGGCTACCGAGGTGGAAATCGTCGGCGCCGAATTTAGCAGCCGGGATAACATCACCATTGAATATGATGGTAATGACGTTGATATAGCTGACGGTGATGACGAAACTGATAGTGATGGCGAGTTTGTCTCCTATATCCTCATCCCGGAGAGCACTGCCGGTGACCATACGATAACGGTTACCGTGGCTGGCAGTGAGGTTGAGGCGGAATTTACCGTTGAGCCGGAAATAATTCTCAACCCGACCTCTGGAGAAGCGGATGATACTGTAACCGTGAGCGGCACTGGTTTTGAGCGCAGGGATGAAGTGATTGTTTACTTTGAAAATGTGGCGCTGGCGACGGTGACCACAGATTCTGACGGTAGCTTTGATACCACTATTGATGTGCCTGATTTGGAGGCTGATATCTATGATATAGAAGCTGAAGACGAAAGCAACAACATTGATACCGCCAAGTTCACCGTAGCGGCCCCCCCCACCCCTATCCCCACCCCTGCCCCGTCACCCACTCCATCCCCGACCCCCGCGCCCTCTGAGCCAAACGAGTCAACCGCGATGGTTAAGATGAAGCCCACCACTGGCGAAATCGGCGACAACCTTGTGCTCAGTGGCGCCGGGTTTGAAGCTGACACGGCAATCGACATCAACTTTGACGATGAGACGGTAGCGACGGCTACCGCTGACACTAACGGGATTTTCGTGTCGGTCTTTCAGGTACCGGCAAGCACGTCCGGAGACCACACGGTAACGATTACCGACGGCACCAATACTGAAGAACTCACCTTTACGGTGCAGACAGAGCCACCCCCCGTCCCCGCCCCCCTGCTTCCCGAAATGGGCATTACCGTAAAACCGCCGATATCTTTTGACTGGAAGAGTGTTACTGCGGACAATCCTCCGGCAACTTACACCCTCCAGATCGCCACCGACAAGGATTTCCCGGCTGATTCCATCGTAATGGAGAAGAAGGAACTGACCAAATCGGAATACACCATTAGTGAAGAGGAAGCGCTGGAGCTGGCTGATGAGCAAGGTGCATTTTACTGGCGGATAAGAGCCGTTGACGGCGTCGGCACTCCAAGTGACTGGACCGGCCCGGGTCAATTCTTTGTTACCCAGCCCTTCTCCCTCCCCAACTGGGCGATATACACCCTGCTTGGCATCGGCGGACTGCTCCTCTTTGCCATCGGCTACTGGATGGGCCGAAGAACCGCATATTATTACTAGGGGATTTGTTGAGGGGCCCCCCCCCGGCGACCCCACCATAAAAAGATTGGGGGGTTGTTTTTTTTTTTTAATGTGAAAAAATAAA
>CAZWYS010000008.1:34200-35102 GCA_964638295.1 uncultured Dehalococcoidaceae bacterium
TTTCTCGACCTCCTCACCCCCTGTGTCCCCCTCTCCTTAAAAGGAGAGGGGGATTTTTATTTAGAGAAAGAGAAACTAATGTCCATCTTAGTTAATTAATAAGCTTTGCGATAAGAGTTATTAAATTAATAAAAAAATTGACGCTAGATACTTGACATATGGTATCATTAATGATACCATATAGTTCGGAAAGATGGGTTCCGTAGAAAATATAGTTTAGCAAATGATGGGGAACCCGAAAGGTGTGAGATTTGCTGACCTTTGCAAAGTTTGTGATTACTACTTCGGGGAACCCCGCCTAAAGGGCAGTCATCATATATACAAAACACCTTGGCAGGGCGACCCTAGGATAAATATACAAGATGATAATGGTGAGGGGAAAGCATATCAGGTTAGACAGGTGCTAAGAGCCATAGAAAAACTGGAGGCGCAAGATGGTAACAAAAGTAGCAATAAAAAATGACCGCTATACCTATCGAGTTACCTGGTCTGAGGAAGACGGGGAGTATGTGGGTTTATGTGCGGAGTTTCCTAGTCTGAGCTGGCTGGCTGATAGCCAGGAGGCAGCTTTGCGGGGTATACGGGATGTGGTATCCGAAGTCGTTTCGGATATGCAGTCCAGTAATGAACCCATTCCCCAACCGCTTGCAACCAAGCATTATTCGGGTAAGTTCACGGTTCGCGTACCCTCAGATGTGCACCGAAGCCTCGCTATACAGGCAAAAGAAGCTGGTGTCAGCGTTAATCGCCTTGTTAGTGCTAAGTTAACAGCGCAGTAAGTGTAGAGAGCTATTTACTACCCCACCCCCCGCCTGCTATTATAGTGTTTTAACCTCACCCCCTCTGTCCCCCTCTCCTTATCAAGGAGAGGGGGATTTTATTTGGGGCAAAATTGCCGCTTT
>CAZWYS010000009.1:0-23485 GCA_964638295.1 uncultured Dehalococcoidaceae bacterium
CCACCTTCTCCGACCCGAGAACCGAGCATAAGGAGACCAAAATCGCCGGGCGCGGTACTGAAGAGATGAAAACCAATGATGTTACCGGCCGGTTTAAGAGAGGCTGGGTTGGCATGGGCTGTGAGTTTGGCCGACCGGGCATTGGAACCCGCTTTCGCGACGTGGACAAGGCAGCGCAAGCGCTGGCAAAACAGGGAGTGGAATTCGAAGCCAAGAACCCGGTTACTTTCCTTATGGAGGATGTCAATACGGGAAAGCTCAAGGAAGATGTGCTCGATGAAAAAGTGCTTTCCGCCATCATCGAGTGCGTTTACCCCATCGAGAAATTTAAGGATGTAATGAACGCCTTAAAAGAGGCAGCCAAAGAGGTTGATACCGTATTCAGTGTGGAATGTATCAACCGGGCTGACCCTGACGGGTCATATCCGTTGAGAAAGCTACTGAATGAGATGGGTATCCCCCACTACATAAATGGAAAACAAAACGTTGGTCTGGGTCGTCCCAAAGCTAACGTCTAAATATAAGGAGGAGATTAATGACTCATAGTTTGCATCGCCGAGGAACTGCTGAAAGTCTGAGCGAAGATTATGTAATGTTATGTTTACCAGCTATTGGCATCAACGACGAGGGCCATGATGCCAAATTACAAGAGTTCCTGCGTATTGCCCTGCGCCATGACCCGACCAATATAGGTGGCATAACGGTGGGGAACATGTATAGCCACAAAGCGGAAGAGGTGGTAAATTCTGCGCACGGGATTGTTCATGCCGTATTTGTCAATAAAGAGGCGGTTACCGAGGTCTTAAAAGAGCTTGAAGATGCCGACCTGGGAATGTCAGTAGTAGTTAGTGGCATTTTTGAGAACGTTGACGAGTGCATTGAGAAAGCCGGGCTGAAGCACCACACGGCTAACTTTTCCCTGGGTATTTGGGGCAATACGGAAAAACTGCCCGGCGATGACATCCTTGAAATTACTACTATGTGCGGTCACGCCATGGTATCCGCTAATCTGGTGAAGGCCATGGTGGCAGAGATAAAAGCCGGTACCAAGACACCGGAAGAAGCGAGTAAAGCGCTGGCACCTCAGTGTGCCTGTGGTGTATTCAATCCGGCCCGAGCGGCTAAGCTGCTAGCAGCTATGGCAGCCAAGTAAAGCCGATTGAAGAACTGCGTGGAGGTCAATACAGCAATAGTTTTATGAGCGTCAGGCGGGGGGTATTAACTCCCCCGCCTTTTTAAATCCGACAACATAAGTATTAAAATGTCCGGTTAGAAAAGCTGATGGCTTATTAGTTAATGGTCCGGAAAAATTAACACCATTGTTAAATTGTGGAGTAGCTTCTCATAATGGACACTGAAATTAAGTTGCCCTACGGGAGTTCTCTCCTGAAGGCTAGGATACCAGCCAAGAACTTAGCTTACACTCTGAATACAAAAGATACCAAGGGGCTGGTAAACGAGAGTGAAGCCATAACCAGTAGCCTGAAAGCACCGATTGAGTGCCCCCCGCTTAGCGATTGTGTCAGCAAAAGCGATAATGTTGTCGTCCTGGTCACCGATAATACCAGGCCGTGCCCCGATGACAGGCTATTGCCGCCGATACTGGCTGAGCTAGAAACAAAAGTACCCCGAGAGAATATCACCATAATCGTGGCGGTTGGCTTGCACCCACCTCTGGATAAGCCGGAACTAATCAAAAAACTGGGCAGAGACATCGTGGACAACTACCACGTCATCAACCACGATGTAAACCAGACCGTCTACATTGGCACCACATCGAGAGGTACCCCGGTGGATATCAATACCAAGGTCATTGCGGCCGATTTCCGTATCAGCACTGGATTTATTGAACCCCACTTTTTCGCTGGTTTTTCCGGCGGCAGGAAAAGTATCGCCCCCGGCGTATTCAGTATCCGCTCCGCTTACAAAAACCATGGCTACCAAATGATAGAGCATCCGTGTGTCCGGGCGGGGATTCTCAAAGGAAACCCACTGCATGAAGACCTGGTAGAGCAGGCGAAGATGGCTAAACTCAATTTCATCGTTAACGTGCTACTAAATAAGCAAAGAGAAATCACCCATGTCGTCGCTGGAGACCCGATAAAGGCTCATGAGACCGGGTGCCAGCTGGAGAAAGATGTCGCCGGGGTTAAGGTAAACCACAGGGTGGACATTACCATTACCACCAATAGCGGGGCACCACTGGACCTGGATTTGTACCAGAGTTGCAAGGGGATAGACACCGCCGCGCAGATAACCAACGATGGCGGGATTATCATAGCGGCTTCGGCCTGCAGCGACGGCGTTGGTCCAGAGGCATTCAGGGAGCTACACGCCTCGGTTAGTTCCCCCAAGGAAGTGCTACGCAAAATAAAACGTGAAGAGCCGATTGGCGTGCAATGGGAAAATCAAATCTTAGCCCGCACTCAACTGAAAAACGATATTTACCTGGTGTCAGGCCTAGAAGATAGTGTGGTCAGAGATATGATGATGACGCCAATTCGTACCATAGAGGAAGGCCTGGCAAGAGCATTTGAAGTTCTGGGCAATGATGCCGAAATCGTGGTAATTCCCGAAGGGCCACTGGTTCTTCCTTTGCTGGAGAATTAAGAATAGCTGAAGCTAAACTTTTAGAGAAGCGGGAAGTATCCCGCAAGAAGGCAGGTGATACGTTCTGGTGAACGGCACAGGCACATTTTCTTGACGCAGTATGACCCCTGTGCTATATTGAGTTTAATCAATAAGCCAGCAGCGCAGCAGTATCCAGAAAGGAGGGGGCATGAACGATTCTCTGCACTCCTATATGAAAGTGGGCATTGTCCAATCTATGGCTTTTCCCGGCGCTGACCTTCTGGCAAGCATTAAAAAGATTGCTGAAGACGAATTTTTTGGTGCTATAGAAATTCCATCTATTCCGGAGAACATTAGAGCCGAGGTAGCCAAGCTACTAGAGGTGAGTAAGCTGGTCGTTGGCTATTGTGGTCAACTAACGCTTCTGAATCAGAAACTAAGCCTCAATGATTTGGACCAGAAGCAACGTGAATCAGCCATAGCGGCGATTAAATCGGCGGTGGATGAAGCCTATTTCCTGGGCGCCAAGAAACTGGCTGTCCTCAGTGGACCAGCACCGGCGGTTGAGGAATATGCCAAAGCGAGAGAGCTTCTCGCTGACTCCCTCGTTCAGATATGCGGTTATGCTCAAAGCAAAGGTGACCTCGGTATTGTCCTGGAAATTTTTGACCGGGACATAGATAAAAAATTGCTTCTTGGGCCAACCGAAGAAGCAGTGCAGGTTGCCAGAGAAGTGCGAAAGCAGCACCCTAATTTCGGCTTAATGGTCGACCTGAGTCATCTGCCACTGTTAAAAGAGAGCCCTGATTATGCCGTCAAAACCGCCAAAGATTATCTGACTCACGTCCACATGGGTAACTGTGTGCTCAAAGATACCAGTCATCCAGCATATGGAGACAAGCATCCTTTGTTTGGCTGTATCGGTGGTGAAAACGATGTTGAGGAAGTGCGGCTGCTACTGAAGGCATTAATGGATATCGGCTATATTGGCAAAGGCAAGCAGAACGTAGTCGCTTTTGAGGTCAAGCCACAGAATGGTGAGAGTCCTGAAGTAGGCATCGCTAATGCCAAGCGCACTCTGATGGAGGCGTGGGCCAGGCTATAGCAAACTAGTGCGGCGATACCCTCTTTTTGTCAGACCAAACAATATTAGCTCTCCAATGCGATTGGCACAGTAGTGTGTGAGAATGAGGGGAAGAGAGCTTAATGGAACAGAGCTTTATTAAAGAGCTAACCAAGATTGTCGGACGGGAAAATGTTCTGTCCGAGAGGAAAGACCTGATTGCCTATTCTTACGATGCCACCCCGAGGCAGGAGAAACCCGAGGTCATTGTCCTTCCCCAAAGTACCGCCGAAGTCTCGGCGGTGATAAAGGCAGCTTATCGGGAGAAGATACCGGTAATAGCTCGTGGTGCGGGCACCAATCTGTCTGGTGGTACCATACCGATTAAAGGTGGCATCATCCTTGAGTTAAGCCGAATGAACCGGATTCTTGAGATAGATACTGCCAACCACAGAGTTGTCGTTGAGCCGGGAGTGGTTAACCTAGAGCTACAGAACGCTCTGGCACCACATGGCTTTTTTTATCCCCCTGACCCGGCCAGTCAGAAGACTTCCACCCTGGGCGGAAATATTGGTGAGAATGCCGGCGGACCGCTCTGCCTCCGGTATGGCGTGACATCAAAATATGTCTGCGGAATGACAGCCGTTTTAGCCGATGGAGAGGTGGTTGACTTAGGCGGGTATGCTGACGACCCGGCTGGTTATGATTTGAGAGGTTCATTCATTGGCTCAGAGGGAACGCTGGGTATTGCCACCAAGCTTGTGTTACACATAATTCCCAAGCCTGAAGCTTCACGGCTCATGCTGGCTATCTTTGACAACCTGGAAGACGGAGGTCAAGCGGTTTCCGACATCATCGGCGCCGGCATTCTTCCTGAGGCTCTGGAACTGCTGGACAAGACGATGTGCTGGGTTATTGAGCAAAGCGTAAACGCCGGCTACCCGACAGATGCCGCCGGGGTGCTTCTCATTATAGTCGCCGGCCTAGCTGATACCTTAGATAAACAAGTCCAGGAAATATCAGAAATGTGTCAGAGAAACAAGGTGCGTGAGTTACGTATTGCCCAAACAGATGCGGAACGAGATACCCTCTGGAAGGGTCGCCAGGGCGCTTTCGGTGCTGTCGCCAGAATATGCCCCCCCTACACCGTAAATGACGGGACAGTTCCCCGAGATAAACTGGCGCAGGCACTACACAAGGTAGGCGAGATTGCCAAAAAGTATAAAGTAACCATCGCTAATGTAGCTCATGCCGGCGACGGTAATCTCCATCCTTTAGTCCTCTTTGACCCCAAAAAACCAGAGGAATTTGTTGCCGCGGACAAAGCTGGGGAGGAAATTCTCGACGCCTGCGTTGCTATGGGTGGCACCATCACCGGTGAGCACGGAATTGGCTTGCTCAAGCTGAAAGGCATGAACCTCATGTTTAACTCAGCTGACATAGCCGCCATGCGCAAGGTAAAGAAGGTCTTTGACCCTGATGATATCTTAAATCCAGGTAAAGTACTCCCTCCGGATGCGGGCGAATCTCTGACCGCGAAAGAAGAGGTGCTTCAGTAATGGGTGAGGCTGTTTCTCCGGAACAACAAGCCTTTTATCAGAGGCTTGCCAGTATAGTTGGTTCCGAGAACGTGATGACGGATAACCAGAAAATAGCTCCCTACGAAGTAGACGGATTTACCCCTAAGGCTACTGTCTTGGCTGCCACTACCGAACAGGTATCGCAAATCATCAAGGCAGCAAATGAGTCCCGGACATCCCTTATTCCCTGGGGAAGCGGTTCAAAACAACAGGTCGGCCCCTGCCTTTCGGCAGCTGACACCGTTCTCTGCTTAAAACAGATGAATAAAATTGTTGAGCTTGCCGTCAGCAATTTCACTGTTCAGGTAGAAGCAGGAATGGTCAACGGTGAACTGCAAAAGCAGCTAGCCAAAGACAAAGTCTTCTTTCCTCTTGACCCGCTTTATAACGATACGTCCACCTTTGGCGGGGAAATAGCCGCCAATGCCAATGGGCCGCTGAGATTTAAGTATGGGGCGGCTCGTGACCTAGTCCTGGGAGTAACAGTGGTTACCCCCACCGGAGACATCGTTCATACCGGCGGTAAGACAATGAAAAATGTTGCCGGTATTGACCTGGGCAAGCTTCTTGTCGGCTCTTGGGGTACTTTGGGAGTCATTACCAAAGCAGTACTGCGATTATTCCCCATACCCAAGGTCAGCAAGAGTTTCCTATTAACCTTACCTGACTTTGAAAGTGCTTTTCAATTAGTCGCCCAGCTTTTAAGTTCAAAACTAATGCCGAGTTCAATTGAGCTGATAGACCAAGTAGCCGGCAGCAATTTAGGGGGTGCCTTTGGCTTATCACTGGCGGAGGGTGAGGTATGGCTAATCATCAATACTGAAGGTGGCAGTGATAAAGTTGAGCGGCACCAGAAAGACATCCGCACTCTGGCTGAAGCAAACCAGGCACGTGATATTGCCACTCTTGAGGATGATGAGGCGAGCCGCGCCTGGAAGGCTTATCGCAGCGTACATCAGTCGATTTTAAGTGCCACGCCGTCTACCATTCAGGGTAAGGCTTCAGTACCCATTAGCAGATTGGGTGATATGTTTAAAGCCAGCAAAGAAGTCGGTAGCAAGCACAACGTTGAAACAGGCACCATGGCCCATTGTGGTAATGGCATCCTCTATTCTTATTTTGCCGCCAAAGATGATAATGAGGCGTTCAACATCATCGGTGATTTGAGGCGAGCTGCGAGGGGCTTGGGAGGGTATTACATGGTTGAGGCTGCCCCGCTTTGGGTCAGGCAAAAGATTGATATTTTGCCCCAGCGAAACGATTACACACTGATGAAACGTTTAAAAACGGAGTTTGACCCGAACAACATTCTCAACCCGGGTCGAGTGGTGGGAGGTCTGTATTAAGCATGCCAACACTGGCTGAAGAGGTAGCAGAGACTTTAGAGCTATGCAACCGATGCGGGCTTTGCCTAGCCGGTTGCCCTATCTACAAGGTTAGCGGTGTGGAATGGACAAGTGCCAGGGGACGCATTGCCCTGATTCGCAGTGCTTTACTCGATAACCAACTGGAACTCAGTGAGCTTGAAGAGCCGATATTTAACTGCCTCACCTGTAACTGCTGTACCGAGCATTGTCCTCCGGCAGTGAAGACCGGAGAGCTTATCTTTCGCGTCAGGGAGGAGATACTGAAACAGCGAGGAGAACCCTGGCTACAACGACTCATGTTCCAGAAGTTACTGGCCAACCCATCCCTTATGCACCAGGCTTCCAAGCTCTTGAGACTGATTGACGTTGCTGGCTTGCGCACTGCGGCCAGAAAAATGGGGCTGACCAGATTAATCGGTGACGCCGGTAAGGCTGAGGCCATGGTGCCCAAAGTGCCAGCCACTGGAGGGCTAGACGCCATCCGCCGTCTTGCCAAAAATATGGAAAATCCCAGGTACCGGGTAGCTTACTTCGTCGGGTGCTACGCACCTAACTTTGCCCCTGATGAGGCGACAGCGACGATACGCGTATTACAGAAACACCAGGTTGAGGTTGTTGTCCCTGAGTTTGTCTGCTGTGGATTACCCGCCGCTGGTTACGGGGACACGCCATCAGCACGAAGTCTAGCCCAAAGAAATATTGACGTGGCCAGCAAATTAAACGTGGATGCCATTGTCACTGCCTGCGCCAGCTGCAGCTCTTTCCTGAAAGATTATGTTAAATTATTGGCCGATGACCCGCAGTGGGCAGAGAAAGCCAAAGATTTTGCCGCTAAAGTGAGGGATATAAGCGAATTTCTGGTTGATATCGGGCTGGTGACCGAGATGGGCACCATCAAGAAAAAGGTTACCTGGCATGACCCGTGTCACCTGGCTCACTATCAGAAAATAAAGGAGCCGCCACGCACCATATTAAAGAGTATTCCCGGGGTGGAGTTCATTGAGCTGGAGGAGGCGGATATGTGCTGCGGCGCTGCCGGAACCTACGCCTTCAAGAACTACGACTTATCGACCAAAGTGCTGGCTCGAAAGATGAGCAATGTAGAGAAAACGGGTGCTGATATACTGGTATCAAGCTGCCCGGCCTGCATAATGCAGCTTTCCTGTGGTGTACGCCAGCAAAAGATGCCGATGCGTGTCTGCGAGATTGTGGAACTGCTGGACCAGGCCTATCAGGCCAACAAAGAAGTCCACTAAACAAAGCAACCTGTCTTTAATGGAGTAATGAATGCTATGAAAATTGTCATTGCCCCCCAAGGTTTCAAGGGCAACTTAACCGCGCTCGAGGTAGCCCGGGCAATAGAGCGAGGAATCAAACGCGTGGTTCCCAGCGCAACGACCACGATAAAGCCAATGGCTGACGGTGGGGAGGGAACAGTGCAGGCCCTGGTTGATGCCACCGGCGGGAAAATAATGACCACCGGGGTAACCGACCCGCTGGGGGGACGTGTCAGGGCACACTGGGGAATGCTAAGTGATAAAACTACCGCGGTTATCGAGATGGCGGCGGCTTCCGGTCTCCCGCTGGTCCCAACGGAAAAGCGCAACCCGCTAGTGACCACTACCTATGGCACCGGGGAATTAGTCCGCGCCGCACTTGATAATGGTTGCCGCAAGCTGATTATTGGTATTGGCGGGAGCGCCACCAATGACGGCGGTGCCGGCATGGCGCAAGCTCTCGGCGCCAAATTGCTTGATGCCAATGGGAAAGAATTACCCTTTGGCGGCGCGGCACTGGCCAGCCTGGTACACGTTGATGTCTCCGGCATGGACCCCAGACTGGCTGATTTTGAGGTCACCTTAGCCAGTGATGTCAACAATCCGCTCTGCGGGCCCAAGGGAGCATCGGCGGTCTACGGGCCACAAAAGGGAGCCACTCCGGAAATGGTGAAGCAGCTTGATGCGGCACTGGCTCATTACGCTGATGTTATTAAGAAGGACCTCAATATAGACGTCAGGGAAATACCCGGGGCTGGTGCTGCCGGCGGGTTAGGCATGGGGCTAATGGTCTTCCTTAAAGCCAAGGTAATACCCGGTATAGATGTTGTCATACAGGCAACCAATCTGGTGGAGGACCTGAAAGATGCCGACCTCGTTTTCACTGCCGAGGGCAGGCTGGACTTTCAGTCAGCGATGGGCAAAGTGCCGACCGGAGTCGCCCAGAAAGCCAAAGAGTTTGGCGCTGCGGTGATTGCTCTCGCTGGAGAGGTAGCCGATGACCACCGAACCGTCTATGAGCAAGGTATAGACGCGGTACTCAGTATCGCGCCGGGGCCCATCACTCTTGAACAGTCCATGAAAGAGGCGGAAAAATTAGTCACTAACGCTGCCGAAAGTGCGATGCGGTTATGCATGTGTAAGGTAAAAGAATAAACTGGTTAAAAGGAGAATTGAGAATGGCAAAACCTAAGGTCTTTGTAGCCAGAAAGATGGCCCAAGAGGCACTGGATACGATTGCCGAAGCTACCGAAATGGAACTATGGGAGGATGAACTACCCCCGCCACATGATGTCCTCCTAAAGAAAGTTGAAGATATTGACGGGTTACTCTCAATACTCACCGACAAGGTAGATGCGGAATTAATGGATAAAGCGCCAAAGCTCAAAGTGGTCAGTAACATGGCAGTTGGTTTTGATAACATTGTTGTCCCCGAGGCAACCAAACGTGGCATAGTTGTGGGCAACACTCCGGGGGTGCTGACCGAGACTACTGCCGACTTTGCTTTTTCCCTGCTTATGGCGGCGGGAAGGCGAGTTGCTGAGGGTGATAGACACACCAGGAGTGGTAAATGGAAAACCTGGGGACCGATGATACTGCTTGGTTACGATATTCATCATGCAACTCTGGGGATTGTGGGTTGCGGCCGCATTGGTCTGGAGATGGCCAAACGCGCCCGAGGGTTTGATATGAAAATGCTCTACTATGATGCAATACGAAGAAAGCCGGAAGAAGAAAAGGAGTTTGGCCTGGAATATGTCCCCAAGCTGCATGACCTGCTCTCAAGGGCAGATTTTGTCAGCGTTCACGTGCCCCTCACTGCCGAGACCCGCCACATGATGAGCACTGCCGAATTTGTGGCGATGAAGCCAAGCGCGGTCTTTATCAATTCTTCTCGCGGGCCGGTGGTTGACCCAAAGGCTCTTTACCAGGCGCTCAAGTCTGGTCAGATTTTTGCCGCCGGACTGGACGTAACCGAACCCGAGCCAATCACGATGGATGACCCGCTACTGACTCTGGATAATATAACCATTGCGCCGCACATTGCCAGTGCCAGCGTGGCTACCCGCACCAGGATGGCGAACATGGCGGCGGCTAACCTTCTCGCCGGGCTAAAGGGTGAAATGCCCCCCAACTGCGTCAACCCTGAGGTATTCCAGAAGAAGAGGTAACAACTCATGGGGAGGGATTTTATTCCCTCCCCGAAATTTTTGCCTCTTCCTTTAGAGTAAAAAGACGAATTTGCATCGTCAAAAATTTTATAGTAAGATGAGGTAACCTTCACAGAGAGAGAAGTCCTGAAGATGGTAAACCTTCCTGTCCTGGTGTTAAATCAGAGCTACGAGCCGCTTACTATATGCCGAGCCCGGCGCGCCGTGGTGCTCATTTACCAGGGCAAAGCAGAGATGCTGGAAAATGGCGTCGGCTTCATTCACACCATAAGAGACATTTTCCCGCTGCCTTCAGTAATCCGCCTGGATTATTTAATCAAGCGTCCCTACCGGGAGAGAAAGCTGACCCGCTTAGAGGTTTTTAACCGCGACCACCATACCTGTCAGTACTGCGGCAAGGAAACCAGACAACTTACCTTAGACCATGTTATTCCCCGCTACCGGAATGGTCAACATACCTGGGAAAATGTGGTCAGCGCCTGCGTCCCCTGCAATCGGCGTAAGGCAGGCAGAACTCCTCACGAAGCTGGGATGAAACTAACCCGCCAGCCATCACGCCCCAGGAATGGCCCATTCTTTAACATCCCCTACCACTACCAACAAGCCCATCAAGAATGGCAAAAGTACTTGCCCCAGTAAAGAACGCAGTCTAAATTTACCAGCTAGTAAGAAACCTCACTGAGAGGTAATTCCACAGTTGCCTCGCTCTCCAGCTCAACCAGTACCGTTTCCTTCACTGGATTACTGCCAACTACCCTGGCCTCCCCCATCGTTGTTGACACCTGCTGACCCACCTTGGGTAGTTTATCCTTCATAGCGCGGTACTGTTCATTTTCATAGCGCAGGCAACACATCAAGCGACCACAAATACCTGAAATCTTCATCGGGTTAAGCGGCAAGTCCTGGTCTTTGGCCATCCTGATCGAAATCGGGTCAAAATCGCTGATAAAACTCATACAACACAGCGGACGGCCACAGCGACCGAAGCCACCAATCAACTTGGCTTCGTCCCTGGAGCCTACCTGCCGCAATTCTACCTTTACCTGAAAATGCTTGGTCAATTGCCGAACCAGTTCACGAAAATCAACCCTCTCCTCAGCACTGAACAAAAAGGTAAGGCGACTGCCGTCAAGGTTGTATTCGGCAGAGAGGAGTTTCATCGACAACTGCAGTTCGTCAATCATCCTGCTACACTCGATTAGGGCCTCCTCAGTCTTCTCTTCAAACTCCCGGGCGCGCTCAATATCCTCAACCTCCGCCTTACGCGTCACCGGCTTTAATGGCTCGGTTACCTCATTGGCCAACACCTGACGAGGAGCAATAACCACATGGCCCAGTTCCAGCCCCCGGCTTGTCTCCAATATCACGTAATCATTTACCTCAAGGTCAATGCCAGCCGGGTTAAAATAGTAAACTTTACCCGCTTTCCTGAATCGTATACCAACAATTTCAGCCATTTTTTACCGACAATGGCACAGCCAGATTTGACTGGCCATGCCCCTCCTTTCCAGGCACATCAAGCATCAGCACCTCCAGCGCCAGTCGCGGGTTGGCGTTCTGCTTGAGCTGCTCACCAGCTGCCTGAATACCAGTAATAAAATCCTTTATTTGAGCTAGCCGGTATCCTCTTGCCATCTCAACCAGCCTGCCCAATCGGTCAACATTGGTAATTAAATTGCTGCAACCTACCTTGACTAACAGCAGGTCACGCCACCAGTCAAGCCACAAATCCAGCACCGCCTGAACCGCGCCTCTATTCTGCGAAAACTGCGCTGCCAACTGGGCAGCATAGGCAAAGCGCTCCTCATTATCGGCATCAATAACCTCAAGCAACCGGTCCAATTTCTCCGCACGCTGCTGGAGCAAACCATCGTCAGAAGCAGCGGAAAGCGCCCAACCCAGGCAGCCGTGGCAAAGCCCAGCCAGGAGCTTAGCCTTTTCTGGCTCAATACCCCAGCGACTTTTAAGCGCCTCTTCCACTTCAGGAACGGCGAGTGGCGCCAATTCCAGCCGCTGGCAGCGAGAAACCACTGTCTCCGGCAAGAGCTCATCATTTACCGTCAGCAGGATAAAGACTATCCTGTCAGCAGGCTCTTCCAGCGTCTTCAGCAGGCAATTGGCGGCTTCAATTGACAGCAACTCAGCATCTTCAATAATAAACACCTTAAACTTACCTTCAAAGGGCGGCAAACTGGCGGAGTGCTGCATCTCCCTGATCTGGTCAATGCTAATCAGTTTAGCTTCCGCCGAATTCTCGTCCTGAGTCAAGCCGATTACCTGAACATCAGCGTGATTCCCGGAAGCTATCTTCTGACAGGCAACACACTCTCCGCAGGGGCGTTCGGCGGCATCGCAGTTAAGCGCCTGAGCCAGATTTAGCGCCAGCGTCATCTTGCCCACATGAGGGGGGCCGACCATAAGATAGGCATGCGCCAGTAAATCCGCTTCCAGGCTGCGCTGGAGCAAGGATACAACTCTGGTCTGTCCAACTAACTGCCACACTTGAAAATCTCACTTCCTAAACTAAATCACATCTGGTCAGGTCTTCAAAGGTCTCCCGCCGTCGGATAAGCCGGGCCTTTCCCTCCTTGACCAGAATTATCGCTGGCTTGAGCGAAGCATTATAATTACTCGCCATCGCCAGGCAATAAGCACCACAGTCAGCTACCGCCATGACATCACCGGCAGTGACCGGGGGCAGGCTGATATCGCTGATTAAAATATCGCCAGACTCGCAGAACTTCCCGGCAATGGTAACTTTTCCGGCGTAATCTGCCAGCATCTTGTTGGCTACCAGTGCTTCATACTTGGCTTCATAAAGGGCGGGGCGGATATTGTCCGCCATGCCACCATCAACCGAAACATAACACCTGACACCGGGTATGTCCTTGACCACCCCCACCCGGTATAGTGCTACCCCAGCCCGCCCTACTATGGCCCTTCCGGGTTCAACAGTCAGCCCTGGCAACGCCAGTTTCAGCTCCCGGCACTTATCATTAATCGTGGACACTATTGCCTCAGCGTAAACCGAAAGCGGTGGGGCAGGCGAATCCACGGTATACTGAACGGCAAAACCGCCACCAACATCCAGCTCTCTGAGTTCGAAACCGTATTTCGACTTCATGGCGGCGGCAAATTCGAGGATAACCCTGATAGTTTCTTGATACGGCTCGACCTCAAAGATTTGAGAACCCAGGTGAAAGTGCAGTCCGACCAGATTCAGGCTGGGGTCTGACATGACCCTGGCAACCGCCTCATCCCAGGTGGATAATGAAAAACCAAACTTGCTATCAACAATGCCGGTGGTAATGTGCCGGTGAGTGTGAGGGTCAACGCCGGGAGTCAGACGCAGCAATACTTCAGGCACGTAGCCCTGCTCCCTGGCTAATTCCGCCAGCAGTGCCAGTTCGTGGAAACTGTCAGCAACGATACGACCGACCTGCCACTGCAAAGCTGACCTGAGTTCCCCGGCTGATTTATTATTGCCGTGAAAATAGACCTTGTCCAGAGGAAAGTCAACGGAACGGGCAATGCTCAGTTCCCCAGCCGAGACCACATCCAGTCCCAGCCCCTCCTCTTGCAAGAGAAGCGCCAGCGCCCGATTGATAAAAGCCTTACCGGCATAAACAACCGCCGTACCAGCATACCGCCGACCAAACTCCTCCCTGAACTCGGCACATCTGGTGCGCAAAGTGGACTCATCGAAGACATATAAAGGCGTGCCAAACTCTTCAGCCAGCTCGACAGTATCGCAGCCACCGATTAACAAATGCCCCTTTTCATTTACCTCAGCAGTTAAGGGTAAAAGAGCCAGTCGGCCAATATCCTGCCTGATAGTCAACTTAACCTCCCACTTTTATGTTAGCAGTGCCCAGCAGTGAAGTCAATTTACAAACATACAGCTTGTCATAGATGTGCTACTATGTAATAATCTTATGCTGAAAGGTTTTATTCAGGGTGATTAAAGAGCCGGCTATGGACATTATCAAGAAAGCTCTGGAAAAGGGCAGGACAGCTTTGAGTGAGCACGAGGCGAAAAGTCTCTGCTCCAGCTTCGGCATCCCGG
Source organism: uncultured Dehalococcoidaceae bacterium (assembly GCA_964638295.1). Classification (GTDB taxonomy): domain Bacteria; phylum Chloroflexota; class Dehalococcoidia; order Dehalococcoidales; family RBG-16-60-22; genus CAZWYS01. Next base: position 14,096 of record CAZWYS010000009.1, read on the forward strand.
TATGCCGTGAAGCCGTTGCCCACGATGCCGATTCGGCAGCAAATGAGGCAGTGAAGATTGGATTTCCCGTCGTCTTGAAGGCATCCGGGGAAAAGCTATTTCACAAGACAGAAGTAGGCGGAGTTGCCCTGAATCTGACCAGCGAAGAAGAAGTAAAGCAAGAAAGCAACCGTCTGCTGCAAATTCCGGGATGTGAAGCCCTGCTGGTACAGGAGATGGTAAAGGGCGAACGGGAACTTGCCTGCGGACTAACCAGAGATGCCCATTTCGGCCCCTGCGTCATGTTTGGTATCGGCGGAGTTATGACCGAAGTCTTTCAAGACGTTGTTTTTCGCGTTGCGCCGCTGACCATCCAGGATGCCCGAGAAATGGTGAAGGAGATTAAGCACCAGAAGATTATCGGAGCCTTCCGGGGAGAAGCCGCTATTGACCTGGAAATGCTGTCGCAAATCCTGGTAACCCTCGGCGAGATTGGACTTAAATATGAGGCGGTGCCGTCAATTGATATTAATCCGCTAAAAATTCGGCCTGATGGCAAGGCGGTGGCGGTAGATGCCCTGGTTACCCTGGCTAACCTTAAAGACCAGTTTCCTCAAGAGCAACCTGAGACATTGACCAAGCGCAAAGATTTAACCCGGTTTTTTGAGCCTGACAGCGTGGCGGTAATCGGGGCTTCGGCGACACCCGGCAAAGCTGGCTATATAGTCACCCGCAACATTTTAGCCAATGGCTACGCCGGCAAACTCTACCTGGTTAACCCCAGAGGCGGTGAGATTATGGGGATGACGGCTTACCCATCAATCGCCAGCCTGCCGGAAGCAATTGACCTGGCTATCATCGTCATACCAGCCCAGACCACCGCTCAGGCAGTCAGAGAATGCGCCGCCAAAGGCATCAAGTCAGTTGTCCTCTCCGCCGGAGGGTTTTCCGAAGTAAACCAGGGAGGGGAGAACCTGCAGCAGGAGCTTACCAGAGCCATTACTGAAACCGGTATCCGTGCCATCGGGCCCAATACCTCAGGACATACTTCCACGCCGCATAATTTCACGTCAAGCCTTTTCCCACTGGGTAAAATACCGCGGGGGAATATTTCCTACATTGCTCAGACAGGCAACTTCGCCACCCACACCATGCGCTACATCATTACCGGGGAACATTTCGGCGTGGCCAGAGTCATCGGACTCGGTAACAAGATAGACATCGATGAGTGCGATACACTGGAATACTATGTCGAGGACCCGGAGACAAAAGCAATCTTCATGTACCTGGAAAGCATCAAGCGACCAGGACGTTTTCTTGATGTTGCCGGCAAGGTAACCCGAATCAAGCCGGTCTTTTTGCTTATGGGCGGGAGCAGCCGAGGGGGAGCAGAGGCAGCGGTGACCCATACGGCGGCAATGGCATCGGATGAACGGATTCTTGACGGCGCCATCAAACAATCTGGAATTACCCGGCTTTACCATTACTCTCACCTCTTTCTTACGGCTAAAGCCCTCGCCTGCATGCCTCTGCCCAAGGGAAACCGGGTGAGCTTCCTCGCTCCTTCAGGTGCCATGCTGGTAGTCATGGCTGACCTTTGCTATAAGCACTGGGGTCTGGACGTGCCTGAGCTTGAAGAAACAACCCGACGGCGCCTGCAGGAAATCAGCCCATCATATATCCGGATGCGTAATCCGGTAGATATCTGGCCCTCAGCCTTAGAACACGGCATCGAGTACAGCTACCGGGAGGCAATAGAAGCATTAATGAAAGACCCCAATATTGACGCCGTCGTGCCGATTCTGATGCTTGCCGATGAAGTCGGGGTGCCTGATTTAGACTTTCTCGTAAAGCTAGCCAAAAAGTATCCAGAGAAGTTACTTTATGTAACTTTCAGTGCCGAGAAAAAGCACATGGAAGCCGCCAAAGCCTTTCTGGAACCCAAAGGTGTGCCCACTTTTCCCTTGATTGAGGAGCCATTTGAAGTGCTTTCCATATTAAACCGATGCCGGATGGCTATGGAACGAACCAGGTAGTTAAATGTTATGTCAAATAAATGATAATGAGGTGACTATTGTATCAGCAGACAGTACTCGATAACGGACTGCGTTTGATTACGGCTAATATGCCACATACCCGCTCGGTATCCATTGGCTTTTTCATTGGCGCTGGCTCCAGATACGAGACTGAACCCCAAGCTGGTATCTCACATTTCATTGAGCACCTGTGCTTCCGGGGCACCGCCAAGCGGCCGACCGCCAGAGAAATTTCCACGGCTATTGAAGGCGTCGGGGGTATCCTCAATGGAGGCACCGACAAGGAGTTAACTGTTTACTGGTGCAAGGTAGCCCAACCATACTTTAAAGTCGCCCTTGATGTGCTGATTGATATGCTTCTCAATTCCAGATTTGAGCCAGCGGACATAGAAAAGGAGCGCCAGATTATCATTGAAGAGATTAATATGAGCTATGATTCTCCATCGCAACGGGTGGTTATGCTTATTGATGAACTGCTATGGCCGGGGCATCCTCTGGGACGCGATATCGCTGGCAGCAAGGAATCGGTGACTGCCATCACCAGAGACATGATGCTCAGTTACCTGGCAGGTCAATACCAGCCCGGCAACACCGTGGTTACCGTTGCCGGTGACATTCAGCACCAGGAAACACTGACTCTAATCAACCAAATTCTGGGCAAATGGACCAGCCAGCAATCCCAAACAGAATATCTGGCCTATAAAGAACAACCGGCGCCACGACTGAGAATTGAGACGCGGGAGATAGAGCAAGTCAATCTCTGCCTGGCACTACCCGGCTTATCACTCCTGCACCCCAGGCGTTTCCAGCTTGACCTGCTCAATGTCGTCCTCGGTGAGGGAATGAGCAGTCGCTTATTTACCGAGATTCGTGATAAGCTCGGACTTGTCTACAGCATCAATAGCTACATGGATCATCTCCTTGACACCGGCTCATTCATTGTCTCGGCTGGAGTAGAACCCAAAAACCTCCAGGTAGCTATCAGGGCTATTCTGGAGCAACTTGCCCTGCTCAGGGAAATAATTCCCGAGTCTGAATTAGACAAGGCCAAAGAATTTGCCAAAGGACGCCTGCTGCTACGCATGGAGGACACCCGCAGTGTTGCTGGCTGGATGGGGGGACAAGAGATTCTCACCGGGCGTATTTTAAGCGTTGACGAGGTAACGTCAATCATTGATGCCGTCACCACTGAAGAGCTGCAGCAACTAGCCCGTGAACTGCTAGTAGAAGACAAGCTTCGTCTGGCGATAGTTGGGCCAGTCCAGCCTGATGAGCCTTTTACAGAACTGCTGAAGCTGTAAAGTGGCTCAGTGAAATAAAATAGCCGCAGCCTTAAAGACCACGGCTATTTTGCAGCTTTACTTGCTACGGGTAGATTAGTACATCCCCTCCATGCCGCCACCGCCGGGCATTGGTGGTGCCTTCTCCTTTTCGGGAATATCGGTAACCAGTGATTCGGTAATCAGAACCATGGAGGCAATGCTAGCGGCATTCTGCAGAGCCGTCCTCACCACCTTGGTCGGATCAATAATGCCCTTTTTCACCATATCACCGAAGTCATCAGCTTCAGCATCGTAACCGACTCCGGGCGGGCTTTTTTTGACTGCGTCTACTATCACCGAGCCATCTTTGCCCGCATTGATGGCAATCCAGCGAATCGGCTCCTCCACCGCCTTACTAACAATCTCAACACCAGTCGCCTCGTCTCCCTGGACATTCAGTTTATCCAGAACCGAGAGTGAATTGAGCAAGGCAACGCCACCACCGGGCAGGATGCCCTCTTCAACGGCGGCTCGGGTGGCGGATAACGCATCCTCAACCCGATGTTTCTTCTCCTTAAGCTCAACCTCAGTGGCGGCGCCGACCTTGATTACGGCAACGCCACCGGCCAGCTTGGCCTGCCTCTCCTGCAGTTTCTCACGGTCAAAGTCAGAGGTAGTCTCCTCAATTTGGGCCTTTATCTGCTTGATTCTCGCCTGAATCGCTTCTTCCGAGCCCTTGCCCTCAACGACAGTAGTGTTATCTTTGTCAGAGGTTACCCGGCGGGCACGACCCAAATCCTCTACGGTAACCGAGTCCAGCTTCCGCCCTACCTCCTCGGATATGACCTTACCGCCGGTAAGAATTGCCATGTCTTCCAGCATTGCCTTACGCCGGTCACCAAAACCGGGCGCTTTAACCGCCAGCACATTAATAGTGCCGCGCAACTTGTTGACGACAAGGGTAGCCAGCGCTTCGCCTTCCACATCTTCAGCCACCACCAGCAGGTTCTTTGACACCTGCAATATCTTTTCCAGAGCCGGCAGAAGGTCAGAGACCGCCGAAATCTTCTTATCGGTAATCAGAATATAAGGGTCTTCAATCACTGTTTCCATACGGTCAGGATTGGTGATAAGGTACGGGCTGATATAGCCCCGGTCAAACTGCATTCCTTCCACATACTCGGTCTCAAAGGCGATGCCCTTGGACTCCTCAACGGTGATGACACCGTCCTTCCCCACCTTATCCATTACCTCAGCAATTAAATCACCAATCTTGCGGTCAACAGCAGTGATAGTGGCTACCTGAGCAATCTGCTCCTTATCCTTTACCTCGGTGGATGCCTTTTTCAGCTCCTCAACAACAGCCTCGGTTGCCTTCTCAATGCCTCTCTTTAGCGCCATGGGTTCAGCACCGGCAGCCACATTCTTAAAACCACCGGTGATAATGGCGTGGGCCAGAATAGTTGAGGTAGTGGTACCATCACCACAGGCATCACTGGTCTTACTAGCCGCTTCTTTAACCAGCTGCACACCCATATTTTCAAAGGGGTCAGGAAGCTCAATGTCCTTGGCGATAGTCACCCCGTCATCAATCACCGACGGCGCACCCCATTTTTTATCCAGCGCCACACAATGGCCTTTAGGCCCTAAGGTTACTTTTACTGCATCCGCCAAAGCGTCTATTCCCCTCTTCAGCGCATGTCTAGCCTCTTCATCGAAAATAATCTGTTTCGCCATTTTATCCTCCTTCTATCTTTCTATTGTTACTTACTCTTTTTCGCCAAAATATCGCCCTCACGCAAAATCACCAGCTCTTCATCATCAATCTTAACATCGGTACCGCCATACTTGGCATAAATGACGATATCACCCACTTTAACGTCCATAGCTATCCGTTTACCATCGTCAGATAGCCTGCCCGGACCAACAGCAACGACCTCTCCCTCTTGAGGTTTCTCCTTAGCCGTATCCGGTAAGTAGATTCCGGTCTTCGTCTTTTCCTCGGCCTCAATGGGTTTGACCACCAGCCGGTCAGCCAATGGTTGCAACTTAACTGCCATTCTATCCTCCTTCTTGAAAATAAACTAAACTCAGTCACGAGTTACAATTTGTTAGCACTCTCGGGGTTAGAGTGCTAACACTATAATAGCGCACTTGGACTTATATCGCAACTCAACAAATAACTGCCTGCAGCTCAAAATAACTGCTAGGAGGTATTTTTATATCAATATTAACTGAAATTATCCATAAAACTCTTATTTGCTCAACTTTTCTACCTCCGTTAGCTCTAAATGGAAGTTCTTGCCTCCTGTCTGGCGCTATCTTCTCTCCACTTCAAGAAAGGGGATAGGGGCACATGGTTATCAGGCGGGCCAATTTTGACAGCTTACACTAAATCGTGTAAAATCGGCCTATGAAGAAGCAGTACCGGGTCAAGCGAACTCAATGGCATAGTAATAGCATTCAAGCCTTAAGGAGCCACATGGGCTTAACTCAGCGTGAGTTAGCCGATAGACTGGGGACGCGCCAGCAAACAATAAGTGAATGGGAAACCGGGATGTATCAGCCCCGGGGTACCTCAACTACCCTCCTCTCCCTTATTGCCGAACAGGCCAAATTTAAATATGAGGCTGCCTCGTCCGAAAAATTACCCAAAAAGCCTTGACATTATACACGCAAACGTGTAGTATATTGACGCTTAATTTGGCAGGCAGTATTTCAAAGGGGAGGGCATAGGCTTGATAAGCCGTATTTCAGAGAGCCTGATTGTCAATATCTGGCAGCACCAGCTTATAGCGAGAACCGACCTCATCACCGAAGATGGTGAGCCGATAAGGATAGTATACCCGGGAAGAATTAATAATGACCAGGGCGCTGATTTATCGGACGCGGTTATCGGCACCAGCCACAGGTTAATAAAAGGTGATGTGGAGGTTCATGTTAAATCGAGCGACTGGCAAGCTCACCGACACCACCGAGACCCAATCTACAACCGGGTAATCCTACATGCAGTGATGTGGCACGATGCCAGAGTAGCGACCACTCTCCAGAATGGAACGAAAATTCCTGTTTTAGCTCTCCACAAATACATTCAGATTCCGGCTAACCAGCGGACCAATTTAGCCTTTCCAATCAATTTAAATATGCCCTGCCATCAGGCTCTAGAACACCTGCCAACGAGCGCAGTTACCAAATTTTTAGATAGGGCTGGTAAGAAACGATTTTTGGTCAAAGCGGCCAGGTTTCAAGCTGATTTAGCGCAAGTGGAGGCAAGCCAGGTGCTCTACCAGGGGATAATGGGTGCTCTGGGCTACTTCAAGAATAAAATTCCCTTTCTGGAACTGGCCCGCAGGGTGCCAATACAGGCCCTGGAATCCCTGGCGAAAAGCAAAATATCGGACGAGGAATACCTTACCCGACAGCAAGCTCTGCTGCTGGGCACGGCTGCCCTGCTGCCATCGCAGCGTCCTATCTGGCGCCAGAAAAATAATATAGATGACCGGTGGATAGAAAAACTGGAGAAGATATGGCTCTCTTTTCCCCAGACAGAAGTAATATCGGAAAATGACTGGCATCTATGCAAAGTCAGGCCAAACAACTTCCCCACTCGCCGTATAGTAGCCATGAGCTGCCTCACCCTTCGCTATAGAGAAAACGGAATATTTGACGAGGTAGTCAAGAAGATAAAAGAAGTGGCGGGAAACAATGGACACCAGGAACTGGAAAAGTTGCTCATCATAACCACCGATGGTTACTGGGCAAGCCACTTTGATTTTGGCTCAGCCGGCAGGCAAATAATGCCAACTCTCCTCGGTGATAGTCGAGCGGCTGATATCGCCGTAAATGTGCTACTACCCTTCATTTTTGCCTGGGGCAAACTTACCTCTCAGCCGGTACTCGCCAGAAAGGCTCTTGACCTTTACGGTCGCTATCCCAGGCTGTCAGTAAACACGATGGAAAGGCACATGAGTAAACAACTGGGGATAAGCAGCGATATAGTAAGCTCAGCACAGCGGCAACAAGGGCTAATTCATATTTACAATACTCTCTGCTCCCAGGGCAAATGCCGCTACTGCCCTCTAAGCAAGGCAATTCGCCAGATTCGGCCGCTGGTAAACTCAGCCAGCTCCCCGAGTTTAGTGAGATAAGTGCTCCGCCACCTGGGTAAGACTTTGAATACGGGGACAATCGGTAGTTTCTTCAAAAAAGTCGCCACGGTCCAGAAGCAGCCCCTTCATGCCCACCTTGTTAGCCCCGACAACGTCAATCTGGTACTGGTCACCAACGTATATTGACTCTTGAGCCTGAATTTCCGCCTGTTTCAATGCCGCCTGAAATATCTCGGGGTGGGGCTTGTTAAAGCCAACGCTCTGTGAGGTTACGGTTACCTGAAGCAAAGACGGCAGCCCCAGTTCATTCAAAAGAGACGTGACATCGCGATCCACGTTTGAGATAAGACCCAGAATCAGACCCCGGTTTTTGAGGTCAGTCAGCGTCGGCACAACATCATCAAAAAGCACCAGCTTCATATCAAATTGTCGCATTTTGCCCAGCATGTCAAAGATAAGTTTTTCGCTGGCTTCTATCCCGGCCTCTTTGAGCAATATTCTTTCATACTGTACCAATACTACCATCTGCTCCTCTTTTGAGCGCTGACTTAAGGAAGAGCGGGCAATCTCCTGATAGATGTATTCATCAGCAATGACCAGAGGCCGACGGAAGACGTCTGGATTTACCTCAACCCCTAGCTCTTTAAGCGCTCTCGCCTGGAGTTCCTCCCGAGGCGGCTCGTAGCGAACCAGGGTATGGTAAAGGTCGAAAAAGACGGCTTTAATCATTCCAAACCCCCTTTCTCCAGTGAGCAAAACAACTTTATTGTAACGGAAGTCATCCTCAGATGCAAAGAAAGTTTACCGAAAGCAGCGCAAACAAATATGCCGGTAAAAGTGTATACTAGACAGTAGTACAATGCCAGAGGAATCCAATATGGCAGCTATTCTTTCCAAGCCAGATATCAATACGCTATTACAACAGAAGCCACCGCTGATAGAAGGCTGGAGTGACCTTGAGCAGCAATTGCAGCCTAACGGCTTTGACCTTACCCTGCGCGAAGTGGCTATGCTCCAGTCACCGGGCAAGATAGCGATTGCCAACAGCCAGCGGCAGGTATCTGACTTAGCTCCTCTGGTGTTTGACGGGCTGGGCTTTATTGACCTCGTCCCCGGGGCGTACGTCATTACCTACAACGAAATCGTTCACCTGCCCAGGAATATCATGGCACTGGCCACACCCCGGTCAAGCCTGCTCCGCTGCGGCGTCACGGTAAACACGGCAATATGGGACGCCGGCTACGAAGGACGTTCTCAGTCGCTGATGGTGGTGTATAATCCTCAGGGTTTTCGCCTGCAGAGAAATGCCAGAATTATACAACTCGTTTTCTTACCACTAACTCAGGAAACAGAGGGCTACCAGGGAACCTATCAGGGCGAGAACATATAGTCCCCTCTATTTTTTGCCACACCAGTGATATACCAGTCTTCCGGCGAGTCCTGACTGGTATCAACTATCAAGTGAGTGAGGCCAAGGTTCGGGTACAACTTCTTTAGGTCGTTCAGGTCCACCGCTTCGAATTTCTTTTTATTGTTGAGGTAAGCTTGCTCGGTGAGTGCATTTGATTCATAGCTTTCTTTAGTCCGCGCCAGTATCCTCCTGATAGCTGCCTCCTGCGGACAGTCCGTTTGCAGGATAACAAACCTCAGATTGTGTTTCGCGGCTATTGCTGCGGCATACCTTCTTAAAGACTGGGTAACAAAGGTGGCATCCAGTATCACACCATCGCCCTTGCCCAGGCTTTCATCTGCCTGCCGGAACATCTCGTCATAGACCATCATCCGTTTATCCATATTAGAGGCAACTTTTTCGTCGAAAATATCCTCATTCTTCAGCACTTCCAACCTAATCAGGTCGCTGCGGAGAAGCGGGTAGCCCGTAATCCTGGCGACTTCCTCGGTCGTCTCTGTTTTCCAGGTACCGGGAAGCCCGCAGGCGATAAGCAAAAAACCGGAGTCCAGTTCATTTTCGATGAATTGTCGAAACGGTATTTTCAATCCATC
>CAZWYS010000009.1:23585-32182 GCA_964638295.1 uncultured Dehalococcoidaceae bacterium
GTCATTGCGAGCGAAGCGAAGCAATCTCTCATAATTCTTCATACAAATCTCGCCATTCCTTATTCATACTATTGACTAACTCAATCTTCTTCTGTCTTGAACCACCTTTGATCTGTTTCTCCCTCAAAATAGCATTCTCTACGTCCTCAAATACCTCATAATACACAAGTTTAGCAATGTTATATTTCTTGGTAAATCCTTCAGACAGTTTCTCCTTATGCTCGTAAACCCTTCTCTTTAGGTCGTTGGTAACGCCTGTATAAATTACCGTATTCCTTTTGTTGGTCATTATATAAATGTAGTACTGTCTGTCCATCTGTGTTGTCTATTGAGATTGCTTCGTCGCAAGCGCTCCTCGCAATGACGGAAGAAAGTAACAAAATATACTGGTAGCATTCTATGCTCTCATTTCCTCGGCATTACTCATTTCTTTGGTATTACGCGTTTCCTTGGTATTACTGCCCCTCCTATTTTATTTGAGCTTCAATCGCCTTCTACATACGATTCGGCAAGGTCAAAATATTTCCTGGCGATAGCTAAAACCTTTACCTTCTCTTCCTCTGAAATATGAGGGTCATCCAGCTTGAAGCTCTCCACCTTCCCCCGCACGCAAGCCCGGTAGCACTTGTAGAAATTGAGTAACAACATGAGCTCCTTATCCTGACTACAAGCCACGTAGTCGTTAATAAAGTGGTGTGAGAGGTCAGCCCGACCATAGTGGTCTAAATCCATCGCCAGAAAGGCAACCTCCGAGGCAACATCGCAATACCGGAAACGGTCATTAAATTCAATGCAGTCATAGATGCAGATGTCATCGCAGAAGCAAATATGGGCAGCGTGGAGGTCACCATGGCAGTCTTTTATCCCGCCATCGGTAATCCGTTTGCGAAATAAAGAGGCGTTTTCCTCAATAAAACGGTTGGTATAAGTCCTGATGTGCCGATGCCTTTCCGGTGAGATGGTATTGCCGATGTATTTTTCGGTTTGAGTAAAATTTTCTTCATTATTTATGGTGATGGTATCAAGGTCACCAAAACCACTGATGGCAGTGCTGGTCTCTGCCTTCCGGTGGAATTCAGCCAGCTTTTTCGCCACCCTAGCCAGCATCTCTGGTGACACCTTGTCCTTTGTCAAAAGGACATTCATCATTGCCTCCTGAGGGAGACGGCGCATTTTAACGGCATATTCTATCGCCCTGTCCTGCCCTCCTATGGAAATATGATTTTCTTGCCTGGTTATGGGGACAACGCCCAAATAGGCATCAGGGCAGAGCCGTCGGTTGAGCTCCACCTCACGCTGGCAGTAAAACTGACGCTTTTTCAGAGTGGTGTAGTCCAGATAGCCCAGATTTACCGGCTTCTTTACCTTGTAGACATAGTTATCCACCAGGAAAACAAATGACATCTGGGTTTGCATCAGCTCCACCTTTTGTGGAGGTTCAGGATAGGCTTTCGGGTCAAGCAGCGCTTCAACCAGTTCGGTTAGTGGTGGCATTATTCTTTAATCCCTTTCCAGCCAGTCTCGTATTTCATCCAGCACCCGGTAGTAACTGGCTCTGGTTACTTCAACCAGGTTTACCTGAGGCTGGCGCTTGATAGCATCGGCATACGGGTCAGGGGCAAGCATAATGGTCCCCAGGACTCTCTTGCCACTGGCAATCATCTCCGAGACAACCTCACGGAAATCAGCCGAAAACAGCTCCATTTTGCCGATTTCGTCAACGACAACCAGATCATATTGGCTCATCGCTTCACGAAGAGCGGAAACTCCGACCCCTTCCAGGTTATCAACATCGACTCCGTATTTGCTTACCCGATAGCGGCTATGTATATTAACGTGAGCCAGTATGGTTTCCTGACCAGCCAGGGTAACTAGCTTGAAGCCGAGCCTGGTGCCCTGTTTGCGTATCTCCTCGGTGTAGAAGCCGCCAGCTTTACCTTTAAAAGCAGCTAATGTCTGCTTGATAAGGCTGGTTTTGCCTGTCCCCGGCTTGCCGGTAAGTAAATAAACTGTCTTCATGGACAGCGCTCGGCCTCTATTTTCAGTATCCTTGACAAAGGGCTACTTCTTCTGAGCCGATAGCCCCATCTTCTTTCTTTCCTTTAGCTTCTTCCGTTTACTCCGATGCTTCAGGGTAGCTACTCTTCTGGTCTGATTCATCGCCAATAATATAGCCTAAACTAGCTTTTTACGCCACTTCTGGCGTTAAAGACCTGAACAAAGCGGGCAAAGGAACGGTCATAGGTTTTTTCCACCTCGTCGGGAAAGACACAAGCAGGAAGTTCGTCATATTTCAGGTGATAAGCAATGCATTCACAGCACTTACCCTTCCTGGAGCAGGGTTCATAGGTGCAATTGCATTTGGCTTTGTTGACGTCAATCTGGCATTCCATATTATACCTTCCCTTCAATTACGTATAACATTCTATCATCCTTAAAGAGAGCCCGGACAGCAGTTCAATAACCACCGGCAAGCAGTCGAATTCCACGCCGGGCATAAGGTTAATCCTTCCTGATATACCTGCCGATTAACAGGTCAAGTTTCTTTTTCTGCTCCGCCGGCATCAGGTCAGGAGCGGTAACAATCGCCGTCTTCAGCGCCGCAGCACAATGACAATCACGCTTTTCGGGTATCCTGCCCACCGCCAGCCTGATTATATTTTTAGCGGTGTCAATATTCTGATGCAAAGTCTTCAGGATGATTTCCGCAGTGACCGCCTCGTGTTTTTCGTGCCAGCAATCATAGTCGGTAACGCAGGCAATGATAGCGTAGCAGATTTCCGCCTCCCGCGCCAGCTTGGCTTCGGGCAGCGCCGTCATGCCAATGACATCAGCCCCCCACGAGCGGTAGAGAAGCGACTCTGCTCTGGTGGAAAAGGCAGGTCCTTCCATGACCACATAGCTGCCGCCCTTATGGACAGTGGCACCAGCGTCCTGAGCCGACTGATAGACGACCTGGCTCAGCACCGGGCAGAAAGGCTCGCCAAAGGGAACGTGGGCAACCACCCCCTCCCCAAAAAAGGTGCCGACCCGACTGCGGGTACGGTCAATGAGCTGGTCAGGGATGATCAGGCTGCCGGGCTGGTATTTCTCTTTCAGGCTGCCTACCGAGTTGATGCCGATGATGCGCTCTACCCCCAGCGACTTCAGGGCGTAAATATTGGCTCTGTAAGGGACTTCGGTGGGGAGGATGTGGTGCCCTCTCCCGTGCCGGGGGAGAAAGGCGACCCCCACCCCCTCCAGCTTACCCACGACGATGGTATCACTTGGCTTGCCGAAAGGCGTATTTATGTCAAGTTCCTCCCTATCGGTGAAACCTTCAATATCATACAGCCCGCTCCCGCCGATGACGGCTATTTTAGCCTGTGGCATTTAGAAACCTCCTTAAACCAACTAATTACTTCAATATATAGGAACATCATCTAGACTTGATTGAGTAACTTCTTTATCTAACTGGTATTTCTTTGTTACTGACTTCACTAGCTCAAGTAGCCATTTGGGGCTTGTAGGAGCTAGGTATATTTTATCAATCAATATTGCTAAATCTACTGGAACAGTTATCCCATCCCGAGGAGCAGATTTCGCAGGACGAATTTTACCTCTTAGTGTTAATTCCATCGGAGAAAGCACGGCTATTATTGCCCTTAGTTCTTGTTCATGTGCAAAGCTTGTTCTCTTATGTACGAAAGGATATAATACGTTTCCGGAAGGTATTGGTTCTTTATCATAATCCATATATTGTATCGTGCCTATAAAAACATCATGATTTTCATCCCTGAGACTATCTTTTAACCGATTATAAGTTGACTGTATGGCTATCCCCTCTTCACTTTTTAGATATAGTTTCCACATTGCTGCTGATTCATCTTTATTCATATGCCAGCTATTAATGTATATAAACATTTTTAATCGCTTATATATGTCGCTCCAGGATGATCGTATTTGCCTGCCATTCGGTAGCTTGTAAATAGTTGGCTTCATTCGTCTATTAGCTTTTGAATATGAACCTTCAAACGGGTCACCCAGCTTGTCTGTTCTCGCAAAGAATAGTTTTGAATTATCTAGCAAACTTATGAACTTGGTAAAGTCCATATATCTCCATATTTTTGCATTCTCATTTTCCGGCTTTTCGAAAACTGGATGCTCTTTGTACATTGTTTGCCTCTTATTTAAAGACTAAAAAATCCCCTTCATCCCCTCCCCATAATTCCCTCTTATTATACCCCTCTCGGTGATGATGGCGGTGAGGTAGCGGTGGGGAGTAATATCAAAGGCGGGGTTGGCGGCGGTAATGCCTTCTGGGGCGATGGGCACTCCCTGAACATGAGTTACTTCATCAGAACTCCGCTGCTCAATGGGGATTTCTTCCCCGGAAGCGAGGGCGGGGTCAAGGGTGGTGGTGGGAGCCGCCACGTAAAATGGAATATTATTTTCTTTAGCCAGCACCGCCAGAGCATAGGTGCCGATTTTATTGGCGGTGTCCCCATTGGCGGCAATACGGTCGGCACCAACGATAACACAGTCAACCTCGCCCCGGCGCATAAAATAGCCCGCCGCCGAATCGGCAATAAGGGTAACCGGGATGCCGGCTTTCTTCAGCTCCCAGGTGGTGAGGCGGGCACCCTGGAGGAGGGGGCGGGTCTCGGTGGCGAAGACCTTTATCTTTTTCCCCTGCTCTTTTGCCCGTATGATGACACCGAGAGCGGTGCCGTAGCCGGTGGTCGCCAGGGGTCCAGTGTTACAATGGGTCAAAATGGTAAAGCCATCTTTGATTAGCTCGGCGCCAAAATGGCTCAACCTGAGCGTCGCCTCAGCCTCCTCGGCGTGTATCTTAACTGCTTCGTCAACCAGTAATCTCTTAATTTGCTCGGCATCCTGACCAGCTTCGGCTGCCTGCCGCATACGGTCGAGCGCGTGGAAAAGGTTGCGGGCGGTGGGACGGGTGGCGGCAATCCTGTCAACAATGACGTGAAGCTTCTCCAGAAACTCGTCTCTCGCCACAGATTCAATTTTCAGTGCGCCCAGAGCTATGGCATAGGTTCCAGCTACTCCGATGGCGGGTGCCCCCCTGATTTTCAATTCAGCGATGGCTGAGGCAATGCTCTGGTAATCGTCAAGCTCCAGATAAAGCTCTTCCCGGGGAAGTCGGCTCTGGTCAAGAATTTTAACCCGGTTGCCCAGCCACTCTATTGGTTTGACCAAATTCACCTCCTGCGCTTTTAATGTAGCCCAGCTTAGCCCAATCGTCAAGAGCCAGACTGCGGCTACCTTGACGCCAGCCGCCAAATCAGGCTAAACTTGGCTGTTAACAAGCGGATTAAGGTTGCTAAATGGCAGAAAATGAGATAATTGCCGGTGAGTTCCGGGATAAAATCGGGGAGGAATGGGAGCTGGGGGTATATGAAATTGAGAAAGGGACGGTACGGCGGTTTGCCCGGGCGATAGACGACCCCAACCCCCTGTGGGACACCATGGCTCCCCCGAGCTTTGTCCTGACAATCGGTGGAGAGCAATTTGGCGAAAATGTAATAGCCCCTATGTTCCGTGACGGACTGCTTCACAGCTCAACCGAGCTTGAATGCCACCAGCCGGTGAGACCCGGCGACGAAATAACGGTTACCGGTAAAATCGCCAATATCCGTGAGCGAAGCCAGATGGCGTTTGTTACCTTTGAGATAAGCTACACCAACCAGCAGCGAGAGCTGGTAGCCAGATGCCAGCAGACAATGATTGGTTACAAGACGGAGAAAGCAACGAATGGGTGAGCAGGTTTATTACGACGATGTAATGGTAGATGGTGAAATCCCCCCTCTGGTCAAAAAACCGACAACCCGTCAACTGGTGATGTGGGCGGGGGCATCGGGTGATTACTATGCCATCCATTACGATAAAGATTTCGCCCAGAGTAAAGGGCTGCCCAAGGTTATCGTCCATGGTCAACTGGTAGCTGGCTTTCTCGGTCAGTTAATCACCGACTGGACGGGAGAAAAAGGCAGCCTCAGGAAGCTGACCTGTAGCTACAAAGGCATGAACTTTCCCGGTGAGGTCATTACCTGTCGAGGAAAAGTAAGTAAAAAGTATATTGAGAACGGGGAGCGCTATATAGAGTGTAATATCTGGGCGGAGAACGACAGGGGAGAGAAAACGGTAACCGGTAAAGCCGTAATCACTTTACCTGCCCATAACTAGCCGGGTCAGCCCTATTTTTAGCCTTGCTCCGCCTTTCTTGCCACTGTTTACGGTGGAGCTCCATCAGCACGAAGCTATACCCGTCTTTGACTAAATGCCCACACGGCGTGAAACTACATTTCTGAAAGCATTTTTGCGCTCGCTGGTTCCAGTCCAGAGTCTTCAGATAGATTCGCTCAAGCTTTGTCTGAAGAAAAATGTGGTTTACCAGGGCAGTTACGGCATCAGTGCCACAGCCCCTGTCCCAGTAGTCGCGGTTACCTATCATAATCCCCAGCTCCGCTTCGCGCTTAATCTCATCAATGTGATAATAGACGCCATTGCCAATATGCTTACCATCAAGGGTATCAATGGCAAAGGTAAAGCGAGTTGGAGTGTGATAACGCAGCGCATCAATGTAATCTAACAGATACTGCGAATAAGAAGCGGTCAGCAGTGGCGTGGCATCAAGCTGAACTAACTCGGGGTCTGTTTGCCAGCGATAATCGTTCCGGGCATCAGACAACTTTTTCTCGCGAAGTTTAATCTTGCTGCCAGTAATCATACTAAACCTGAGCCTGCGCAGATTCTATTCTTCTTCCTCTTCTTCCTCGTCCCGCTCCCATATCGGTTCGGTATAATAGTCAATATACTCTCCCATCGCCTGGGATGCCACCTGCTTCATTTTTTGCTTGGCTTCAGCAGCCAACTGCACCAGCTCGGCCATATCAATGTCAACGCCTAGTATCGCAGTCAGCACATTAAGCACTGCTAATGCCGCCATCGGATTTTGTATGCGGGTGGCGTAAACAGGTACCTCACCCAGGAGGCAGATAGCCTCAATATCCCTCTCCTTAGCCACACCCAATAATAATCCATTCAGTCCGGCAATTTGCATATTACCAGCCCGCATCAAGTCATATTTTTTCAAATCTTTAGCCACTGTCTGGCTGGTAGCCACTCCCAGGACCCTGGGCGTCTCGGTATGGTGAATACGAGTCATGGCAGCCGCACAGGTATATACTCGCTTAACCTTAAACTTCAGCCCGACATCAAGGACACAGTTCGCCAGCTCGTATCCCTTAGCTGCTGGCTGGTCCTCACCGAGGAACAACACAATATCACTTCCTCCACCTCTATTTTTCCAGTAATAGAACATGCTCCGGGGAAACTGGGGGGCTTCAACGACATTGTCTTTGACCAGCACCCCGATGGGGTCAAAAAAGTGAGATGCTTCAATCTCACCCAGCTCTCTAAAATTCAATTTCTTCTGCAAGTATTGAGCAACAATCATGGCAACATTGCCGATGCCGGGCCAGGCAGTCAACATATTCGGCGAATTCAGTCTGGGCCGGGCATAAAGCTTAACTAAAGCATCCATCTCACCATACCTCTCTTTAGGTTTTTATCAAGTTTTTATCAGGTAACCCTATCCCCTTCTTTAGTAAAATTATAAACTCTAATTTCTAAATCCTAAACAAATTCAAAATTCAAATCCCCAAAGTCCAAAATTCGGTAACCCTATCCCCTTTATCCCCCTTTCTTCTGGCTGGTGTGTCATTCTGGTGTTCACTCTGATATGTCATTGCGAGCCGCCCAACATGTCATTGCGAGCCGCCCAACATGTCATTGCGAGCCGAAGGCGAAGCAATCTCATCTTCACTTTTTAGTTTGCTTCGTCGCTACGCTCCTCGCAATGACTTCTACACTCCGAGAGAGGAGAAAGTACCTATGCAAGAGGGGCTTCACCCCTCTTAAACTTCCCAGAATTTATTTATTTTCTATTTAAATAACTTTCTTAATGCTCTACCAGTGCCTTTCCCTGCTGCCCTCCTAGCAATTCGTTTGCCTACTTTGCCCTTTTTAACAGCATTGACGTCACCCATTATCCTAGCTGCTTTGTATAAAGAGCTTCGCAGTCCCATAAGCTGGTCTCCTTTAGTTTAGGTTCATTCCTCCACCTGTTTTTCTGCTAGTATAGCCTCCGCCTCCCGCTCTATTGATGTTGGCTTACTCTTAGCAACTTTTTTGGTCTTAGTATGCTGCTGTTTTGCTGGTAAGGATATCTTAATTTTGTCCATTTCGGATAGTGCAGCCTCATTTAATAAGTGGCGAAAAGCCCCGACAATATCTTCTGGAGAAACTGGTACATCTGTAGCTGTAGCTTTCTTTATCCTGCGCTGAAACAGCCTTATTGAATCTTCTGACAAGATAGCTTTCAGCATATTACTGGCGGTTAATATATTCCGCTTTTCCCATAATTTGTCTAAGCCTTGCTTTCTAACATTCTTATAGCTGACTATTTCAAACTTCTTGGCTAAGACAAGAGGGTCATCATTAAGTAAATTCCAGGACTCTACCAATTTAGTTTGGGGAGGTTTCGTGAATGTAATGTGGTAAAGTTTCCAGTCTTTACTATTGGTTAATAA
>CAZWYS010000010.1:0-32107 GCA_964638295.1 uncultured Dehalococcoidaceae bacterium
CGTAAGGGGACTATATGATGTCCAGTCTCCCGCTAACGAGGCACCGTCAGCCTCATTCGTAAAAGCTCTCTTTCCGGAGGCAATGAAGGTAAAAATAGCTCGAAAGACAAAACATTAGATTCTCTATGAATATTATACACCAGCGGAGCGGTTTTAGAAAGAGGAGGGCAGCGGCTGGATTTTAACCAGCGACCAAGGGCTTATGAGTCCTCTTATCCGTCATTATATCTAAAAAGTGATCACACAAAACACAGCATTGTTTCAGGTGGAGTTCGACTCTGCTCGATCTCCCCGTCTAATAAGAACAATCTTCCCTACTCTACACATGTTTTCATGTTATTGACCTTACACAGTGACAATAGAATACCTTTCCCCCTGAACATAGCTATACCTACAACGGAACAATGATGTCGATGTTTGTTCAATGGTGACCAACATCAGCTGCTAATGTTACGATAGAAACACATACATCCCGATGTTCGTTCAATGGTGACCTGACAATCTCACAGTCGGCTCATGCCTAGTCGCCAATCCGTACACGGCCCCAGACAGATATCGCCCGCGCCAGCGAATCAATACTGCCCGATTCAGTCTC
Source organism: uncultured Dehalococcoidaceae bacterium (assembly GCA_964638295.1). GTDB lineage: Bacteria > Chloroflexota > Dehalococcoidia > Dehalococcoidales > RBG-16-60-22 > CAZWYS01. The sequence continues at coordinate 596 of CAZWYS010000010.1, forward strand.
GGCACCTTTCCGGAAGCAGAGCTTCATATAATTTTTCAGCACCAGTGCGCCGACACTCTCAATAGCCGAACGAACCGCCGCCAGTTGAGTAACCAAGCTCTCACAGTCGCGGTCATCAATAATCATTTTTTCGAGACCGCGCACCTGTCCCTCAATTCTTCTCAGGCGTTTTAGCAGCATCTCCTTCGTCATTTCGTCTCTTTCTACTTTTTCCGCCATGTTATCTCCCAACTATTTTGCACTGGCTCTTGATATACTATACCCCCATAGGGTATAATAGCCTCCGACTACAAACAGCCATTAATGGGCCAGTTAGCATATTTTAGCACCAATCAATATCCATGTCAGGTCAATATGCTCAAAGGAGGAGTAAACCGTGGAGCTAAGCCGAAGAGATTTCCTCAAGTTATCTGGGGCTGGGACCGGTGGGTTTTTCTTATTTGGTGTTCTAAAACCAGATAAAGCCTTTGCCTCTCCCAAGCAGCTACCTTTAAAAAAGAAAATCGGGGAAACGACTACCATATGCCCCTACTGCGGAGTAGGCTGTAGTGCTATCGTGGCCGTGGAGAACGGTAAAATCACAAACATAGAGGGCGACCCCGATTCCCCAATTAATGAGGGTTCTCTGTGTCCCAAAGGTGCCTCCTTATACCAAGTAGCCAATAGCGGAGAGCGTTTGACCACGGTCAAGCACCGCACTGCCGGGGCTGCAGACTGGGAGGACATGAGCTGGGATGATGCCATAGCCAAGATTGCTGCCCGAATCAAGTCTACCCGTGACAGTAATTTTATTGAAATAGATGGCAATGGCAATACGGTTAATCGCACTGAAGCTATAGCCTCAACAGGCAGCGCATTTCCCAATAGCGAGGAAGCCTATCTAATGAGCAAGATGCTGCGTGCCCTGGGGCTGGTCTATATTGAGAACGAAGCCCGGATATGTGTTTCGTCAGCAGTGGCTGCTGACAGTGAAACGGTGGGGAGGGGGCCGATGTCGAACCACTGGATAGACCTGGGTAACAGTGATTGCATCATGGTCATCGGTGGTAACATAGCGGCGTCGTTTCCTATTGCCTTTAAGTGGGCTACTCGAGCTATGGAGAAGGGAGCCAAACTTATCCATGTTGACCCCCGCTTCACCCGCACCTCGGCTAAGGCTGACCTGTATGCCGCAGTGAGACCCGGCACTGATATCGCCTTTATCGGCGGCATGATAAGGTACGTCATTGATGACATGGAGGCTAATCCCGGCCATTACAACATGACCTATGTCAAGGAATACACCAATGCTTCCTACCTTGTCCATCCTGATTTCACCGGGCCGGCTGATACGCTGGATGGATTATTTTCCGGTTGGGATGGCAGCAAGTATGACAAGACAACCTGGGCGTACCAACCAGACTCGAACCAGCCCGACAATATAAAGAAAGACTCTACGCTCACTGACCCTGGCTGCGTTTTTCAGCTCATGAAGAAACACTTCGCACGGTACACTGACGATAAAGTAGTTGAAATTACCGGCACGGACAAGGCCACCTTTCAGCAGATTTGCCAGACTTACGCTGCTACCGGACAGACAGGCAGGGCAGGAGCTATTGTCTTTTCTTCCAGCGCCTGCCAGCGCAGCACCGGCACTCAGACGGTTCGAAGCTTTGGGCTATTGCAGCTTCTCCTGGGGAATTTGGGAGTGGCTGGTGGGGGGCTGGATGGTATCACCGGGGCAGTAAACGGGCTTGGCTGCACCCTGCAGGGCCTGGTTAATCACTGGGGGCCCGGGGCAGGAAGTGTCCGTATGGCCAGCAGTGGTGAACAGAGCCTTGCCGCCTATGGTCAGAATAAGGCCCGGTTTACCAGCATACTCAAGGCATGGTATGGTGACACCGACCATAATACCAGCTTCAATTATCTGCCTAAGAGAGATGGTGACTATTCCTGGCAGCCTCTGTTCAAGGCAATAGACGATGGGACAATAAAAGGGCTTATCTGCTGGGGAATGAACCCCGCAGTGAGCGGACCGAACAGTGCTACGGCGCGCCAGGCATTGAGAAAGCTGGAATGGATGCTGGTGATTGACCTCTGGGAAACAGAAACGGCGGCAGTATGGAAACCAGAAGCAGGAGCCAATCCCGCCAATATCGGAACAGAGGTCTTTTTGCTACCGACGGCACACTCGCTGGAAAAAGAAGGGAGTGTCTGCAATACCTGCCGCTGGAATCAATGGCGCTACAAGGGAGCAGAACCTCCTGGCGAGGCAAGAAGCGACCTGTGGATAATAAGCAAACTGATGTTAAAGCTCAAAGAGCTTTATGCAGGGCAGACGGAAAGGAATGCCTTAGCCATCACCGACCTGACCTGGGACTACGGTGAGCCACCGGATGTGCACCAGGTAGCCAGGGAGATGAACGGCTATGATTTAAAAACAGGCATGCTGCTGAAAAGCCCTGGCAGCCTCAAGGACGACGGCACCACCAGTTGCGGCAACTGGCTGTGGTGTGGCATGTACACGGAAGAAGGTAACATGGCAGCTCGACGGGATACTACTGACCCTTCAGGCATTGGCCTCTTTTCTGGCTGGGGATGGGCCTGGCCACTGAATCGACGCATCATGTATAATCGAGCCTCAGTTGACCTTGATGGTAGGCCCTGGGACACCGACCATCCTGTCATTTCATGGGATGGCGCCAGCTGGACCGGGGATGTGGCTGACGGGGGCTGGGAGCCGGTAAATACCAGCGGTAAATACCCCTTCATCATGAAGCCAGAGGGGCGGGGATACCTCTTTGGCCCGGGCAGGCCGGACGGTCCTTTCCCCGAGCATTACGAACCCTGGGAAAGCCCGCTACTGAACCCGATGTCACCTCAACAGAATAACCCTGCCATCAAGAGCTGGGAAACCATCGCCAGAGGTGCTGCCGCAGACTATCCTATCATGGCAACCACTCACCGTGTGGTAGAGCACCTGCATACCGGAGCAATAACCAGGCGTCTGGCGTGGCTGGTAGAGATGGCGCCGGAAATGTTTGTTGAAATGAGCCAGGAACTGGCAGACGAGAAAGGCATTGCTAACGGCGACACCGTTACTGTGGAATCAGCACGAGGCAGTATAACCGCCAAAGCCATGGTCACCATTCGCCTTAAGCCGGCACGGGTGAATGGCACGACGGTTCACTACATCAGCCTGCCCTGGAACTGGGGTTACATGGGACTGTCTAAAGGAGATAGTGCCAATCTGCTCAGCCCACGCATAGGAGACCCCAATACCGGTATTCCTGAGTTCAGGGCATTCCTGTGCGATGTTCGGAAGGCATAACCAGCCCGGAGACTTTGAGAGTCCCTAAAATAGCCATATATGGGTAGAAAATCTCTTCAACTCCTGACGTGAGCGGAGTTAGAAGGTGCTTGCCTATCATCTTAAACAGGCTTTGTGAAGAATAAGCCAATTACCAGAGGTAATAATAGCCATCTCGCTTCACCACCTCTAATGGGATACCAAAGAGGTGAGAAAGCGACGCCGAGGTGAGTACCTTTTCCTTAGCCCCGTCTTCAAAGACATTGCCATCTTTGAGGAGGATGACGCGGGCAATATCAGGTATGATATCGGTAATATTATGCGTTACCATGATTATGCTCGTTCCGGTACTGGCTATTTTGCGCATGATTTTTCGCAATTTACGGGCGGCGTAGAAATCCAGGCTTGAGCTGGGTTCATCCAGAACCAGAGCTTTAGGGTCGTGCACCAAAGCTCTACCCATGAGCACGCGCCGCGCTTCACCAGTAGAGATTTCGTTCATGTTTCGTTCCGCCAGATGCGGTATTTCCAATAATTTCATTACCTCCCGCGTTTTCCGCTCCATCGCCGGAGTTACATGATGATGCGGCCAGATGCCGATGCTACTGAAGAAGCCGGACAAAATAACTTCCCTGCCGGTGAAGTTCCTGGTGCAGAGGGTGACGAGGTCGTTGGAAACAATCCCCAACAAGCTACGTAATTCGAAGACATTCCAGTTCTCTTTCCCGAGAATGCGCACATAAGAATCAGGAATCCCGGAATGAGAGTAACACTGGCGCGTAATGGTTCTAATCAAAAATGATTTGCCGGCACCGTTGGGGCCCAGAATAGCGACGTGCTCTCCCAAATCAATGGAAAGGGTAATGCCATTTAAGACGACACGATTATTCTGGCTTACCGCAACATTCCGATATTCAATCAACGCCGACTTATTATCTATAAAATCGGCAGATTGTGTCTTTTTAACCTGATGGCGCAATGGTCTTTTACTCCTTTCTAACCTGACAGCTTGAATAATATTTTATTATTTTAGCACACCAGCAAGAGCAAAGACGAATAATAATTATCATTACGAGTTAGAATACACCTTATTTTTTGTAAAAATACCAGATGCTGGGACTTGACAAAATTTTAAGGACGTAGTAATATCTTCACCAGATATGGAAGTAAATTTTCATATCTGGTTATTTTTATGATTATACTCACTTCCACAGGTGCTCAATAATGAAGTTAGAGGATTCAATTAGCTCTACTCTTAGAGTGGTGTCACTACTGAGTTGTTTTAGCCCGGAGCAATCCGAGTTGAGTGCAACTGAAATTACCAACCAGACCGGAATCTCCATGACGACGACATACCGGATACTTGCCGGTTTGGCTAAAGGACGACTCATTGAACGAAACATAGAGACCGGTAAGTACAGGATTGGCACCGAGCTCTACTTCCTGGGAAGCCTGTATTTAGGCACCCACGATGTCGTCAAAACCGCCGCACCAGTCATCAAGACACTGAATGACCTGACAAGCGAATGCGTATTTGTCGGCATCTTTGAAAAGAGCAACGTGGTACTAGTCCTCAAAGAAGAGTCCAAGTATGCTTTTAGATTCGCTCATAATATAGGGACTATTGTCCCTGCTTATGCCACGGCCCTCGGCAAAACATTTTTGAGCGAACTATCTGAAGATGAACTAGATAAACTCTATCCCAAGGAAAATCTAAATCCGATAACAGAAAATACGATTACCACAAAGACAGAGTTGAAACTGGAGTTAGAAAAGGTAAGGAAGACAGGAGTTGCATTTTCTAAAGAAGAGAACTATGTAGGAGTCTGGGCCATTGCCGCTTTGATACGCAGTGCCGATAGCAAACCAATCGCAGCTTTGAGCGTTGACCTGCCAACATTCAGGATAAATCAGGAAATTATTGACCGGTTAACCACGCTGGTTAGAATGGGAGGTAGCCTGATTAGCTTCCGACTCGGCTACATAACCCCAGATAACCAGGTTCGTGACATTGAAGATATACGTTCCTGGTGGCTAGAACAACCGTCAGATTCAACTTCCCAGGCAAGTTTAGCCACGAGGTCACATTAGTTTCACTTTTGTGTACTGGAAAGAAGAAGCAGGGTTAATAACTGATTTGCGTGGATTACCGAGATGATTGAACACGCTTGAAGGAACGCAAGCGGATAGTGAAAAGGCTAAGGAGGAGAGTGCTGCTTGGTAAGCGGGCTCTGTCAGGGGAGAGTTAAATATAGACCGGTGCTGGTGCCCCTCCCATGTGCAACTTAACGCGAAATTGGGCAAGTGGCATCCCGCTACCAAACAGCCTCCTAAGCAAGAGAAGATAAACCAGAGCAAAAATTTTAAAGGAGGTACGAAGAAGTGAAGAATTTGCTCAAGGAGAAACTATGGCGAGGCGAGGTTGCTACCGGTACCATTGTTGGTCTCGGGCATCCAGACGTGACCGAATGGCTATCAAAGATGGGGTTTGACTGGCTCTTTCTGGATGGTGAACACGGGCCAATGAGTTACGAAACACTGCTGAAAATGATGCAGTCAATGAATGGGACGGACTGCGTCCCTATCATAAGGCCGCAGTGGAACGACCCGGTCATTATCAAACGCGTCCTGGATATTGGTGCTTACGGCGTCGTCGTCCCAATGGTTAACACAAAGGAGGAAGCAGAACTAGCCGTAAAAGCCTGCCGCTACCCACCCGAGGGAATTCGAGGCTGTGGGCCAAGGAGATTTGAACTGGTTGACCCGGATTATTTCACGACAGCTAACAAAGAAATTCTGGTATGCGTACAAGTAGAGACAGCCAAAGCAATTGCAAACCTGGTGGACATCCTCTCCGTAGATGGGGTAGATGCCTGCCTGGTCGGCCCCTTTGACCTATCACTCAGCATGGGACTGCCCATCCCCCCAAGGTATGACGACCCCCGGCTGCTGGAAGCTTTTGACAAGATACTTGCGGCTGCGAAAAAGACCGGGAAGGCGCCCGGTATCGGTACCGGGGTAGCCCAAATAAAATGGGCAATAGAAAAGGGCTTCAGATTCAACACCGTGGGTGAAATAGACGGGCTTCTCTTTGAAGCAGCGGAAAATGCGCTAAAGACCGCCCGGGGACTTTAAAGGAACTTTAACTTAAGAACAGAAATTAAAACGACCGGAGGTAGAAAATGAAGGACATTTCAAAATTTCGCGGGGTTATTCCGCCGACGCTTACCGGATGGACGTCCAATGGCGAAATCGACGCTGAGAAGACAAAGAGGCACATTCAGCATGTGATAGATGGTGGCGTTCATGGCATATTGGTTGCTGGCAGCACCGGTGAAGCTTCTCTGATGACCATGAAACAAAGAAAGGAAATTATAGACATTGGTGTCGCCGCTGCCAAAGGAAAGGTACAGGTAATCGTTGGCACGGGACATAACTGTACCAAACTGGCCGTTGAATTAACCAAATATGCTGAAGCTGCCGGAGCCGATGCGGCTATGGCGTATCTCCCCCACTACCCCAAACCTTCACAGGAAGGCCTCTACTATCACTATAAAGCGCTTGGCGAGGCAGTTACCAATATACCGGTATTTGTCTACAGCTGGCCCGGTCAATATGGAATCGAAATTGAACCTGAAACCGTAGCCCGCCTTGCCGAGGAAGGATATATTCAAGGGATAAAAGACTCAACTGAGTCGCTGGACCACACACTGGAGATTCTCCGGTTAACCAAGGGGAAAATTGCTATTCTGACCGGAGTGGATACTAACGCTCTGGCCACGCTTTGCCTTGGGGCGCCCGGCGCTATGCTGATGACCTCCGATATTGTTCCTGCCGAAGCAGTAAAGTTGTACGACCTATTTCAAGCAGGAAAGATAAAAGAAGCAGCGCAGCAACAATTAGCTCTCTTACCGCTCTTTCACCTTATATGTGCCTACGGAATGGATAATCTGCCCCTGGTCAGGGAGGGAGCGAAAATAATGGGGTGTGATGCCGGTGATTCACCACTTCCAGCTACCAAGCTGAGCCCAGAGCTAATGGAAAAATTAAAGAACGAACTCGCTAAATATAAGAAATAACAATAACCGTTAGAAAAACGCTTAATACTTAAATTAGATTTGGAAAGAAAGGAGGTGAGGAAATTCGATAAACTCATTGGGGAAGGAATGTGACAGGAAGAGCCTGAACAGGACTCCTCACTGTTAACATTCAACAAGCAGTATCAATATTAAAAAGAAAAAAGGAGAAACAAGAAATGAGACATAAGTGGCAGATTGTTAGCTTAATGATATGTCTGTCCCTGGTGCTGGCTTTAGCACTCGTACCGTTCAGCGGATGTGCTAAAGAAGCTCCGGCACCCGCTCCAGCGCCAGCTCCGGCACCTGCTCCAGCGCCCGCGCCGGAAAAACCTACCTATGAATGGAGAATTACCCACCCTTATCCTGACCCCAACGTGCACCCGTATAAGGCAGCCGAGAAGCTCATTGCGCAGCTTGACTGGCTTTCCGATGGAAGGATAAAGGTCACCCATTACCCCGGTGACTTGCTGGGTAATTACGAATGGACGCAGGAGCAATGCTCCATGGGCCTCATCGAGTGGTACCTTGGCCCGGCGGCTACCGTGCTCAGTGAGCGCCTCGACATCTTCAACGTACCCGCCGTGGGGCTCAACTGGGAAGACTCAAGTGCCCGTATTGGCGACCCGAAGTTCGTTGCACTGCTCCAGCAAGTTGGAGAAGAAGTAGGCTGGAAAGTCTTTGGCGTCTACCCGATTGGTGTTAACGAAGTTTTCACCAATGTCAAGTTTGAACCGGTTCCAGATAAAGTTAAACCTCTGGGTCTGAAAATGAGGTCAATGATGATGAAATCGGACGAACTGACAGTGGACGCTTTGGGCTTCATCGCTACACCCCTGCCCTTCAGCGAGATTCCTTCCGCGATAATGACCGGCGTTATCGATGGTGCCTGCGGGCCGGCTTACGTTGACCTGGGCCCAATGCAGGGCACCACCAAGTACATCTACGACTACTTCTACCGCAATGAGGTTCAGCCTCTCATCATGAGTCTTAAAGTTTGGAACTCACTCAGCGACGAGGACAAGGCAATATGCGAGCAAGCGGCTCAAAGTGCTCTCCAGGTGGGCTGGGACCTGTCAAAAGAAATCAATGACGGATACCGCGACAAAGCGGTTTCGGAATTTGGTTTTGAAGAGGTCATTTTCCTCACACCGGAACAGCACGCGGCCAATATAAAGTCAGTGCGCGATAACGTCTGGCCCGAACTAGAGCCCATCATCGGCGCGGACTTAATGTCCCAATTTACCGCACTGGCTACACCAATACCTGAATAATCGGTATTACTTAGCAATCTTGCTGGAAAGGAGCAAGTAAAATAAATGCGGGGGATAACCTTTTCTAACCTTCTGAAGGGTAGTGTTATTTTTACGAAGGGGATAGTCATCCTTAGCACCCTGATTATGACTACCGTCATATGCATCGAGGTTATCCTCCGCTACGTTTTCCGACATCCCCTGCTCGGCATGGAAGAGATTGCTCTTATGTTGATGCTGTGGCTCTGGGCTTTTGGCATGGCTTACTCAAGCGAGAGAGACTTCCATATTTCGGGTGGCCTGCCAACAAAGAGGCAGTCAATTCAGGAGATAAGGAATCTGGCTTATCCTTTTATCTGCCTTGTAGTTTCACTTGGTTTTCTCTATCTTGCCTGCGTCTATGGCCAGTGGACCGTCAAACAAGGGGTAGAGAGTCTGGGTCTTCGTATCCCCTGGATTTACAGTGTGGCCGGTCTTTGTTTAGGCTTACTATTGAACTCAGTTTACTTAAGCAGACAAGCAGTAATCAGAGTAAGAGCTTTCCGCAAAGCAAGACAAGAGAGGGCTAATGAGCATTGAGCTAAGTTTGACTATAGTGCTAGCATTTGTGATTCTGGGCATCGCCAGCGGCGTGCCCATAGGCTATATTTTTGGCATTGGCACCATTATTCTAATGCTTCTGAGCGGGAATGCCGGTTACCTAAACTGGGTAGTACCAGCTACGACAAAGGTTTTGCAAGGCTATACCCTCCTGGCACTTCCGTTTTATATCCTGGTGGGTAATCTGCTGATGACTACCGGGATGTCATCCAAGCTTTTTGCTTTCCTGCGCGCCCTTCTGGGGAAGACAAAAGGCGCTTTCGGAGGGGCAATAGTAGTATTCGTGGCTGTTTTTGGTGCCATAAGCGGCAGCGCCGCAGCGGCTATTGCCGCTATAGGCTCACTGGTGATTCCAGAAGGAGCTCACTATGGCTACGACAGAGAATACACCACCGGCCTAGTAGCCTGTGCTTCCCTCGTCGCCATGCTGATACCACCCAGCCTAACCATGATTGTTTTCGGTGTTGCCGGCAGGTTGAGCATACCTATTTTGTTCTTAGCCACGGCAGTACCGGGGATTCTTACTTCCCTGTTTTACATCGCGTTAAATTTTTTCCTGATAAGGAGAAAGGGATTCAATCCCGCGGCACAAAAACCGGCAATCAGTGATAAGAAGGAAGAAACAGCCACCAGCCCGGAGGGGGGCTTAATTGGCAAAGCCGTAGCCGCCTGGCCATCTTTGATGCTGCCGGTCATCATTCTGGGTGGAATTTACGGGGGCGTCTTCACTGCGACGGAGGCAGCCGCAGTAGGATGCGCCTGGATTATCTTCTATAAGCTGGTAGCCAGCTTATCATCAGCGATGAAACGAAAAGCAGCTTCAGAAATTGGGGCCGGCATAAATAGCATAACAAATGGGATAATAGAGGCGGGTAAAGTCATCGGCGCCCTAGCCACAATAGTTTTCTTCCTGTTTGCTCTAAGCAGAGCAATGATTTTCGTGAACATACCTGAATTAATCAAACAGTTTCTTGTAACTACGATTCCCAATAAGTACATCTTCTTACTGGTGGTGAATGTCTTACTAATTCTCATGGGCATGATCATGGATGATGTCTCGTCCTGTATTCTGGCGGGCATTATTTTACTCCCGGTGGCCCGCTATTTTGGGATTGACCCCTTCCATTTCGGGGCGATTGTCGGTGTTAATGCGGGGATGGGAAATCTGACCCCGCCCGTGGCACCGAATCTCTACTTTGCGGCTGGCATCGGGGATGTTTCTGTGGACCTGTATCCACCGAATAGATATATTAAAACGGTTATGGTATTGCTACTTCTGGGACAGTTACCTGTGCTGATAATGACCACTTATATTCCAGAGATAAGTCTTTTCCTGCCCAACCTGTGGACAGGGTAATAATTTAGAGAAAAAACCACTAATTAAAAGGAAATATTACGGGGGAATTCGTGCCAAGTTTACCGAATTGCCTGGAAAGGATTGCAATAAACACCCGGGAAATATAATGAAAGGGAATTCAATTTGGGTAATAAAACGGAGAAGAACGAGAAAAACAATATAATTTGCCGCTGTGAAGAAATCACCGAGCAAGAGATAAGAGACGCGATTAGAGAATTTGACCTGAAGACGGTTGATGATGTGAAAAGATTGACTCGTGCCGGGATGGGTCTGTGCCAGGGAAGGACATGCGCCCGTTTGACCGCCAGAATCCTGGCTGAAGAGACAAAGAGAAAAGCAAGCGAGCTATATCCTCCCAGCAGACGCCCCCCAACCAGGCCAGTTGAGATAGAATCTTTGGCGAGAGCAGAGGAAATAGAGAATTGAACAAAAATACTGATGTAGTAGTCATGGGTGCCGGGGTTATCGGATGCGCCGTTGCTTACTATCTGGCGAAGAAAGGGTGCCGGGTAATTGTAATCGAGAAAAAGGAGAGAGTTTGTGCAGAGGCTTCCGGAGCCAATCTAGGTGGGGTTCCACTTACACTGCTTGAACCATCTTCACCTACCCTTGAAATGCACAAAGAGACCCTCAAGCTGTTTGACAACCTGTCAGAAGAAACCGGCTACGATATGGAATTTCAGAGAGTAGGACTATTAACCTGCACACTTGATGAGGGACAGCACTCAGCCATGGAAAAGCTCGCCCAAGGTTTCCAGCAAAAGGGAATAGACGTCAAACTAATAGAAGGCGATGAAATAAGGAAATGTGAACCCGGCCTGAGTGATAAAATAACGGTGGGGATAGAGGAAGAGGAAACCGGGATACTCAATCCATTCAAGACTACTCATGGGCTGGCTCGTGCCGCCAGGAATCTGGGTGCAGAGTTCCTCCTCGCCACCGAAACCCGAACCATAGAAGTGGACAAGGATAAAATCACGGCTGTGGTCACCGACAAGGGGAGGATAGGCACTGAGTTCGTGGTTAACGCTGCCGGGGCGTGGACTCCAGAAATCGGGAAGATGGTGGGCCTCAATATCCCTATCGAGCCAATCAAAGGACAGGCAATGGTGACGGAACCAGTGGCACCCAATCAGAGGTGGAGATACATCATGGACGCCGCTTATATAAACCACGGCGCCGCACCAAACGAAAATTCAGAAGATATTGATATGAGGCTCGGCATTACCGGTGGATGGATACAGGAAAATACCGGCGGCTGGACTATCGGGAGCAGCCATGAAGCTAATTCCAGCAAGGCAGCAACCATGCCAACCGCAAGCTGCCTGGCGAGAAAGGCGATTGAATTTATGCCAAGACTTAAGGGCGTTCACTGCATCAGGGCATGGGCTAATTTAAGGCCTTACTGCTATGTTGATGATTTACCGATTATAAGCAAAGTGGATAGTCCCTCAGGTTTTGTCATTGCCACCGGACACCTGGGGGCAGGGGTTACCCTTGCCCCGATTACCGGAAAACTGATAGCGGAGCTAATCATAGACAATAAAACTTCACTGCCGATTGATGCTTTCTCCTTTTCCCGATTCAATAATCAGGCGTGAAGTGAAGTTTAGCAACTACGAAAAGGACGAGAAATGGATACGAATAAGCAATTGTTATTATGGGAAAGTAAAGGATGCGCCGCAGAGGGTATCCCCACTCCCGAGGAACTGAAAAAAACACCCGGTTTCTGCAGTCTGGAAAGACTCCGGAAAGGACCGGTGGCAGTAATTGAGTGTACTCAGGAAATCCCCTGTAATCCCTGTGAGGCCGCCTGCCACCAGGGAGCTATTAAAGTCGGCTCTCCCATCACCAATCTGCCAGTGTTAGATGTGGACAAATGTACCGGCTGCGGCCTTTGCATCAGCTCGTGCCCCGGAATGGCTATATTCGTGGTTGATGTAACCTACAGTGGCGATAAAGCGCTGGTCTCATTCCCCTACGAGTACCTGCCCCTGCCCGAAGTTGGCGATAAAGTCGCCGCTACTGATAGAGAGGGCAAGAAAGTATGCGAGGGAGAAGTAATCAGAGTCCTGGATAAACCCAAACAGGGACACACCCCGGTGGTAAGCGTTGCCATTCCCAAGGAATTCGCCTTGCAGGTGCGCAGCATTGCCCGAAAGGAAGCCGGGGCTCCAGCAACCAAAGACAACCTGGGCAGTGAAGATAAGCGGCGCATTTTGACCCATCCCATCCTGAGCCAGCAGGAGCTTCAGAAAGAAGTGGCCATTACCGTAGACAATAAGAAAGTCATGGCCAGGGAAGGTGAGATGATAATTGCGGCTCTGCTCAGCGCCGGGATAAGGGTTAACCGGTTTACTGCCAAATATAACCAGCCGAGGGGGCTTTTCTGTGGCATTGGACAGTGCACCGACTGCATGATGACGGTGAACGGCACCGCCAATGTCAGGACCTGTGTTACCCCGGTCGAAGAAGGCATGGCTATTGAGACTCAATACGGTCACGGAAAGTGGGTAGAAAAAATTGAAAAGAAGTGATGTTATCGTTGTCGGAGGCGGGCCTGCCGGACTGGCCTGCGCCATTGAGGCCGCTGAAGCCGGCGCCGAGGTAACCTTAATTGACGAAAACAAGCGGGCCGGCGGGCAACTATTCAAGCAGATACATAAGTTTTTCGGTTCCAGACAGCACCGGGCTGGCGTCAGGGGATATGATATTGGCATCCAGCTACTGGAGCAGACCAGAAAGCTGGGCGTCAATGCGCTGCTCGATGCGGTGACTTTAGGCTTTTTCGGCGATAGGACCGTGGGCATCATAAAAGACCGCCAGATTGAGCTGCTGAAAGGAGAGAAAATACTGCTGGCCACCGGGGCCATTGAAAATGCCGTCGTTTTTCCAGGCTGGACGCTGCCCGGAGTCATGGGCGCCGGCGCTGCACAAACGATGATTAACGTTCATCGCGTTCTGCCAGGACGTAAGTTTGTTGTTCTGGGCTCCGGTAACGTGGGGCTAATCGTAAGCTACCAGCTGATGCAGGCAGGCGCCGAGGTAGTCGCCGTGGTTGAGGCGCTGCCCAAGATTGGCGGCTACCAGGTCCACGCCAGCAAGATACGCCGGGCGGGTGTGCCCATTCTTACCTCCACCACCATCAAGGAGGCGACGGGGAACGGAGAGGTGAAAGAGGTGGTCAGCGTCAAGCTGGACAAGTCATGGCAACCGATTGAGGGTACCGAAAAAACACTGGTTGCCGATAGTGTTTGCATCGCCACCGGACTTCAGCCCTCAACTGAGCTTGCCCAGATGTCCGGATGCGCTCTGGCCTCTTTCCCGGCACTGGGTGGTTTCTTACCTCTCCACAACGAAAATATGGAAACCACTACCGCAGGCATCTACATCGCCGGAGATACCTCTGGCATTGAAGAGGCAAGCACGGCGATGGAGGAGGGAAGGCTGGCCGGAGTGGACATGGCGCAAAAACTCAGCTATTTAAACGAAGGCAAAGCTGCCGAGAAGAAGAACGAAATCAGGGAAAGCCTCCTAGCACTGCGCTCCGGGCCTTTCGGAGAGTTGCGGCAGCAGGCAAAAACGGAGATAATGCAAAAGTTTAAGACATCCCAGGCACAGTAAAGGCTAGCTCTTATTCTTAAGAGTCCCAAAGGAGGAACCAAAATGGCTTTCGGTTACTGGAACAAAATTTTGCGGGTTGACCTGTCCACACGACAAATCACCAGAGAAGAAATGGATGATGAGACGTGCAAATTGTTTCTTGGCGGAGCCGGTATTGGCGCCAAAGTTTTATGGGACGAAGTACCGCCAGAAGTTGAGCCCCTGGACGCTCAAAACAGGCTAATCTTTTCCGTGGGTCCGCTACAGGGGCATCCGGTACCCGGAAGTGCTAAATTCTGCATAACGGCTAAATCACCGCTGACCAATACTTATGGTGATTCTGCTGCCGGCGCAAGCTGGGGCGTTCTACTGAAGAAAGCCGGTTACGACGCTCTAGTTGTCCAGGGTAAAGCAGAAAACCCGGTCTACATTTGCGTAAACAATGATGAAGTCCAGATAAGAGATGCCCGAAATCTGTGGGGGATGGACGCCTATCAGACAGTTGACAGGGTCAGAGAAGAAATGAAAGACCCCAGAACCGGCGTCGCCACAATAGGGCCGGCGGGTGAAAAGCTAGTCAAAATCGCCTGCGTAGTGGTTGACAAGCATAGCTTTGCTGGACGCTGTGGCCTGGGGGCGGTGATGGGGTCAAAGAATCTCAAAGCCGTTGCCGTGAAAGGGTCCAAGGAGGTCCCGGTTGCCAACCTCGCTGAGTTGAAACAGCTTAACCGTCAGTACGCTCAGGAATTGCACAAGGGAGGCATAGAAAGTGAGTTAAGGACACACGGCACGCCTGGTTTGCCCACAATCGCGGAAGGCTTTGGCGATATGCCGATTAAATACTGGACCGGAGACACTTGGCCAGAGGGAGCCGAAAAAATCGGGGCACCGAATTATACCGAGTTCCTATCGGCAAAACCCTATCCCTGTCTATACTGTCCGATCGGTTGTCACCGAAATATCAAGGTGCAACTAGATGAACCAACCAAGCGTATGTTAACTGGCGCCGGCCCCGAATATGAAACACTGGGCCTTTTTGGCACCAATCTGATGATTGGTGATTTGACGGCAATATCTCTGGCTAATGATATTGCCAATCGGCTGGGGATTGACACAATTTCCGCTGGTGCTTGCGTTGGGCTGGCTATGGAATGCTATGAAAAAGGCATCATCGGCAAAAACGATACCGGCGGCAAAGAACTCAGGTGGGGCGATGCCAATGTTTTGATAAATTTAGTTGAGCAAATAGGAAATAAAGAGGGGTTTGGCGCTATTTTTGCCGGGGGAACGGTGGCGGCTGCCAGAGAAATGGGTAAGGGCGCACCAGAACTGGTAGTTCATGTAAAAGGTCTGGATTTCCCTTCCCACGACCCACGAGCCTGCTGGGGGCTAGCACCGACCTATGCCACCGGAACCAGAGGTGCCTGCCATATGAGAGGCGTTGAAGAAGACGTCGAGATGGCTGGATTTTACATTCCGGAAATAGGTGTGACCGAAGAAAAGGCCGAGTTCTTTAATCCGCAAGGCAAAGCATTCCTCGCAGCGAAGATGCAAGATTATACTGCCTTGCTTAATTCAATGGTCCTCTGTACTTTCATGCCGGATGGTGGCGGCTTAAGTCTCACCTCGCTGCTAACCATTTTCAACACTATTACGGGGTGGAATTGGGACGTTCAAAATGCTATGCTATGTGGAGAAAGAATTTTTACCTTACAAAGGCTGATAAATTTGAGGGATGGGTATACCAGAAAGGACGAAATTCTCCCGGCTAAAATGCATGTACCCGCCCAAAAGGGCTTTAGAGCCGGGAAAATCCCGCCACTGAATGAGCTGTTACAAGAGTTTTATGAATTACGGCAGTGGAACCAGGATGGCCGACCAGCCAAGGAAAAATTACAAGGGCTCGGATTGCAGAGTTATACTTAAGCAAATGTAAAAATTAACGTGGAAAATTGGGTTATTTCCCAACACCAGCCGCTAGAGGGAGATAAATCGCCAAAAAAGTGGTATAGTTCTGGACAAGGACTAACCAGACAGATAGAGAGTTTGCTACAGGAGGGTAATCAATAATGAAACTAGCGGAAGGTATATCCCGGCTGGGAAGAGAGACGGCATTTCAAGTTCTGGCGCAAGCCCAGGCGCTGGAAGCACAGGGAAAGGAAATAGTCCACCTTGAAATCGGTGAACCCGACTTTGATACCCCAAAAAACATCCGCCAGGCAGCGGCTGAAGCGCTGGAACAAGGTTACACTCATTACAGCAATTCTCAAGGAATAATACCACTACGCGTTGAAATTGCCAAACAGCTGGCAAGAACACGCGGTGTTCCGGTAACACCAGAACGGATTATCGTGACTCCGGGTGCCAAGCCCATTATGTTCTACACTATTCTGACACTACTTGAGAGAGGGGATGAAGCGATATATCCTGACCCGCTCTTTCCCATTTATGAATCAATGATTAACTTTACCGGTGCCAAAGCGGTACCGATACAACTTCGAGAGGAACTGGGGTTTTGTTTTGATGTTGATGAACTGAAGTCCAAAGTAACCCCTCGCACCAAGCTTATTATCCTTAATTCTCCTCATAACCCAACCGGTGGAGTCTTAGAAGAAGATGACCTCCGTGGTATAGCCGAGATTGTCCAGAAGCATGACCTTTTTGTCTTCTCTGACGAAGTATATGAACATATTATTTACGAAGGAAAACACCAAAGCATTGCCAGCCTGCCGGGTATGCTGGATAGAACCATCCTGCTCAGTGGCTTTTCCAAGACCTACGCCATGACCGGCTGGCGCCTGGGCTATGCCGCCATGCCGGAGGAACTTATTGACCCGGTTGTCCGTCTAATCTCGAACAGCGTGTCCTGCACGCCGACTTTTATCCAACGCGCCGGCATAGAGGGAATTATCGGCCCACAGGACAATGTACCGAAAATGGTAGAGGAATTCAGAAAGCGGCGAGACCTGATAGTAGGAGGATTGAACGAGATTCCGGGTATAAGCTGCTTTATGCCAAAGGGTGCTTTCTATGTCTTTCCCAATATCAAAAAACTGGGGATGAACTGCAAAAAGTTAGCCAACTACCTTATGCACGAAGCCGGAGTAGCCACCCTTGCCGGTACTGATTTTGGCAAGTACGGCGAAGGCTATATCAGAATGTCCTATGCAAATTCCCAGGAAAATATCAGGAAAGCTCTGGAGAGAACAAAGACGGCGGTGGCGAAAATTGCTGCCTAGCTTGCTTACGTTACGGCAGCGATTTTAATATAGTCTTGCTCATTTTGAGGCTACAGGTTAAAACCTGTAAAAATGATTGAAACTATAATCAAAACTACATCTTCTACACAAGCACCTTGCGATGAGAGTTATTCACTCCATATCAAAGTGGTAAACTATGCCCTATTTTAGCAATACGAATGCAGGTTCAGCTTATTAGCTTCAAGCAAATGATTTCCGGAGAAAATTTTAATTGATGTAATGGGGGAAAACTATGGCAAGTGATTCTGACTCTGGCAGTAAGGGAAGCGAAGCTTCTAATACAACCAAAACACTATTGCTAGGCAGACGTGAAATTGAAGAACTATTCAGTATGAAGGAAGCATTAAAAGCCGTTGAAGATGCTTTCAGGCTCAAGGCTCAAGGGAAGACGATTATGCCCGCCAAGATTTATCTGGACCTGCCAGAATACCACGGTGATTTTAGAGCTATGCCCGCCTACATTGAGGGAATAGCTGGAATCAAATGGGTAAGTTCGTATCCAGAGAACTGGAAATACAATATGCCCAGTGTGCTGGCAACCATTATCCTGTGCGACCCAAAAACCAGCTACCCTCTTGCCATTATGGATGGAACATACATTACCAGCCTGAGAACAGGGGCTGCCGGAGGGATAGCCGTTAAGTACCTGGCAAGAAGAGACTCGTCGACCATCGGAATGATTGGGGCGGGTAAACAGGCGGAGACACAACTGCTGGCAATAAGCGAAGTACTGCCGAAGATTGAAGAGGTAAGGGTTTTTGACCAGAATGAGGAGGTTAGTAAAAGATACGCCGAGAATATAGGGAAGAAATTGAATCTAAATATCCGTTCGGTGGAACATATCGCCGCAGCGGCAGAAGCTGACATCGTTGTTACCACTACTCCCTCAAGGAAGCCAATCATCAAAAAGCAGTATATCAGGCCGGGAACTCACATCAACGCCATCGGCGCCGATGCCAAGGAGAAGCAGGAGCTTGAGTCAGATCTGGTAGCCAGCACCAAGGTTATCGTTGATTCTATTGACCAGGCATCTCACTCCGGCGAAATTAACGTTCCGCTATCAGAGGGCCGGCTAAAAGTGGAGGACATCTATGGCACCCTGGGAGAGGTGGTCGCCAAGATGAAGCAAGGACGGGAAAACGATAAAGAGATAACCATTTTTGATTCAACCGGGCTGTCTATTCAGGACATAGCCTGCGCCAAACTGGTCTATGAAAAGGCAAGAGAGAAAAAGGTTACTGCATTTGAGCTTTTGTGACCAAGAGAATAGCTCCCCCATCATTCTGAAATAACAAAATCTGGGTGTCGGTTGACCTAGTATCCCGACACCCTTTTTCAAGAGACTCAAGAGACGGTATTTACAAAATACGGAAAACTATAATCTTCCGTCTTATTCTATTGACAAAGCCTCAGAGAAAGGACTAGATTAAGGTAACAAAGTGGGGACCAGCCCAAATAGCATGCGGGCTGACAAAGGTCCGCTCTCTTGAGGTCTACAAGAGGTTCATCCTGGAGAAGTTATATCTAGACAAAGCCCGCCACTCCATTTTATGTCAATAAGGAGGTGAAAATTCTAACATGAGCAGAGACGGTCATTCTGCCGAGCTGGTTAAAGAACTGGAGCAAATGGCAAGACAGCTTCGTATTGACGTCATTGAAATGGTTCACCAGAGAGGACAGGGACACCCTGGAGGTTCTTTGTCCCCTGCCGAGATTTTAGCTGCCCTCTTTTTTCACCAGCTTCGTATTGACCCGAATAAGCCTGACTGGAAAAACAGAGACCGCTTTATACTGAGCAAGGGGCACGCCTGTTCCATTCTTTATGCGGCACTTGCCCGGCGAGGGTATTTCCCGATTGAAGAATTGAAAACCTGGGGGCATATTGGCAGCCGTCTTCAGGGACACCCTGACCGGTTGAAAACTCCGGGAGTAGAAATGACCAGCGGCTGCCTGGGGCACGGGATAAATATTGGCGCCGGTTTATGCCTGGCAGCGCAGCTTAAGGGACTTGATTATCATACCTACGTTCTTGTTGGCGACGGCGAGTGCCAGGCGGGTATTCTCTGGGAAGGGGCAATGCTTGCCGGGAAGTATAAACTGTCCAAATTAACCGCCATCATGGATTACAATAAGGTCCAACTAGATGGCACAATAGACGAAATTATGCCGCTTGAACCAGTAAAGCAGAAATGGGAGGCATTCAACTGGGCAATTCTGGAGATTGATGGCCACAAGGTAGCCGAAGTCCTGGATTCACTGGACAAGGCCTGTAAAATTGATGATAAACCAACGGTCATCATCGCCCATACCGTCAAAGGCAAAGGCGTCTCCTTCATGGAAGGAAAGGCAGCCTGGCATGGCAGAGCTCTAAATGAAGATGAATACAAACAAGCAATAGAGGAGCTAAGCAAAAATGGATAAGAAGGACATGCCCCGGAGAGTGTTCGGAGAGGCACTGGCTGAATATGGAGCCAGCAATCCTGACATCGTAGTTTTGACCGCAGATGTTTCTTCCTCAGTGATGACAACCTTCTTTGCGCAAAAGGTGCCGGAACGGTTTTTTAATGTCGGTGTTGCCGAGGCAGGAATGATAGATACGGCGGTTGGCTTCGCTTTAGGAGGATTCATTCCTTTCGCCAATACTTTCGCCGGCCTTTTATTAAGAGCTGTAGAACAAATTAGAACCTGCGTTGCCTATGCCAATACCAATGTTAAAATCATTGGCAGCTTTGCCGGTCTTTCCAACTTTAAAGATGGCCCTACCCATCACTCTATAATGGATATTGCCATAATGCGTGCCATGCCCAATATGGCTGTTTTGGTACCGGCGGATAGCATTGAAATGAAAAAAATGGTTCCCCTGGTGGCGCAACATCAGGGGCCCGTATATCTGAGGATTAGCCGCGCCGAGATGCCGACAATTTTTGATGAGAACCATAAGGTTGAAATTGGCAAGGGGGTGGTGGTGCGTGATGGTGGGGATGTAACATTAATAGCCAACGGTCACATGGTGAGCCGCTCTCTTGAAGCCGCAGATTTACTCAGTTCCCAGGGAATAGGGGCAAGGGTATTAAACATTCACAGCGTCAAACCTTTAGACGCCCCGCTGGTGAAGAAGTGCGCCGAAGAGACAGGCGCGGTGGTGACAGTAGAAGAACATTCCATCATTGGTGGATTAGGCAGCGCCGTTGCCGAAGTGCTGGTCAGAGAATGCCCGGTACCGGTTAAGATGGTAGGAGTTGCCGACACGTTTACGGAAACAGCCATGGACTTTGATTCACTGCTTGACCATTACGGGATGTCCGTGAAAGATATCGCTAAAGCTGCCCATCAGGCTCTAGACCTGAAAAAGAAGCGTTAGAAATAAAATGGACCCCGCGTAAAACATGAGCTTAAATTTTCAATTGAAATCATACCGGGTATGATAACCTAGCTGTCCTCAACGCCCAAGTCTTTCAGATAATCAATGGCATTCTGGATGGTTATTATTTTTTCAGCCTCTTCGTCTGGTATCTCAACTTTCCGGTTTGGGCTGCTGAATGCTTCTTCCAAAGACATTATCAGCTCTACCAGGTCCAGAGAATCGGCACCTAAATCCTCAACAAAACTAGCTGTGGGTACTATGCCTGCCTCATCAACACCTAATTGCTCCACAACTATCGGTTTTATTCGCTCAAAGATAGTTGGCACTTTCTACCTCCCTTTCAAAATGTTTCATTTATTGGCAAGAGTGCTAACTGAGCCCAGAACTCCGTTAACAAACTTTGGCGAATTATCACTGCCGAACTTCTTCGCCAGTTCAACCGCCTCATTTATGGCTACTTTAATTGATACATTATTATCAAATAAAATCTCAAAGATTGCAAGTCTGAGAATATTCCTATCGATTATCGGTATCTGTTCTATCGGCCAGGCGGTAGCAAATCTCTGGATATGGCGGTCAATCTTACCCTTATTCTGAATCACCTTGCTTACCAGCTCACGGACAAAGGCGTTATTTTCTTCAAATAACCCTCCCTCCGCCAAAAGGCGACTTACCACCGCTTCTACCTCATGCTTTGTAGAATCAATTTCATACAGTGCCTGGAGAGCGATGGCCCTTGCTCTCCGTCGTGCCCCAGTCATAAACCTACTCCAAAACCTAACCTCGTATTATAACATGTCGGGCATAATATTCTCCAGCTTGACACTTTAAGGCAGTAATTGTTACACTTCCTTTGTATTCCCTCTTGAGTTATGATTTTCATCTGACTAATAAAGGCAGGATGCAGCAGTGAACAAAGTCGGTATTCTCTATCATCCCTTGATTGAAGCTGCCTATACTAAAGCCAAGCAATTACAGGACTTCTTAGTCGCCAATGGTATTACCGTCTGGCTATGTTCGGCGTGGGAAGGGGAAAAGGCCGGGGCTCAGCTAGATAACACTGATTTGATGCTCAGTGTTGGCGGCGATGGCACCATTCTGCGGGCGGCTCAAGCGGCAGTCCCTGCAACAACCCCTATTACCGGAATAAACCTGGGCAATCTAGGCTTTATGACCGAACTTAGTGCTGATGAAGCTCTGGAGCAATTACCTCATTTGCTGGCCGGGGAAGGCTGGATTGA
The DNA here is from genome assembly GCA_964638295.1 of uncultured Dehalococcoidaceae bacterium. Taxonomy (GTDB): domain Bacteria; phylum Chloroflexota; class Dehalococcoidia; order Dehalococcoidales; family RBG-16-60-22; genus CAZWYS01. The sequence continues at coordinate 22,639 of CAZWYS010000010.1, forward strand.
TGAGCGAGCCATGCTTGAAGCAGAACTTTCGGCTACGGATACGGAACCACCCTGCATTTTCCACGCCTTAAATGATATTGTCGTGGCACGGGGGGCAATCGCCCGGCTGGTACGCATTGAAACCAGCCTTGACGGGCAATATCTAGCTACCTATAGAGCTGACGGTATGATTATAGCTACCGCTACGGGCAGTACCGGTTACTCGCTGGCGGCGGGGGGACCTATTCTCTATCCCCAAGCCAAGGACTTTCTACTGGTACCAATAACTCCCCACCTGAGCTCGGCTTACCCGCTGGTATTGACCGCTACTACCATAGTCCAATTACACGTTAAGGCAGTTCACCAGACGACACTAAGCATTGATGGCCACATAAATCTACCTTTAGCCGACGGTGCCACCGTCACGGTGAAACACAGCCCGAATACGGTTAGATTTCTGAGAATTCATCCCCAGGACTCTTTTTATCGCTCTCTAGAGCAAAAACTGAAAGGAAAGCAGTAGATTGAACCAGATAGAAAAAGCCAAAATTCAGGATGTGCCCCAGATGCACCAGATGATTAACCGCTTTGCCGATAAGGGTGAGATGCTACCCCGCTCGCTGAGTGAGCTATATGAAAATATACGGGATTTCTTTGTCATTCGAGACGGCGAGCGAGTAATTGCCTGTGCGGCACTACACGTTAGCTGGGCAGACCTGGCCGAAATAAAGTCGGTCGCTGTAGCCGAGGACAGCCAGCGAGAAGGCGCCGGTGCCCAGCTGATAAAAGCTTGCCTCAAGGAAGCCGAGGAGCTTGGCATTGCCACTGTTTTCTGCCTGACTTACCAGCCAGGGTTTTTTGAAAAGTTCAACTTTGCCCAGGTAGACAAAATGCAGTTGCCACGCAAGGTCTGGACGGAGTGCTACCGCTGTCCCAAATTCCCTGATTGTGATGAGGTAGCTCTTGTCTGTAACCTGGAGGTCTAAGTTTGGGAGAGAAGACACTAGCCAGTCAATTAATCTACGACGGACGAGCGGTAAAGCTAAGGGTTGATACCGTGCAGATGCCCAGCGGTCGGCAAACGACAAGAGAGATTGTGGAGCACAGTGACTGCGTGGTTATTGTTGCCATTGACGCTGATGACAATATCCTGTTCGTGAAGCAATTTCGCAAGCCAGTAGAAAAAGAATTACTGGAAATACCGGCCGGTGGCATTGACCCTGGTGAGGAACCAGAAGATGCGGTCCGCCGTGAACTGCGCGAGGAGACCGGCTATATGCCGAGAAAGCTAAGAAGACTGGGCGGATTCTATTCAACACCGGGCTATTGCAGTGAATATCTCTATCTTTATCTGGCTACGGACCTGATTCCCAGCCAGTTGCATGCCGAAGACACCGAGGAAATCAGTTTAGTCAGGCTGCCGATTGCTCAGATTCCCGGTCTCATTGCCTCGGGCAGCCTTTGTGACGCCAAAAGCATCGCTGGTTTGCTCACCTACCTGGAGTACCAAAAGGGACAACCGAAAACTGATTAGCACAACCTATCGGCCAGTCTTCGCCCGCCCAGAAGATGCATGTGGAGATGAGGTACTATCTGACCTCCCTGTTCACCACTGTTAATTACCAGGCGATAGCCACCTTCGGCAATGCCTTCATCCTTTGCCAGCTGATTGGCAACCCTGACCATATGTCCAATAAGAGACGCCTCGGCATCAGTCAGGTGGGTAAGAGAAGGAATGTGTTTCTTCGGTATGATTAGTATGTGGGTTGGTGCCAGAGGATTAATGTCACGGAAGGCAATCACATCTTCATCCTGATACCGGGTTTCACTGGGTATTTTACCGGCCACGATCTGACAGAAAACGCAATCCGTCATTGTCTCTCTCTCCGGTATTGGGCCTTACCCTGCTCAAACAGGTCCTCCCCATAAATATCGTTGGCGACAATCGCCGGGAAGTTGTCAACAGTGAGTTGCCGGACAGCTTCAGTGCCCAAATCATCATAGGCAATAACCTCTACCTTCTTAATGGACTGGGCTAACAGGGCACCAGCGCCGCCGGTAGTGACGAAGTAAACTGCCTTATACTTCTGCATAGCCTCTCGCACCTCTGCCGAGCGACTGCCTTTGCCAATCATGGCTCTGATTCCAGCGGCAATGAGGCGGGGCGTATAAATATCCATGCGGTCACTGGTCGTGGGGCCAATGGAACCAATAATCCGACCAGGTCGGGCGGGAGATGGTCCGGCATAATATAGAGTCTGTCCTCTAAGGCCAAAGGACAGCTTCTTGCTCTTACCCAGAGCCTGAACAAGGCGCTGGTGAGCAGCATCACGAGCCGTATAGATAACCCCGGAAATCAGCACTTTAGTGCCTACAGTCAGTTCTTCTATTGTTTTAGCATCAAGCGGTGAGGTAATCTGTATCGCTTCCATCTAAAGCACAACCTCCCTGTGGCGAGCGCAATGACATTGAAAGTTAATGGCTACTGGCAGACAGCCAATGTGGGTTGGCCAAACCTCAGCGTGCACCGCCAGGGCAGTAGTTCTTCCACCCAGGCCCATCGGTCCGATACCCAAATCGTTAATGCGAGACAGAAGCTCTTTTTCAAGTTCAGCTACTTCCGAAACAGCATTTGGCTTGCCTGCCGGACGCAACGATGCCTTTTTCGCCAGCAGCATCGCCCCTTCAGCAGTAGCACCGATACCCAGGCCAATAATCAGCGGTGGGCAGGGGTTGGCACCAGCCTCATCAACGGTTCTCACCACCAGATCAATAATACCTTCCCGGCCATCCCCCGGTTTCAGCATGGCCAGCCGGGTCATGTTCTCGGCACCGGCGCCTTTAGGCAGAAAAACAATTTTAAGCCGGTCACCGGGTACAACTTCAGTATGAATGACGGGAGGGGTATTATCCTTGGTGTTTTTCCTTGCCGAGAATGGCTGGCTGACTATAGATTTGCGTAGATAGCCTTCGGTGTAGCCCTGGCGCACTCCTTCGGTCACCGCGGCAGACAGGTCACCACCAGCAATGTGAGTATCCTGACCTATTTCAAGAAAAACTATTGCCGTGCCGCAGTCCTGACATAAAGGCAGATTTTTCCGCTCCGCAATGCGGGCATTTTCAATAATCTGCCCCAGGACTTCTTTACCCAGCGGGGATTCCTCAGTCTGCTGCGCTTGCTTCAGCATGGCTAACACGTCTTCATCAAGCTCAAAATTAGCCCGCTCGCAGAGCTGGGCAACAGCTTCAGTAATGTCACTGACTTTAATTTCTTTCAATTTGGGGCTTATCTGACTCACCCCCTTATAGTTTGTCAATAACGGCGTCAGCTACCCGCGAAGTACCGACTCCCTGGGTACCATCAAGCCTCATATCATAAGTAACGTTCTTGCCCTCGGCGATAACCTCAGCGATAGCTTTCTCTAACCTATCGGCAGCTTCTGTTTTCTCTAGATGGCGAAGCAGCATCACTCCGGAGAGCATCATAGCCATAGGGTTGACCCGGTTCTGCCCGGCATATTTCGGGGCACTGCCATGCGTCGGCTCAAAGACCGCTATTTCATCACCAATATTGGCTCCGGGAGCTACCCCCAAACCCCCAACCAGCCCGGCGCATAAATCGGAGAGGATATCTCCATAAAGATTGGGCGCCACCACGACATCAAACCGCTGTGGTTTTTTTACCAGCTGCATGGTCATATTATCTACCAGTCTATCTTCAAATTCAATACCCGGGTATTCTTTGGCTACTTCCCGGGCAACCGCCAGGAATAAACCATCGGAGAATTTCATAATGTTGGCTTTGTGAATGGCGGTTACCTTCTTTCTTCCATAAGTACGGGCATAGACAAAAGCAAACTTGACGATTCTCCGGCTACCCGTCTCCGAAATCACCTTCAGACTGATGCCTGAGTCTTCCCTGATAGTATCCCCCTTTGCCTCAGCAACCAGCTTGATAAGCTCAGCCGCTTCGTGTGTTCCCTTTTCAAGTTCAATGCCAGCGTAGAGGTCTTCCGTGTTTTCCCGGATGACCACAATGTCCACATCCTTATAGCGTGAAGGAACTCCAGCGTAAGTCTTACATGGACGGACACAAGCATAAAGGTCCAGCTCTTTGCGCAGGGCAACATTAACGCTCCGAAAACCAGTGCCTACCGGGGTGGTAACCGGTCCTTTAAGCGCCACTTTATTTTTTTTCACTGATTCCGGCACCGATTTGGGGAGGGGGGTGCCATATTTTTCCATAACCTCTGCCCCGGCATAAGCTAAATCCCAGCGGAAAGAAACGCCGGTCGCCTCCAAAACCCGTTTCGTCGCCTCGGTGACCTCAGGTCCGATGCCGTCACCAGGAATAAGAGTAACATTATAAGCCATTAACTCAACTCCTCAACTATAGCTTAAAATCACCATATTTCTGAATATAAGGGATAAGCCCACCCTCGTCAAGGATACGGAGCATTACTTCAGGAATTTTACCAAAGGTGAACTGTTTATCACTGGTTATATCTCTCACCATACTTGCGGTCAAATCTATCTCCAGCTCATCGCCATCATCAATACCATCGGTATCACAGATTAATACCGGCAGTCCCAGGTTAATGGCATTTCTGAAGAATATTCGGGCGACTGACTTCACCAGTAAGGCACTTACCCCGGCCATCTTGATAACCAGAGGAGCATGCTCCCGGCTGGAACCAAGACCAAAATTATTGCCGGCAACAATAAAGTCGCCCGCCTTTACCCGGGAAACAAAAGCAGGGTCGGCATCTTCCAGCACATGCTTCGCCAGCTCGGGGAGGTCGCTTCGGAGGGAGGCATATCGACCGGGAATGATATGGTCGGTGGAAATGCCATCGCCAAATTTGAACGCTTTTCCTTTAAGCACTACATTACCTCTCTGGGGTCAGTGATTTCCCCGGTTATAGCCGTAGCTGCGGCTGTAGCCGGGCTGCCCAGATAGACAAAAGCCTCCGGGTTGCCCATGCGCCCTTTAAAGTTACGGTTAGAGGTGGACAGGCAGGCTTCCCCATCACCCAACACCCCCTGATGAAGACCGAGGCACGGTCCACAGCCAGGCGGCAGGACAGCAGCGCCAGCCTCAATCAAAATCTGGATATAACCCGCTTCTATCGCCTCAAGCAAGACCTGCCGTGACGCCGGGGCAACTACCAGCCTGGTTCCGGGGTAACACCTTTTCCCCTGCAAGATATTAGCCGCTATTGCCAGGTCTTCCAGTCGCCCATTGGTGCAGGTACCGATAACTACCTGCTGGATTTTAGTCCCCTTAAGCTCTCTGACCAGAGCCGTATTGTCAACCGTGTGGGGTCTGGCTATGGTAGGCTCAAGCTCAACCACATCAATAGTAATGGTTTTTTCATAGAGAGCGTCAGCGTCGGGAGAAACCGGCTGATAGTGATCACCCCGTCCCTGTGCGATTAGGTAATCCCTGGTAATCTCATCGGCCGGGAAAAGGCCGACTTTGGCACCCGCCTCTACCGCCATATTGGCGATGGTGAAGCGCTGCGACATAGACATTCCGGCAACCGCGTCACCGCCAAACTCAAGCGCCTGGTAAGTGGCACCATCAGCGCCAATCCGCCCGATAAGATGAAGAATGAAATCTTTGGCACTGACACCTTTCTGGAAACTACCAGAAGCCACTACCCGGACACTTTCCGGTACGCGGAACCAGGTCTTGCCCAGCCCCATGGCAACCGCCACGTCAGAGGAGCCCATGCCAGTGGCAAAAGCGCCCAGCCCGCCGGCAGTGACCGTATGTGAATCAGAGCCAACGACGACATCGCCGGGGCGGGCTAAAGATTCGCCGACCAGTTGATGGCAAACGCCCTCGCCAATGTCAGACATAATAGCACCGGTCTCCCGGGCAAAACGGCGCAATAACAGGTGGTCATTGGACAGCGCCTGATTGGGGCTGGGAACCGCATGGTCAATAAACAGGACAGTTTTTGGCTGTTTGGCTAAACTTTTGAAACCGCTCGCCTGAAATTGCCTTAGAGTTAGCGGCCCGGTGGTATCCTGAACAAAAACGAGGTCCACCTGTGCAATAACAATATCTCCTGTCCGGGCATTACTGCCGGACTTTTCGCTCAGTATTTTTTCAGCTAATGTCTTGCCCATGCACTCTAAAACTCCCATTAAAAATTGAAACAAGGAAAACCAAAAGTCCAGCAAAAGCTTACATCGGGATATTGCCGTGTTTCTTTGCCGGGCGAGTCTCCTTTTTATTGCGCAGCGCCTCAAGAGCAGCAATTATGGTCGGGCGAGTATCGCGAGGACGAATAACGGCATTGATGTAGCCCATACTGGCAGTGACATAAGGGTTATAGAATAGCTGGCGATATTCTTCAATTTTTTCTCTTTCCAAGGCGGCAGGGTCAGCCGCCGCCTTGATTTCCTGGCGGTGGATGATGGCAGCAGCACCTTCCGCACCCATGACGGCGATTTCAGCTTTAGGCCAGGCAAGGGTATAGTCGGCCCCCAAACTCTGACTGCACATGGCAATGTAGGCTCCGCCATAAGCCTTGCGAGTAATCAAAGTTATCTTGGGAACCGTTGCCTCGGCGTAACACCACAGTAGCTTGGCACCATGCCGGATAATACCTCCCCACTCCTGATGGCTACCGGGAAGATAGCCGGGGACATCAGCGATAGTACATAAAGGAATGTTGAAAGCATCACAGAAGCGGATAAATCTGGTGGCTTTGTCGGCGGCATTAATGTCAAGGCAACCAGCAAGGTAATTGGGCTGGCTGGCAATAATGCCGATGACGTGTCCGTTTAAGCGTGCGAAACAGGTAATTATATTCGGGGCATACTGCCGGGACGGCTCAAGAAATTCGCCGTTATCCACGATAGCCCGAATGACCGTTTTCATGTCATACGTTTTATACGATTCCTCCGGTATGATATCATCCAGAGCCGGGGCGGTACGGTCAGGAGCATCGTCTGGTGTTATGTCAAGCGGCTTATCTTCATTACTCTGCGGCAGGTAGCCAAGCAGCCTCTTTATCTCTTCAATGCACTGCTGGTCATTATCGCAGGCAAACTGAGCCACACCACTCTTGGTACTGTGTGCCATGGCGCCACCCAGTTCCTCGTCACCTATCTCCTCACTGGTAGCTGCCTTAACCACATCAGGGCCAGTGATATACATATAGCTCGTCTTTTTCACCATAAAAACAAAGTCAGTCATGGCTGGTGAGTAGACCGCCCCACCGGCCGCCGGTCCCATAATCGCCGATATCTGGGGAATAACTCCAGAGGCGCAGGAGTTACGGAAGAAAATGCTGCCGTAGCCGTTTAAGGCGTTTATTCCCTCCTGAATGCGAGCCCCGCCACTATCAAGTAAACCGACCATAGGCGCTTTTATTTTCATCGCCAAATCCATAACCTTGCATATCTTTTTAGCATGCATTTCTCCCAGAGTGCCACCCTTAGCCGTAAAGTCCTGAGAGAAAACACAAACGGTACGGCCGTTCACCTTACCATAGCCAGTAACCACGCCATCGGCCGGAATAGAAACTTTATCCATGCCAAAGTTAGTGCAGCGGTGCCGGACAAATAAATCCAGTTCCTGGAAGGTGCCCGGGTCAAAGAGAAGGTCAACCCTCTCCCGCGCGGTAAGCTTACCGGCGGCATGCTGCTGCTGAATGCGCTTTTCGCCGCCACCAACCTTTGTCTCTTTTTCCAATCGGGTCAGTTTTTCCAGTTCCTCTTTCAAAGCCACTCCGCCTTTACCAGAACGATAGACATAATAATCATACCACAGTGCCTATTCTACAGCCAAACTACCCGTGGAGAATACTTACCAGCACAGGTGATTACAGCCAAAATGACAGCGATGCCAGGCCAATATTAAGAAGCCGGGCTAGCTAGCCCTAGAAATGCATCTTGTCCATACGTCTGAAATTATGAATAGAGTCAATCCATCGTACAGTGCCAGAGTGCGAACGCATAGCGAGGGACTGTGTTTGAGCGCCTCCACTGAAGTAACGCACCCCCTTCAGCAGGTCGCCGCTACTTGCGCCAGAAGCCGCAAAAAACACATCTCCGCTCCCTACCAAATCTTCAGTCAGGTAGACCTTACCCAAGTCAATGCCTGCGGCCAGAGCTGCATCGCGCTCCTGTTCGCTGCGAGGCCATGCCTTACACTGAATAGCACCGCCGATACAGGAAATGGCAGCCGCGGAAAGCACTGCCTCCGGTGCGCCGCCGATTCCCATGAGTACGTCCGCTCCACCGTAATTTAAAGCTGCCTGTATGCTGGCCTCAATATCGCCGTGAGTGATGAGTTTAACCCGGGAGCCAAGAGACCGAATCTCGGATAATAACTTCTCATTGCGCGGTCTATCCAGAAGCACAACGGTCACCTCGCCTGTATCTCTTTTTAGAGCCCTGGCGATATTTTTCAGGTTCTTCTTCACAGAAGCATTAATATCAATGGCATGCCGCGCTTCCCAACCTACCGCAATTTTTTCCATGTACACCACATGTTGGGGACAGTTCATGGCACCTCGCTCCGAAAGGGACACCGCCGAAATCGCTCCAGGAAGACCCCTGGCCAGGAGAGCAGTACCATCTATAGGGTCGACGGCAATGTCCACCTTCAAATCAGAGCCATCACCTATGCGCTCCCCGATGTATAGCATGGGGGCATTATCCTTTTCTCCCTCCCCAACTACTACTACCCCATCCATACTTACGTGTCCCAGGGCGACCCGCATGGCGTCAACCGCAGCCTGGTCAACCAGTTTCTCGTTACCGGTGCCCATATAGCGGGCAGCGGACAGTACTGCTGCCTCAGTAACGCGTGCCAGTTCTATTGCTATATTCCGCTCGATAGGGGCGTGAGAGCTATCACTTTCCACAATACAACCCTCCGCAATACGAAGTGCTTTACACTAATTCTCAGCCTATTACAATAGTAACACCGGCCTGTAGACAAATCAAACACGTTCGCAGTAAATTCTCAATACCAAACAGTTGAGATGCACATACAGTTATACATCACTTTTGCTAAGCGGTAAGAAGGTGCTAAAATAAGGAGCAGGTTTCTGGTGACCGAAGATTTTCAAGGAGGACAACTGGTGACTGAAGCAGTAATGGTATATCTTGGTCTTGGCTCAAATATGGGTGACCGACAAGAGAACCTGGACAAGGCGTTGGATTTCTTATCACAGAGGTTACGGATGGGAAAAGTCTCATCCATATATGATACCGAGCCGATAGGCAATGCCGACCAGCCCCGCTTTCTCAATATGGTGTGCCAAGCTTACACCCGGCTGGCACCGGAAGGACTGCTGGCTCTGGCTAAGGGAATTGAGAACAAGCTGGGCAGGACTGGCAAATCAGGGGCATCTCGCCCCATTGACATTGATATTCTGCTCTATGGGGAGCAAGTAATTGAGACCCCGAAGCTGATTATCCCCCACCCCAAACTGACCGAGAGAGCCTTTGTGCTGGTGCCACT
>CAZWYS010000011.1:0-29821 GCA_964638295.1 uncultured Dehalococcoidaceae bacterium
GCGGCCCGTAGTCCCAGCAGCTGGACAGCCCGCCGTAGATTTCACTGCTGGGGAAAATAAAGCCTCGCCGCTGGCACAGCGAGACGAGCTTCTCCATACTAACCTTGCCGGATGATTGCTCGGCCATTACGATAACTCCTTGAAACTTCTATCGTATGTTGCCTCGATTCGTCCTCGTAACCTGCAGGAAGGCGGAAATAAAAAATATGCCGAGAATAATTCCTCCCAATACCATGACAATCAAGGCGAATATCCACAAGGGCATAAGATGTATCTGATAGGAATTGTAGCTGAAAATAGCGAGCATTGCAAAGCCGAGAATGATTTGAGGCAGGGCAACCATGTTGCCCATGAGAGATAGCATTTTTCTCACCCATTTGCTGGCGGTTTGCTGGGACCGGGTGCCCAGTTTTGTCATTGCCCAGACGATGGCTATAGCCAGCAGAACACAGAAAAATTGCGGTATTAGCGTCCAGGCAATCAGAGCGCCGCGGCTCGTCCATTTATCCGGTAAGCCATCTTTAAAGTGATAAGCGACATCGCCGGGGAGAAGGTGATAGAAGTAAGCAGTGAGAATTGAAGACAGGAGAAGAATGGCGACGGGCAGGGCGATGTATTGCCAGCGGAACGATACCGGTTCTTCTGGTGCTGATTTTCCGTTCTGTTCTTTCATTTGTTTACTGGATAAAAGTTATCAGCTTTGAGTTCGGATGTCAAAGGGGGTGAGCGGGGGCGCTGTAATCACCGGAGAAGCTTTTACACCATTAAAGCTTGACATAATATTAGTTCACCAAGATAGGGAACAAGCTATGCGTGGTTTGTTTCCGCTATGCCGGCAACCGAAGCGACGGCGTGTTCCCTGGAGTGAGAAAGGCTGACGGCGATTTCTTTCAGTCCCAGCTCGCTGGCTTTACTTTGTGCCCCGCCGTAAAGATTGACCAGAGGCTTACCGCCGGGATAAGAGAGAGTCTCAATATCACGCCAGCGAATGCCATTTTTCCCCGTGCCAAGGAGCTTCATAACGGCTTCCTTGCAGGCAAAGCGTGCCGCCAGCGAGGAAGGCTTTTTGCGGTATCGCTCAAGCTCAGAGTCGGTGTAAACCCGGTGGAGGAAGGAATCTCCCCAGCGAGTTATCGCTTGGTTAATGCGAGCTATTTCTATAATGTCAATGCCAATGTAATGTGCCATCAAAGCCTACCGGTCAGTACTTTTTAGCCCGCGAAAAAGCTCAGAGCACAGGTTATCCAGTATGGAGGGCGGCAGTTTGCCGGACAGGTTGGTGGACAGCGGCGTGATGGAGATATTTCCGTGTTCTATTGCCCATACATCTGTTTTTGAATCGGTATTTTGAGTAACTCTCTGGCGCACCAGCCAGTAGTATTTGCTTTTACCATCGTCTCTTTCTTCAACGGTGTTGACATGGCTTTCGCTGGTCAAGCGGGTAATCTGAACCTCGCCTATTTCGGTTAATGGTAAACCGGGCAGGTTAACATTGAGGAAAATATTTGACGGCAGGGGACGAGATGTAATTTTTTGAGCGAGTAATGCAGCCAGCCTGGCGGCGATATCCAGATGAAGGCTGTTTTCCCGGGCGGTTGAGATGGCAAGGGCGGGGAAGCCGTGCAGGTAACCCTGCAAAGCGGCGCCCACGGTTCCCGAGATAAGCACGTCCTCACCCAGATTGAGACCCTGATTGATGCCGGAAATGACCAGGTCCACCTTATCTTTAGCCAGACTGCCCAGAGCCAGGATGACACTGTCTGACGGGGTGCCCTCAACGGCGTAGGCTTCCACTCCGGGCACCACCGGGGTAACTTTTCTGGCTCTCAATGGCTGCCAGAGGGAAACGGCGGTCCCGGCGGCGCTCTGCTCTCTATCTGGAGCGACGGCTATTACCTGGGCGATGTTTTTGAGCTCCCTGGCTAATGTCCATAGCCCTTCCGCCAGTATGCCGTCATCATTGGTTAACAGTATTTTCATTCAGGTCTTTCCAGTTTAGCATGGCAGCGATGATAACGGCAAACGGTCATTAAAGATAGGTGATAAAAATTCTATCAGCCTAATCTTGCTGAATGAATAGCTTTGTGGTAACATTGCTCAAATAAAATGGGAAAGAAGATAAATCTGACCATAAATGGCTCCCAGGTCAGCGGAAGTGAAGGAGCGACCATTCTGGAAGTCGCCAAAGAAAACGGCATTGAAATTCCCACGCTCTGTTATGTACCGGGTTTACCGCCTATCGGCGCCTGCCGACTCTGCGTCGTTGAGGTAGAAGGCTCCCGGACTCTGGTCGGTTCCTGTCATACTCCCGTCACCGAAGGGATGGTCGTCTATACCCATTCGGCTAAAGTTCTGGAGACGCGCAAGATACTGGTTGAGCTGATGCTGGCCAGCCACCCCGATTCCTGCTTGATTTGTGATAAAGCCAATATCTGTGAGCTACGCAAAATTGCCGCTGACCTGGAGGTAGGGCTGCCTCGTTTCAGAGCCAGGAAGCATTATTATCCCGTGGAAGATGAAAACCCCTATATTGTTCGTGATATGTCCAAATGCGTCCTGTGCCGGCGCTGTGTCATTGCCTGCCAGAACCTGAAGGGAAAGGAGATGTTCAGCATCGCCTACCGGGGTTTTGACACCAAGGTCATCTTCGGCTGTGACCAGCCGATAGATAAAGAAGCGTGCCGGGATTGTGATGAGTGCATTGCGCTGTGCCCATCGGGGGCATTGAGCAAACCGAGGAAGGCCGGGGAAGAGAGGGCAGAAAAGGCTTTATTCATCAGAGGCTGAGAGAAATGAACAGGGAAGCCATTACGGTACCGCCCCGAGGACGGGAAGAGCTGCTGGTGCGGCTAAAAGAAACGCAGGCCAAATTCGGTTATGTGCCGGAGGAGACTATGGCCGAGCTGGCCGAATATCTGGATATGCCGATAAATGAAGTGTACGGGGTAGCCAGCTTTTACTCCTTTCTCTCTACCCGACCGCTGGGCAGGAATGTCATCAGAATTTGCAAAAGCCTGCCCTGCTACCTCAAGAATTGCCAGATGATAATTGAAACCGTGGAGAGAGAGCTTGGCATTAAACCCGGTGAGACCACCGCCGACGGCCGGTTTTCCTTCCGGCTGACCAACTGCATCGGTCTCTGCGACCGGGCACCGGCGATGATGGTTAACGGTGATGCGCATGTTGATTTGACGCCGGAGAAGATAGCCAAGATTTTGCAAAGCTATAAATAAGGTTTGATTTTGATAGGGAGGCGGTCAGGTGCCGCAGCAGCAGGTTGTCTTAAAGAATTGCGGAGTCATCGACCCGAGAGACATTAATACCTATCTTGAGAAAGATGGCTTCAAAGCCCTGGGCAAAGTCAGGCAGGAGATGACCCCGGAGGACGCGACCGGTGAAGTAAAGGCATCGGGGCTGAGGGGTCGGGGAGGGGCTGGCTTTCCCTGCGGCGTAAAGTGGGCGGGGGCGAGAAGCACGCCCGGTGATGAGAAGTACGTCATCTGCAATGCCGACGAAGGTGAGGTGGGGACATTCAAGGACAGGTACATTCTGGAGAGAGACCCGTTCACTCTAGTGGAAGCTATGGCAATTGCCGGCTACGCTATCGGGGCAAAGCAGGGCTATATCTATCTGCGTGCCGAGTACCACCACCTCTTTGATTTGCTGCAAAACGCCATCAATCAAGCCAAACAACACGGGTATCTGGACGGTTTCAATATCGAGATACGGGAGGGGGCGGGCGCCTACATCTGTGGCGAGGAGTCGGCTTTAATGGATTCCATTGAAGGCAAAAGGGGCGAATCTCGCTATCGGCCACCTTTTCCCACCACGGTGGGTTTGCGGGGCAAACCGACCATAATCAATAACGTTGAGACCCTGATGAACATACCTCAAATTATGCTTAATGGCGCTGACTGGTTCAGCAAGATGGGAACGGAGCGGAGCAAAGGCACCAAAGTATTCTCGGTGAGCGGTGACGTGCAGAAACCCGGGGTGTATGAGCTGGTGCTGGGAAGCCCGCTCAGGGAACTGGTCGAGGAGCTGGCTATAGCCAAGAACATCAAGATGATTCAGATAGGGGGCGCTACCGGAAGGGTTTTGCCCTATGCCATGATAGATACCCCGCTCGCTTTTGAGACCGTGCTCGGTGCCGGCGCGGTTATTGTCTTTGACGAAAGCCGGGACGTGATAGATATCGTCTATCGCACTATGGAGTTTCTGACGGAAGAGTGTTGCGGTAAATGTACTCCTGGTCGGCAGGGAACCGAGGTGATGCTGGAAATACTGGACAGGTTCCACCACGGTGAGGGGGCAAAGAGAGAAATCAAAGATATGGAGGACTTATCCAGCGTGATGATGCTTTCTTCTCTGTGTGGTCTGGGGCAAGCGGCCCCGAATGTGGTAATGGATACGTTACAGTATTTCAGGGAGGCTTATGAGAGCCGGGTCGCAAGAGGTTAAGGAGGTGCAATAATGAAAACAATTACGGCACAAAAACCAGCCGAAGAAATTAGGCGCTATCTTGAGAAATGCCAGAAGGTCTATATCATCGGCTGCGGCACCTGCGCTACCCTGTGCCATACCGGCGGGAAATCTGAAGTCCTGGAGATGAAGGGTAAACTTGAAGCCGGCGGTAAGCAGGTTACCGGGTGGATGGTAATTCCCACCGCCTGTGACGAACTGACCAAGTATGCGCTTCAGGAAGAAGCCGAACGTATTACGGCTGCCGATTGCGTTCTGGCGATGACCTGTGCTATTGGCGTGCAAACGATAAATCTGCATCTTAAAGAGTCCAAGCCGGTTTACCCGGCATTGAACACGTTGTTTATCGGCATGGAGGAGAGTCCGGGACATTTTACCGAGGTCTGTCTGCAGTGCGGCAGTTGTGTGCTGGGGCGGACGGCGGGCATATGCCCTCTGGTCGGATGCGCCAAGGGACTGCTGAACGGGCCCTGCGGTGGCTCGTCGGGGGGCAAGTGCGAGGTATCACCGGATATACCCTGCGCCTGGCAGATGATTTACGACCGCCTGAGCGAAATGGGCCGATTAGACGAGCTGGAGGAGATTGAGCCGGTGAAAGACTGGGGGGTGAGTGTGTCCGGGGGGCCGCGAAAGGTTGACATTGAGGCTGAGTGCACCAGTACCTCATAGGAGGCAACGGAGATGAAGGCAGGAACCAATCTGGAAAAAGTTTTGACGAGCGGGAGGTTTGCCGTTACCGCCGAAGCCGGCCCACCCAAGGGCACGAGCGCCGCAGCAATACAGGGAAAGGGTGAGATACTGCATCGCTGCTGTGATGCGGTTAATGTAACCGATAATCAGACGGCTATTGTGCGCATGTCCAGCCTGGCTGGCTGCATGCTGTTGAAGCAGCAGGGCATTGACCCGGTGATGCAGATGGTGGTCCGGGACAGGAATCGGCTGGCAATTCAGGCTGATATGCTGGGCGCGGTAGCCCTGGGCATCGGTAATATCCTTTGCCTTTCCGGTGACCACCAGCGGTTTGGTAACCATCCCAGCGCCAAGGGCGTCTTTGATATTGACTCCATTCAGTTGGTTCAGGTTATGAGTAAAATGCGCGATGAGAAGAAGTTCCTTTCTGGCGATGATATCTCCGGGGAAGTGCCCCTGTATATCGGTGCGGCGGCCAATCCCTTCGCTGACCCCTTTGAATTCCGGGTAATCCGGCTGGCAAAGAAAGTGAAAGCCGGTGCCGACTTCATTCAAACTCAGGCAGTCTATGATGTCGCCCGGTTTGCGAAATGGATGGAGATGGCTACCGAACGGGGCCTGGATAAGCAGACGCATATCCTGGCCGGGGTAATACCCATCAAGTCAGCCGGTATGGCACGCTATATGAGGGACTATGTTCCCGGGGTAATCGTTCCCGACGAAATAGTAACCAGGATGGAGAAGGCGGCGAGCGCCAAGGAAGAGGGAGTGAGGCTAATACTTGAAATCATCGAGCAACTCAAGGAGATACCCGGGGTTCATGGCATCCACATTATGGCGGTGGGCTGGGAGGACATTGTCCCGGACATTGTTGAGAAGGCGGGGCTGATGCCCAGGCCCGTTCTCTGAGATGCCGGGAAAGGACCGGTAAAACGACTCCTTCCCGAATCAGTGCCGCTACCTTTACCCGGCAGTAATTTTCCTCTATTATGTCTCTGTGGTTAGCCTTTTGTTAATGAGTGGTCGGACGAGTTATGAAAACGGCTGATTTTGACTATAATCTTCCCACGGAACTTATCGCGCAAACACCGGTGGAGCCGAGAGACCACTCACGGCTTATGATTGTAAATCGTGGTGAGAGTTCGGTAGCGCACCGCCGGTTTTTTGACATTATTGATTATTTACAGGATGGCGATGTCCTGGTATTCAATGATAGCCGTGTTATCCCGGCTCGCCTTAACGGGAGGAGAGTTGACAGTGGGGGAAAGGTGGAAATTCTGCTGCTGCGCCGGCTTGAAGCCAACGTCTGGGAGGCCCTGGTCAAGCGCAGCAAGCGACTTCATGCCGGCACCAGGGTTGATATCATTAACGATGCCGAGGGGAATAGTCCGACCAAAGTACTGGCTGAGGTAATCGGGGAGGGGGGTGGTGGTGTCAAGGTGATACGTTTTTCTGACGAAGGGCAACTGATGGAGCTGGGCAAGGTGCCCCTGCCGCCATATATTAAAACGCCCCTGGCCCGTCCGGAGCGATATCAGACCGTTTATGCCAGAGTAGCCGGCAGCGTGGCGGCACCAACCGCCGGACTGCACTTCACTCCGGAATTGCTCAAAAGGCTGGAGCAAAAAGGTGTCCGCCTGCTGTTTGTCAGCCTGCATATCGGGCTTGATACTTTCAGCCCGGTCAGGGAAGACGACCCCCAGGAGCATCCCATTCACCGCGAGTATGGCGTGGTGGGTAAAGCGGTGGCCAGTCAGTTGTCCCAAGCCAAGAGGGAAGGACGAAGAATTATCTGCGCTGGAACCACCACGGTGAGAATTCTGGAGCAGGCGGCACAGCTTGATAATCCGCTTCAAATTCAGCCGTTTGGGGGTTGGGTGAACCTGTTTATTTTGCCGGGCTACCAGTTCCGTATGGTAGATGCCCTGATTACCAATTTTCATCTACCCCGCTCGACACTGCTGATGCTGGTTACCGCCTTTGCCGGTAAGGAACTTATCAATCGCGCCTATCAGGAGGCCGTAAGCTCCGGCTATCGCTTTTACAGTTTTGGCGACGCCATGCTGATTTCGTAAAAGGAAGCCCTGATGGGTAAACTTTAATGCCCGGCATTAGCAATAATGGAAATACTCATCGACTAAATTTTTAATCTGGTCTCCCTTGCTATAATACCGGTCACTCAGGTCCTTATCTTTGTAACTCTTAAGCATTTCCACGATGCCGTCAACTACCACAGAAGAAAAAACACCGTCCCGCTCGTAGATTTCCCGGTCTTTAAGGAGACACTCAGCGGATTCCCAGCATGAGGAAGGTAATTGCGGCAGTCCGTCACGAAGTTTCTTATGCTCCGGTGAAAATACGTTTACACTCACATGCAGCTTATCAGCCAGTGCCAATGCATTTTCCATCTCCAATCCATAGCGAGCCGCCACCGCCAACCCGGCGAGTAACAGATGAACGTTTGCCGAACCGTCAGGGCAACGAAATTCTATCGTCTGGTTATCAGAGAACTCGTGGGATTCCTCCATATTCTGACGGTTGGCATCTTTGACCATATTCTTAACATTCAGCCATCCCAAGGGGACCCTTACCAGTACGGAGCGGTTTCTATCACCCCAGCAGATATTGGTTGGGGCTTCCTGATGGGGGACCAATCTCAGGTAGGAAAGCGGTATGGTATTGCCGAAGGCAGTTAGTGAAGGCGCCAGACTTAAATAACCGGCTATGTTCTTTTTCGCTAAATCACTCAGTCTATTACCTTCAATCAACATGTTTTTCCCGTTTTTAACCAGTTTCGTATGAATATGAAGTCCATTACCGGCATGTCCGACCAGGAGCTTCGGAGCGAAACTGACCACAACCCCATACTTGTAGCTAATCATCCTCAAAATCCATTTGGCAACAACGATTTGGTCGGCGGCATCCTCTATAGGCACCGGAATAAACTCGATTTCACTCTGCTCCATCTCCTGGTCTTCCCGGCAAATATTGCCTACCTCAGAGTGACCGTACTTTATGTTTCCTCCCGCCTGAGCGATAGCCTGCATAGCCTCGTATCTCAACATTTCCCACTTACAAAACGGGGAAGATTCATGATAGCCTTTTTGAGTCACGGCGGGATATAAAGACTGCCGGTCAGCCAAAACGTAATACTCTATCTCCCCCATGGCTTCGAGGTTGAAGCCAGTGCTGTTTTTCAATGCCTCCTGGGCTTTGCAGACAATATTCTCCGGAGAACTCGGTAGCCTGACACCCTCATTGGTATAATAAGAGCAAAGTATATCCACCGTGGGAATGGTAGAGAACGGGTTTACATAGGCAGTTTTATATCGAGGGATGACATATAAGTCACTTGAGGCGGCGTCAATATTAGAGAATAAACTGGAGCCGTCCACTCTTTCTCCGGCGGAAAGCAGGCGGTCTAATTGCGGCTTGCTGTTAATCACAAAATTGAGAGTCTTTAATCTGCCGTCTCCGGCCACATAGCGAAAGTTAATTGAGCCTATGCCGTTATCCTCGATAAATTTAATCAAGTCGGCTTTGGTAAGCTCTGCTGCCGGCTTCCCAATGTATTGAACTATTTTATTGGGATTCATGGCTATCTGTGTATCTTGCATAATTTGCTCACTTTCTTTTTAAGATTTCCAAGATATTATCCGAAAGCCTTTTATTATTCTCTTCAATGACCTCACCCACCGCCATGGCGATAGAATTTACCAAGGGGTCTTCGGTGGTTCTATCCGCGAGGGTTCTCTGAAAAATAGTTATCACGTCCAATTTGTTTAAGCCGATTTTTTCCATCTCGACCTCCTTATGGCGAGAGATTATTCAGAGTCTCAGGTTAATAGTGCTTCCCTTCACTGTCACTTTTTAAATTTAATGTTGAATGATGAGCTGGGCTCAAGCATACTTTTGGGACGGCAGCCCTGGTTTCCGAAATTATACCAATTTTCGGTTCTTAAAACTAGACATTTATATGTATTTCGCGGAGCAGAAATTTAAAAGCATCATTGCTTCTCTGTTGTCTAAATCGGCATGGTTGTATAATACTATAATCGTGGCGGAATTTACTTATAAATTTGTCGAAAATGAGGGGGAGTTGGAAGGTGCTTTTGAAGTCAGGCGGCAGGTGTTTGCCATAGAGCAGGGTATTGCAGAAGATCTGGATTTTGATGGGTATGATAATGAAGCGAGGCATTTGGTTGTCAAAAAAGAAGGAAGAATTATAGGTACCGCCAGAGTCCGCTTTCTGGAGGCCGGGCAAGCGAAGCTGGAGAGAATGGCTATCCTGCTTCCTTACCGCCGCCAGGGAATAGGAAAGAGAATTATATCTTTTTTAGCCAAAGATTTGAGGGAAAAGCAAGTCAAAACGCTGGTTCTCCATGCTCAATACGAAATCATAGATTTTTACAAAAGCTGTGGTTTCGAAATAGCGGGTTCACCCTTCTGGGAAGCGGGTATAAAGCATATTGAGATGATTAGAGAATTTTAGCCAGACTGGCTACTCACTGAAAGCCAGAGCCGGGTCACGCATGACGGGACGTAATTTCTAAGTGTGTTCACTGCGGCTGAGAAGTATGGAATCATCGTTAAATTCCTCTCCCGCAGCTTGCTCAAATGCTGCTACCAGGTTACTGACCTGGAGCGCCTTTTTGTCTGCCTCGCCCAGGTCGACGATGATTTTGCCCTTGTGCATCATAATCAATCGATTGCCATGACGGAGGGCGACCTCCATGTTGTGAGTAACCATTATGGTGGTCATTTTCTCTCGTTGCACAATCTTCTCGGTCAGCTCAAGAACAGTTTTGGCTGTCTTCGGGTCCAGAGTGGCTACGTGCTCGTCAAGCAACAATATGGCTGGTTTACTGATGGTAGCCATAACCAGAGCCAGAGCCTGCCTCTGTCCACCGGAGAGGGTGCTTACCGGTGTTTTGAGCCTGTTTTCAAGGCCAAGCTCTAGTAGAGCTAATTCTTCGCAAAATAGCTTTTTCCGGTGTTTGCTGAGAGCTCTCTTCAGGCCTCTTGCCTGCCCCCGCTTTATAGCCAGGGAGAGGTTTTCCTCGATAGTTAGCTGACCAGCGGTCCCTACCTCGGGTTGTTGCCATACCCTGCCCACGAAGGTAGCACGCCTGTACCCGACAAGGCTGGTTACATCACCATCGCGAATAATAACTTTACCTCCACTTTCTGGTGGGTAGACGCCGGCGATAATATTGAGCAGGGTAGATTTACCGGCTCCGTTGCTGCCGATAAGAGTGATAAAATCCTGGTCGAGGACATCAAGTTTGATACCAGCCAGAGCAGTCACTTCGTCGACAGTGCCCCGAGCGAATATTTTTCGCACATTCTTGAGTTGTAGAATTCTTTGATTTTTGTTTGTGCTCATTTTCCGGTTACCATCTCTGGGCTGGCGGTAGCCACTCTTTACGCATTTTTTTCCTTATATAGGGTATTGCCAGCACAACAACTACCAGAAGGGCGGTGACCAACTTCAAGTCGCCCGGCGGCATACCCAGCCTGAGGGCAATGGTTATGAATAAACGATAGAGAAAAGTGCCCCCCAAGCAGGCGAGCAGTATGGCAGTAATACCCTTGGGATGGAATAATCCCTCACCGATTATCACGGCCGCCAGTCCCAGTACAATCATCCCAATCCCCATGCCAACATCACTGAAACCCTGATTTTGGGCTACCAAAGCACCAGCCAGAGCCACCAGACCGTTGGAGATGGCACAACCGAGCAATATCGTTTTATCGGTATCAATGCCAAATCCGCGCACCATTTGTTCATTATCGCCAGTGGCTCGCAGTGCCAACCCAATTTCAGTCCGCAAGAACCAGTTTAAGGCGAAAAAAACGATCAGGACCATTAGTGCTACCAGAATAATTGACACCCCTAGGCCATGGGCAGCAGGAATGAGTTCCGTTATTACATCAAAACTGGTTACTTCCCGAAGAAGAGGGATATTGGCTCCGCCCATTATCCTCAGATTTACCGAGTACAGTCCCACCATCATGAGGATACCAGATAGCAGGGCGCTAATCCTTAATTTCGTATTAAGTAACCCGGTTATCAGCCCGGCGGACATGCCGCCAGCTAAAGCAGCCAGGGTGGCGACAAAAGGGTTAACATCATTAACAATCAGCACCGCTACTATGGCACCGCCCAGTGGGAAAGTACCATCTACGCTGAGGTCAGGGAAGGAAAGCGTGCGAAAAGTGATATAGACGCCGATAGCCACCAACCCAAAAACCAACCCCTCATAGCAGGCTATACTCAGGAGGCTACCCAGAAAATCCAATATTATTTTACCTCGCAGGTCCTAGTTACGAAGAAAGCGATGATTACTCGCACCTCCGGCATCGATTAGCCGCTGTTTTATCCCCCAACTATTTCGGTTGCTGTGTCCAGCACGGACTGAGGTATGGTAACGCCCATTCTTTCCGCAGCTGACGGGTTCAAGAACAAGTCTGTCATATCCACTTTCTTAACCGGTATATCAGCCGGATTTTCGCCTTGAAGAATGCGCGCGGCTACCTGACCGCATTCCCTGCCCAGCTGGTAATAGTCAATACCAGGGGTACCAATAGCACCTCGCTCCACGGTAGCAACATCGGCGGCAAATAACGGTATCTCGTTATCCTCACAGACCTTTACTACCGATTCAAAAGCCGAGACTACGGTATTGTCAGTGGGAACCCATATGACATCAACTCTCCCCACCAATGACTGCGCCGCAGCCAAAACATCAGCCGTCGTGGCCGCGGTGGCTTTGACTATCTCCTCTATGCCAAGACCTGGGGCAACTTTTTCAAGCTCGTCTACCTGTACCTTGGAGTTTACTTCACCAGCGTTATAGATTACGCCCAGTTTCTTAACACCGGGTATAATATCCACAACCAGTTGCACCTGCGTACCGACTTCAGCCCAATCGCTGATTCCGGTGACGCTACCGCCGGGTTTATCCCAGCTATCAACCAATCCCGCCGCTACAGGGTCGGTTACCGAACCAAAAACCAACTTTATATCGGTGCCTTCAATTGCTTTCACACAGGCTTGAGAGGTGGGAGTAGCTATGGCGAGGATGAGGTCAACTTTATCCGAGACAAACTTCTGAGCGATTGAGGCGGCTATACTCATGTCGCCCTCAGGAGTGCGGTAGTCATACTCAACATTTTCCCCTTCAACGAAGCCTTCTTCTGCCATCTGGTCAATAAAGCCCTGGCGGTTAGCATCCAGCGCCGGATGAGTGACAATCTGCGTTATACCAATCTTGGTCAGGCCAGGTCCGCATCCCGTTGTTACGGGCAAAGCGATTGCCAGTATCAATGATAAACAAATGATACTGACCAGCAGATTTAATGTTTTTTTCTTCATTTAGTCCCTCCAGTAATAGAATTCAGTCAGTTTGCTTTTAAAGATTCTGTCTCACATATCCCATCCTGCCTCCTCTCATCTGGTTTCACTTCCTTAATTTAAATACTCCTTGCATTAACCAGAACGGCACAAACTTAATATAACACGTTTTACGGCGCGAGGTAAACGCTGATGTTTAATAGCAGGTTCCATTTTGCGGCATGGGCTTATGGGCGTAACCGGTATAAGATATTGATTCTGTATCAGTCTTTAGCGGAAAAACTAATGCTGAAGGTTACCCCCATGGGTATGCCAACCGCAGAGGCGGCCGACGAGTCAATTTGAATCGTATACCGTACAGGTGGCGCCAGCTCAGTGAGCAGTTTTATCCGTAGCACCATATCCGCCTCCACCCATTCGGTGGCATAATCAATGTCCGGCGAGATAGCCAGAGCGTCTTCCACTGAGGCGGTGTCCATTGAACGGTCAAAGACTATTTGAATCGGGTGATTTGATGGAATCCCTTTCTGCCCATCAAGCGGCATCGTCCCCAGAACTCCGGGTGCCGGCACTATCCCCGTGATGAACTGGAAGCTATGACCGTCTCGCAGTTGTGCCCCCGTAGTAGAGATTGCCCTGGGGCTGATATCAACCGTATAAGTGGTGTTGGCTTCCAGAGGACCGAGAGGTCGCAACAGGGCAACGGTATCCCCTTCAAGCCAGGTGATAGCGTAATCCGTGTGTGGTGAGATTTCCAGAGCTTCTTCCACATACGACGGAATCATCGGCTGGTTAAAGCGAATTTCAATATTCTGACCTGCCGAAGCGTCAATCTGACCATCGTAGGGCGATGTTTCTACCACCAGAGGCGTATCCCCAAAATCCGTGGTCGTGAAATTGAACCTATGTCTTTTTTCCAGTGGCATACCGTCAATGGTGGCGGCGGGTGGGCTGATGCTAATTAAATAGGTCGTGTCTGTCTGAAGAGGTACAAGCGGCTTCAAAAGTAGCAGATTATAATCCATCGGAATGACATCGTAATCAACCGGTGGCGAGACCTCTATGCCTTCCATCAACAGAGGCAATTCCATCGGCTGGTCAAAGGCGAGCACTATAGACTGGTTAACCGGGACGCCAGTCTGGCCGCTCTCGGGAAACGTACCGACGACATGGGGCGTTTCTCCGGGCTCTTTAGCCAGTTTTTCTCTCAATTGCTCCGCCTTGTATCGCTTGACCTCGTCCGGGCAGTACGTTTGATACGTATCGGTGTCCTGGAGGGCAGTTATATCATCCACAGCCTTCATAAAGCCGGGAGTGCCGGGAGCAAGAGCATCTACCAGGTCCTTAAAAAACTCGCCAAGCTTCTGTTTTAGAAAGTAGCTTTTATAAGCACGGGTCTCAATGGTGACATATTTGTCATATTTCTCCGTAGACTGTATGGCGCGCAACTTTTCCAGTTCTTCCAGGAAATTCGGGTCATCAGGGTCCAGCTCATCCACCCGGTTCCTGACCCATTCGTTGAACTTCTCACCCATCTGTTCCTCTTTGTACTCATGGGTTTCAGCGGTGGCATACTCCTCATACTTTCCAGTCGCCTGAATATCCTGCATCCAGAAGAAATACTTTAAATCATCGGCGTTCGCCGGGTCTATTTCATCCATGCGGTTTCTGACCCACTCGCTGAACTTCTCGGCCATCTGCTCCTCTTTATACTCATGAGCATCAGCAGTAGTGTGCTGTTCGTATTTTTCGGTGGCCTGAATATTCTGCATCCAGAAGAAATACTTCAGATGGTCGACTTTAGACGGATCTATGTCATCCATGCGGTTTCTTACCCACTGGCTGAACTTTTCAGTCATCTGCTCTTCTTTGTATTTGTGGGTTTCAGGGTCGGTAAGCCGCTCGTATTCCTCCGTTGCCTGAACTGCCTGAAGGTCGAAGAAGTCTTTTACCGACTCTTTGTCCGGGTCTATTTCATCAATTCTTTCCTTGACCCATTCGCTGAACTTTGACTTCAGGTCGTCTTCCAGTTCTTCCGCTTCTTCTTCAGAAACGGAGTCTTCATCTTTAGCCTTATCAAGTTCCTGTAAAGCCCCGAATAAATCAACCAGGGACGTGGGCTTGGCGGGGTCTATGCCTGCTATTCTGCCCGGGAGACCCGGAGCGGCAGGAGCTGGCAGTGGCGCAGGTGGGGGTGGGGGAGGGTGCGGTGGTTGCTGGGGTACCTGTGGTGGTGACGGTGTTGGCGGTGGAGGGGGAGGAGGTGCTGTTGGTTTCTTGGCTGACTTCTGGTAGCAATACTTTGGATTACCAGCAGCGTCACGCCCGCACAGTATTTTCTTGCCCTGGCACAGTTCTGATCCCTGGCTGGATGCTTCCGCCTCGGTCAGGCACACGCATTCAGCCGGGCAGGTGGCAACCGCCGCCGGTTCTTGCGGTGGCGGTTCAGGTTCCTCACGGCACCCGGGGAGCGTTGCCACCAAAACGGCAGAAATGACGGCTGCGGCCAGTAGACGACGCCACCTAAACATTACCATTTCCTCAAGCCCCAAGCCAGAGTTTGCTCAATGTTAGCACTTACGTGAATGGTCGTCAAGTTGTTCGGGTTGTCATTTTAGTCAAGGGGTTGATATGCTTGAGATACCGTTATTTTGAGTGGCTAGTCCCGGCTAATCCAGAGGAAGATAGAGCTGATAAGGGCCACCGTAAATAGAGCGGCGCCGATGATAGTGAAGCTCTGATAGGAACCGAGACGGTCAATGAGATAACCTATTACTGGTGTTAGGACGCCAGTGCCTTCCATATTACCGAAGAAATAGATGCCGAGTATGGTTGAACGGCGGCGCTCTGAAGTTTGGTCAGCGATATAGGCTTGTACCACGGTTGAGTTGAAGTAGATAGTCGTGCCGACGAGGACCAACAGAATACCGATACCGAAGCCGTAAGGCACCAGGTTAAGCAAGTAAATAACCGGTCCGGAAATAAAGCAAACTGTCAGTATAATCGAGACTCTGCCCAAGTGGTCGGAGAGGTATCCGCCCAGAGGACCTGCCAGGAGTCCGACCGCATAAATTAAAGACATAGAGGCGGCGGCTGTCTCTTTGCTGATACTGAAATTATCTACCAGGAAAAGGGGAACGAATGACGCTGTAGAGATGACCACCGCCTGGGTGAACGTGCCTAAAATGAGAAGGGTTACCAGTCGCTGCAAGTGGCCGGGGGCGGCTGGTGTCTCAACATAATGGCCGGGAGCCGCAGGCCTGGTTTTCTTTGCAGGTACACGATGTCCCAGGAGTATATGAAGTACTATTCCCAAGGCAATGGTTGGCATAGCCAGTATGATAAACGGGCTGCGCCAGCCCAGGGTGGCGGCAAGAGCTGCCGCAATGAGCGGAGCCAAGAAATAGCTGACACTGCCCCCCATCATGTGAAAACCAAGCGCTTGCCCGCGGTTCTTCGGTGCCACGGTGGCGGATATCATGGTTGTTGCCGCTGGATGGTAGCCGCCGCCCAGTATCCCCATCAGCACTAAAAAGATGAGTAGCATCAGATAGCTCTGGGACAGGCCAACGAGGATTCCGGTTACCGCCACGCCGCAGATGCCGATAGTGATAAGTGTACGGGGTCCGATACGGTCGCCGAGCCACCCGGCGGGCAGCTGGCTGATTCCATAAACCACGCCGAATGCTGAGATGACGAAGCCAGCCCGGGTATAGTCAAGGGCGAACTCGTCGCGAATAAAAGGCAGGAGCGGCACTGGCAAAGCAGTTACCAGGTGGTGGGCACAGTGCGCCAGGACAAATAGTGGCACTAACCCGGAAAAAAGCGAGCGCAAGCGGGATTTACTGATGGCGTTTCTTTTCATGCTACTAGCTACATTGAGGTTATCACAGCGCCTGCCGCAGTGCAAGCTAGGTAATGTTGGCGGAAACCACCGGCGCGTTGTTATGCTGAGGGAGAGCCGTTTTTCTCAATCCTGACGGCGCATACCTTGTACTCGGGTATTTTAGCTACCGGGTCAAGGGCGGGGCTGGTCAGCTGGTTGGTGGGGCTTTCCGCAAAATGGAAGGTCATAAAGACGACGCCAACCGGGGAAACACCGGTCAATTTAGCTCTGGCAGCCACTGAGCCCCGTCGGGAGACCACGCGGATGGTGTCACCGTCGGCGATACCTAACGCTGAGGCATCCCGGGGGTTGATTTCCACCAGCTCTTCACTCCGAAATACGTTGAGCCCTTTTACCTTTCGGCTCAGGGTGCCGGTGTGGAAGTGGAACAAGCTGCGGCCGGTGGTCAGAAGCAGCGGGTACTCAGCATCGGGTAGCTCTACCGGCGGCTTATACTCAAGGGGGACAAATTGTCCCTTACCCCGGGTGAATTGCCTGGTGTGGAGGACGGGGGTGCCGGGGTGTTCTCCGGTCGGGCACGGCCACTGCAAGCCACCTTTCTCAAGGCGGCGGTAAGAGATGCCTCCATAGCTTGGAGTCAGCCGGGCAATCTCATCCATAATCTGGGAAGGACGGGCGAAAGCAAAACCGTTGCTTCCCGTTCTCTGTCCGATCTGGCAGGTGATCCACCAGTCAGGCATGGAGTTGCCTACAGGCTCGATTGCTTTTCTTACCCGTTGTACCCGTCTTTCGGTATTGGTGAAGGTGCCGTCCTTCTCAGCAAAGGTTACGCCGGGTAATACAATATGCGCCAGCCGTGCTGTTTCGGTGAGGAAACAGTCCTGCACGACCAGGAACTCAAGCCTTTTCAAGGCTTCTTCAGCGTGCTTGGCTTGAGGCTCACTCAGTATCGGGTTCTCGCCCATAATATATACCGCTTTGATTTGCCCGTTGTAGGCGGCGTCGAAAATTTCGGTGACGGTCAGCCCCGGTTTGGTTGTCGGCAGGGAGCAACCCCAGGCAGCCTCAAATTTCTCTTTAATGGCTGGACTGGTGACGGACTGATAGCCGGGGTAGACGTTGGGGAGAGCGCCCATGTCACAGGCGCCCTGCACATTATTATGTCCCCTGAGGGGATTTATGCCGCTCCCCGGTCTGCCGATATTGCCGGTGAGCATTGCCAGATTGGCAGTGGCGATGACGTTATCGGTGCCGTGGGAATGCTGGGTGATACCCATAGCATAGAAAAGAGCTGCCGGGCGGCTGGTGGCATACATTCGGGCTGCCTCGACCACCTTTTCCTTTGGTACGCCGGTAGTCCGCCGGACAAAATCAAGGTCAAAGTTCTCAAGCGATTCCTTAAAGGCGTCAAAGTTCTCGCCGCGCTCGGCGATAAAATGAGAGTCAAGCAGTCCTTCATCAACGATAACCCGGCACATTCCCATCAACAGAGCAACATCCGTCCCGGGGTGGTGCTGCAACCATACGTCGGCATGTTGGACAAGCTCAATCTCACGAGGATTAGCCACGATGAGCCTGGTACCGTGGCGCACCGCCTTTTTCATCTCAAAGGCGATAACCGGGTGGGCTTCGGTGGTATTGGTGCCGATGGCGAAAATGCAGGCAGCATCTTTAATGTCGCTGATGGAGTTAGTCATTGCCCCGCTACCGAAGGTGGTGACCAGACCGGTCACCGTAGGAGCATGGCAGAGACGGGCGCAGTGGTCAATATTGTGCGTGCCCAGCACGGCGCGGGCAAGCTTCTGGGTCAAATAGTTTTCCTCATTGGTGCACTTGGCGGAGGACAGAATGGCGACCTCGTCGGGTGAGTAAGCCTTAAGTCTGGCGGCAACTTCGTCCAGCGCCTCATCCCAGGTTGTTTCGGTGAACTCGCCTTTTTTCCCTATCAGGGGAGAGGTCAGGCGGTCTGAGTGGTGTATAAATTCAGCCACGCCAAAGCGTCCCTTGACACAGAGGCGGCCGATATTGACATCATTGTCCCTGTCCCCGCTTACCCTTATCACCTGCTCGTCTTTGATGCCGAGATACATCTGGCAGCCGACACCGCAATAAGGACAGGTGGTCTTTACCTCCCGTGTTGGTTGAATTGTCTCCTTGGGGGTCAGGGCGCCCACCGGGCAGCGAACGACACATTCGCCGCAGGACTTGCAGATTGATTCCAGAAGAGGTTTATCACCGAAAGTAGCGACCTTAGTCTCATAGCCGCGAAAAGCGAGGTCAATAGCGCCGACACCGGCTACTTCGTTGCAGGCGCGAACGCACTTGGCGCAGAGAATGCAGTAATTGCGGTCAAGGTCAAAGAAAGGATTGCTGGTATCAACCGGGAGTAAACGGTCGGTGTGAGGTAATCGCCGCTCGGTGATACCGAGATAGGCAGCGACTTTCTGCAACTCACACTGCTGGTTCTTGCGGCAGGTAAGGCAATCCGTGGGGTGGTCGGCGATGAGCAATTCAACGGCAGTGCGGCGCACTTCGTTGACGGCCGGGGTTTCGGTGTGCACTACCATGCCGTCGGTGGCGGGGGTGGTACAGGCAGTGGGCAGGCCACGCAAACCTTCAATCTCAACGACGCAGAGTCGGCACGACCCGTATGGCTCCAGGTCGGGGTCGGAGCAGAGGGTGGGGATATAGATACCGGCCATCTGGGCGGCTTCCAGCACGGTAGCCCCCTTATTTATCCTGACCTTAGTCCCATTGATGGTCAGCTTGATTTCATCTGTCATCAGACAACTACCTTTTCTAGCTTCTTTAATTTGCTCTTGCCCGGACCGGGCGGCAGAGGTGGTGGGGTGATGAGGCACCTGACGGCACACTGCAGGCAGCGTTTGCCTTCTTTAATGGCTGCTTTATCATCCAGGCCAAGCTCAACTTCCTTGAAGTTTCCCATTCGTTCTTTTACCGGGAGGGCTGGCATCGCCGCTCTTTTCCAGTCGAAGAAGCCTTCTTCCTTATCCACGCAGGGATTAAACTTGCTCTCCGGGGCCAGTACTTCGGTAATGTCCCCACTGCCACCGAGATACTTATCGATAGAAGAGGCAGCTTTTCGGCCGGCAGCGATGGCTTCAATTACCGAAGCCGGGCCGCTCACCGCATCACCACCTGCCCAGATGCCCCTGGCGCTGGTGGCGAGTGTCTCCGAATTAGCCTGAATGGTATTGCCTCTGCCCAGTTTCAGGTTAAACCCGTCGGGAATATCCGGCACCTGCCCGATAGCGGCGATTACAGAATCAAACCCGGTGGTAAACTCGCTGCCTTTAATCGGTACCGGGCGTCTTCGCCCGCTGGCATCGGGTTCGCCGAGTTCCATCCGGTTGCAGGTGAAGGCTAACCGGTTACCTTTGCGGTCAATTCGTACCGGAGCGGCGAGGAAGAGTATCTCTATGCCTTCTTCCAGGGCGGCTTCCACTTCCTCCGGGCTGGCGGGCATCTCGGCCTGGGTGCGGCGGTAGACAATGGTAATCTGTCTGGCGCCGAGGCGAAGCGAGACCCGCGCCGCATCTATGGCGACATTGCCACCGCCGATGACGGCAACTTTTTCGCCGACGTCAATCTTCTTGCCCAGGTTTATCTCCCTTAAGAAGGTGGCACCATCAAAGACACCGGGACTGTCTTCACCATCAACGCCCAGCTTCATACCCCGGTGCGCCCCGGGAGCGGCGAAAACGGCATCATAGCCCTGCTCAAGGAGGCGGTCAATGGATTCAACGCGGGTATTCAGCTTGATTTCAACTCCAGCCGATTTGATGATGTTAATCTCCGCATTTAATTTCTCCGGCGGTAAGCGGTAATCAGGAATGCCGACGCGCATCATGCCACCGGGTTCAGGAAGGGCTTCAAAGACGGTGACCGAGTGACCCTGCTTGGCCAGGTAGTAGCCGGCGGTCAGTCCGGCGGGGCCGGCGCCGATGACGGCAACTTTCTTTCCGGTTGGGGGTAATTTCCTGGCATTTTGCTGCCACTTCAAGTCATCGCGTTCCGTAGCTGCCCACTTGAGGGACTTAATTGAAATCGGCTCGTTCAAAGCCTCACGGCGGCAGGCTTGCTCGCAGGGATGAATGCAGACTCGCCCCAGGGCGCCAGGGAAGGGGACTTTTTCCCTGATTACCGCCAGCGCCTCGGCAAATTTTCCCTCGCCGCAGAGCCGGACATAGCGGGGGACGTCGATATGAGCGGGGCAGGCATAACTGCACGGGTTGGTCAGCTCTTCGTGGTCAATCTCCGGACGCCACTTGGCGACTTTATCAATAAGCGCCCCGGTGGGGCAGACTTCAACACAGGCACAGCAGTACTTGCATCCCGAGCTGACGAGCGAATTGCCGTCGGATGGCTCGGGCCAGCGCTGACCATCATGGTCAACCATTTTAATAGCCTCAATGCCTCTTATCTCCTTGCAGGCATTGACGCACCGACCACAGCTAATGCACAAGTTATAGTTTCGTTCATAGAGGGGGTTATCCCGGTCAACGGGTAAACCCCGGTACTGCCAGGTAAGCTCCTCTCCTTCCAGCCCGATATAGTCAACCACCTGCTGCAACTCACACTGTCCATTATAGGGGCAGAGCACGCAGCGCTGGGTTACCGCCACATTGCGCAGGCAGATGTCATACGGCCCGCAGCGGTCTCTCCGTTCGCAGATAAGGCACTCACAGGGATGGTGAGCGAGGAGTTTCTTTAATGCCTCTCTCCGTTCCATCTGTACCCGGATGGTGTCGGTGTGGACTATCATGTCCCCGGTGGCTCTGGTGTTACAGGCGGTGACGGGCTCATCCACACCCTCAATTTTAACCAGACAAAGCTGGCAGGAGGCGTCAGGGGTCAGCATAGGGTGATAGCATAAGGCCGGGATATAAATGCCTGCCTTTATGGCCGCTTCCAGCACGGTCGCCCCTTCGCTGACTTCAACTTCTTGACCGTTAATGGTTAGCTTTATTTCGCTCATGGCTCCCGGCTCCTCCTTTTTACTCGCGTTCCTCAAGGTCACATCTCAGGCAACGCTCTGCCTCTTCAATTGCCATTTCTTTGCTATAGCCAATCTCCACCTGTCCGAAGCCGTCAAGTCGCTGCTTGACCGGCAGGATTGGCATTACGGGTCGCCGTTTTTCCTCTGCCTCCTCAAGCGGGGCAGCTTCGCCTTCGGGTGGTGCCAGAGTCTCATCAATGATACCATTGCCCCCCAGGTATTTGTCTATGGAGATAGCTGCCTGCCTCCCGGCAGCAATTGCCTCAATGACCGAGGCTGGTCCGGAGACGGCGTCACCGCCGGCAAAGACACCCTCCCTGGAGGTGGCCAGGGTATCCGGGTCAACCGGTATGATATTACCCCGGCCGGTTTCCAGATTGAACTGGCGGGGAATCTCAGGACGCTGGCCGATGGCGGCGATGATGGTATCATAGCTCATGGTAAACTCGCTGCCCTTAACTGGTTCCGGTCGCCGCCGCCCGCTGCTGTCGATGGCACCCAGCGCCATGCGGGTGCATTCCAGCTCTACCTGACCGTTGCGGCTGATTATTCCGGAGGGCGCCAGCAAGTAGTCGATTTTCACTCCTTCGGCGAGGGCTTCCTCAATTTCCTCATGACTGGCTGGCATCTCCGCCTGAGTGCGGCGGTAGATGATATTTACCTCTCTGGCGCCAAGGCGGAGCGCCGTCCGTGCCGAATCTATGGCGGCATTGCCACCGCCAATAACGGCGACTTTTTTACCCAATTCTACCTTATTGCCCAGGCTTACCTGTCGCCAGAGGTCAATGCCTTCTATCACCCTGGAGCTGTCTTCTCCTTCCACTCCTATCCTGATGCCCTGATGCGCCCCGATGGCGGCGAAGACGGCGTTATAGCCGTCCCGGAAAAGGCTGTCTATTGAATCAACTCTGGTATTGGTCTTTATCTCAACACCGACGTCTTTAATCTCTTTAATCTCTGCCCTGAGGATATCTTTGGGGAGGCGATAGTCGGGGATGCCGAAGCGCATCATCCCTCCCGGCTCGGGGAGAGCTTCAAACACGGTAACCGAGTGCCCGAGTCTAGCCAGATAGTAGGCAGCGGTCAGTCCGGCCGGGCCTGAGCCAATGATGGCAACTTTCTTATCGGTGGGTGGAGCCAGTTTCACATTCTGTTTCCACGAGTCATTGCCGTATCTGGCGGCAAATCCCTTCAGCATGCGAATGGCAATAGCTTCATCAAGCTGACCACGGCGGCATTTGGACTCGCAGGGGTGGAAACAGACCAGGCCGCAAACGGCAGGAAAGGGTATCTTCTCGCGGATTACCGCCAGGGCGGCATCCGGATTGCCATTCATAATGAAACGGATGTAACGCGGCACGTCTATACCCGCCGGGCAGGTGTGACTGCAGGGAGCGGTGACCAACCCCGGGCAGACTGCCGCCCGACAGTGGTGCCGCTTGATATGTTCCTCATACTCATCCCGGAAGTAGCGAATGGTAGTCAGCACCGGGTTGGGTGTCGTCTGTCCCAGCCCGCAGAGAGAGCCAGCCTTGATTGCTTTGCTCAGGCTGAGAAGCAGGTCAATGTCTTCCAGTTTGCCTTCTCCATTGCAGATATTCTCCAGTATCGCCAGCATCTGCTTGGTTCCCAGGCGGCAGGGAGTGCATTTACCACAGGACTCCGTCTGGGTGAAGGAGAGAAAATAGCGGGCGACGTCCACCATGCAGGTATCCTCGTCCATTACTATCATGCCGCCCGAGCCCATAATGGAACCGGCCTGGGTCAGCGACTCATAGTCAACCGGCAGGTTGAGATGGCTGGCGGGCAGGCAACCCCCTGACGGACCGCCGGTCTGGACTGCCTTGAAGCGCTTGCCGTCGGGGATGCCGCCACCAATATCGTAGACAATCTCCTCAAGCGGGGTTCCCATGGGCACTTCAATGAGTCCGGTGTGATTTATCTTACCGGCTAAGGCGAAGACTTTGGTTCCTTTGCACTTCTCCGAACCGTAGCTGGCGTACCAGTCAGCACCGCGCTGCAAAATAGCGGAAACATGAGCCCAGGTCCCGACATTATTGATGTTGGTCGGCTTGCCCCACAGTCCAGCCTGGGCGGGGAAGGGCGGGCGTGAGCGGGGCATTCCCCGCTTACCCTCAATAGATGCCATCAGCGCCGTCTCCTCACCGCAAACAAAAGCCCCGGCCCCCTGCTTAATCTTGACGTGAAAGCTGAAATTGGAGCCAAGAATGCCGTCGCCCACCAGACCGTATTCTTCCATCTGCTTGAGCGCCACCTTCAGGCGTTCGATGGCGAGAGGATACTCGGCTCTGGTGTAAATATAGCCTTCCGTGGCGCCAATAGCATAAGCGCCAATGAGTATCCCTTCCAGGACGGCATGGGGGTCACCTTCCAGTAAAGACCGGTTCATAAAGGCACCGGGGTCACCTTCATCAGCGTTGCAGATTACGTACTTCACGGTGCCCGGGGACTTGCGGCAGAATTCCCATTTCAGGCCGGTGGGGAAGCCGGCACCGCCCCGACCACGCAAGCCTGACTTCTTTATCTCGTCAATTACGGCTTCTGGTTTCATCTTTAACGCTTTGATCAGACCGCTGTAACCGTCGTTGGCGATATAGTGATTGATGTTCTCCGGGTCGATGCGTCCACAATTACGCAGGACGATGCGCACCTGGGGTTTCATCATTGGCAGCTCAAAAAACCTGGGGATACCCTTGATACTATCGTTGCCAACCGTGCCCAGCGCCAGGTCGGGACGCGGGTCATCGTTGACGAGGTAGTCCTCAATGAGTTCGGCGGCAAGCTCGGGGGTGAGATTACCGTAGTAAATATGAGGACGGCCAGGCTTGATAATGCTGACCAGCGGTTCGGCGTAGCAGGGTCCGATGCAGCCTACCTGGGTGATTATCGCCTCAATGTTATGCCGGGCGAGTTCAGTCCGGATAGCTTCGAGCACCGCCAGGGCACCAGCCGCCCGACCACAGGTGGCGGTACCAATAAGGATGCGGGGTTTAGCGCTGTGTTCCAGGGCTTCCCATTCTGCTTTTGCCTGAGCTTTTATGTCATCGAAATTCGTTTTCATATTATTTTCCAGGAGCTATTCAGTATTACTCAAGATTTGCCCGACTTTGGCGGTTGTCATACGCCCATAAACATTATTGTCAACCACCATGACCGGGGCTAAGGCGCAGGAGCCGAAGCAGGCGATTGTTTCTAAAGTATATTCCATGTCTTCAGTAGTCTCCCCCGGCTTGATGCCCAACCGCTTCTCCACCTCGCGCAGGATACGCGCTCCACCGCGCACATGGCAGGCTGTCCCGCGGCATACCCTGACGATTCTTTTACCCGAGGGGACCAGCTTGAACTGAGCATAAAAGGTGCACACTCCAAAAACAGTACTCTCGGGTAACTTGAGGAACCTGGCAATTTCGAGCATTACCTCTGTCGGCAGGTAGCGAAACTGCTCCTGAGCTTCCTGCATGATGGGAATAAGCTCTTCCTTTCTACCGGTATAGTGAGATAGAATCTCATTCAGTTTTTCTTTCATATCAACTTCTGCTGGTATTGTCATTCTCTTTCCTTACTAGCTTGACTAATTTCCAGGCTATGGCTTCACAAAGCACCGTAATATCCTCGGTAGGCAGGTAATCGGCTATGGTGCTGTCAAACAGTATGTTGCCTTCGGGGCTAAACTCGTCATCGCCCTTCCAGAGCACCAGGGTTATCGGCACCCGTTTGAAGGCGTTGATGGTTACCGCAACATCACCGTAATTGGCTTCATGTCCGCCTAAAGTGGCGGCTATGTCAAGTAAGCGGCGTGGTTCATTGCCAAAGTTGCTGACCAGAGGTCCTATCGTTCTCTGATAAAACGTGGGGAAGTAAACAGAACCCTCAGGTAATTCTTTGAAAGTAATCATTTTAGCGGAGAGGGGAGTACCTCTGGCCTGGGTCAAGTAATGTAAAATGAGAATCTTATCTCTTAACGGGACGGTCTCTTCTTTGTCCACCAGGGAGATATTTGCATCAACAAGGTCAATCAGGTATGACTGGTTTAAATATTCAATGGTGATTGCGTTCCGCAAGTCCGAATATCGGGCACCGCTTTTACGGCATTGCGGCTCTATATCAGTAATCCTGGCAAGTTGTTCACTGGCAAGCCGGTAAGCAAGCTCGTACCCGTGTTCGTCATTATGGCTAGTGCGTGATGTCACCGTTTTACTTTCTATAATAATAACAGGAATATAATTGTGCGCAACCTCAGACAGCAGGTTTCAATAACAATTATCCCATAAAAGGGGGCTATAGCTCAAGCCAGGAGTGGGAATAGAGCGATTCGCCGGTCAAAACCCTGACTGTTTTGGCGTATTTAGTTTCCTCCCCGGTTAAAGAGGATAAATCAGGCTTCTCGCCATCCATTATCCGGTGCACCAGGTTAACCAGTTCCGGTCTTTCGCCCCGGGCGATTTTAATCAGGTCGGTATCAAAGGCATCCACTATGGACGCATGTAACCCGTACTTCATCAGCATCATGAGATAGGTACGATTAAGCCATGGTCGGAGATGGGTGGGGGCACCATTAGAGACATTAGATAAGCCTACCGCAGATTTGCATTCCGGAGCAATCTCCCCCGCCATGCTCATAAACTCCAAACATGGCTTCACCTGGCTGGCTTCAATATTCACCACCGGGGTAACAATAGGGTCGAACCAGATATTCTCACCGGGGATGCCCATCTCATTGGCTTGATACATAAGCTCGACAGCGATAACCGCTCTTTCGGAAGCATCCCTGGGCATTCCATCCCTTCCCCATAAGAGCCCGACGAAGTCAGCCTGGTATTTTTTGACCAGAGGTAGTTCCTCTTCTATCCTGTCCAGGGAGATGGAGTTAATCAATGCCCTGCCTTTGCTTAACTTCAAACCCGCTTCCATAGCCACCGGATTTGTCGTATCCAGGGATAGCGGTTTATCCGTAACCTCCTGTACCGTGTTAACCACCCAGGTCATCAGCTCGTCTCCAGCCTTTCGGGCCGGGCCAACGTTGAGGTCAAGGTAGTCCATGCCGGCTTCAGTTTCAGCCTTAGCCAGCTCCTGGAGAGGTTCGGGGTTCCTTTCCTTGAATGCCGCCCCGATGGTCTTCGCCATAATATTGATGTTTTCACCGATAAGAATCATTGCTTTCCTCCTACGATTGCCACGCCTTAACATAGGCGGGAATATGGGCTCCTTCTCTGGGACCAACCAGAACCTCCCAGCCGGGTAACTCTTCTTCCAGACCGCCACTTTCCACGGCAGTATAGCCAGGGATAATCAGTTTCTGGTGTTTAATCTTGTCGGTAATGCCGCACTTTTTGATAAAGGGAGCGATAATATCAGCACTAAACTTCCCGGCGGCCCAGGCGGTCATCACCGAAAGTCCCTCGGTATCCTTAATCAGGAGCCAGCTGGGAACGCGGCTGCTTTCCAGGTAGCCGGAGACAAGGAAGTAGGTGAGCGAAAAGTTGGTGGTAATCAGTACCGGGGAGTTTTCCCCCGGGCCACCAATCTCGTAGATTCCTTCTGTGGTCGCCAGTGGTCTTTGCGGGTCGGTGAAGATATTCATCCTTTCCACCAGCAGGGGGAACAGACTTTCTCCTTGAAAGTCAGACAGGACGATAGTGCCGCTATATTTAGCCACAAGCATGGAGGCAATTACGGCTTCTTTCAAGGGGTCATCGGTCATCTCACAGGGAAAAGTGATGGTGGGGAAGCCCAGGGGGCGGAACTTTTTGTTTAAGGCGGCGCTGCGGATGATAAGCTGGTCCTCAAGTACCTGGCGAGTAGTCCTGGAGCCAGAATCAAGGACGATATTTTTAATCCCGGCCTCGGTTAATTTACCGGTCAGCTGGGTAAGCTCATCAAGACCGGAGGCTTTTACGGCGACGGGGCAGGCGTTCTCTTTAGCCAAGTCTGCCACACGTTCAAGGTTATCTCTGGTGGCGGCATAGAGCAGCGGTTTCCGGTCGGCACAGGACTTCAAACCGGCAGCCAGAATATCGGGGTTATCGCTCATCAGGATAAGACTGCAATCGCTATTTTGCCTGACTTTATTGGTCACGCCTTCAAATTTTTGGGCATCTCCAGAGTCATCTTTTATAGCCACCAGCTCGGGGCGGAGGTTTAGTCCAACCCTCTCGTACTGGAGCTGCTGGCACTTTTCTATCCGGGCGTTGATTTCAGCCTCATCCATGGTGTCTTTGATGAGGATAGCTATGCCGGGGGCATTTTCAAACCTTTTTTCGTGGCGAAACATTACCGTCTCACCACCAATTTTTAGCGCTCTTTCACCGGTGCCGATAGTAACCGGCAAGATGGGTGGTGCCGATGCTTCAGCCAATTTCTCTTTCGCTTCCTCGGAGACGTGGGGGCAGGCGCTTAGCTCCGCCTTACCGGCGGCTAGATTCATGGCGAAAGCAAGACAGGTTGGCACACCACATTCACCGCAGTTCGTCTTGGGCAGTAATTTAAATATCTCTATTCCAGTAAGTGGCATCAGTCATGCTCCTTTCTCAGATAATTGACTCCATGGTCAGGGCGGGGTGTCCTTTTTCTTGCAGGAAGGGGAGAATTTCTTCTTCCGTGCACCCGATGGTCTCATCAGCAATCATGTCTGTCAGGTTGGAAACTCCCATTTCCTCGGCTCTGGCTTTAAGTCGCTCGGCAATCTCCTCTTTCAGCATCCTGGGCATCCAGACTATTCTTAACAGACCACCGTCACCGAGGATGAATTTTCGCTGGCAGATATTATATTTACCGTGGCCGACAAAGCCGGGAGTGCTTATGCCACCGCCAATCGTTCCTGCCAGGGTGGTGAACTTCATCCCGCAGGGGGTCTCTCCCATATATTCCCGACTTACGGTCATTACCCCATTGCACAGGGGAAGAATGGCGGCAATGCACTCACAGCAGCCACAGGTGGTCATCGGGTCATTGACTATACTGTAAAAGTTATAGTGGTCTATCTTGCCACGGGAAGCCTTAACCACGAACGCGTTTACCCCCTTCCACTGTCCAAGCTTGGCATCAATGATCTCCCCCTTGTCTACGGGTTGGTTGGGGCCGGTGGGGTTAATCTCAAAGGCTGCTTTGCAGTCCATCCAGTTATAGGAGCCGCAAAGCCCGGTTCGCTCCGGACTGATGACGCAAACATGGCTGGGGGCAAAGGACTGACACAGGGTGCAGGAATAATATATATCGGTGGTTTCATCGGTCATGCCCTCAATACGGGCATCGCGAATGGCATATACCGCTTTAGCCTTATCTACTGCTTCCTTTACCTTGTCCTCTTCGGTATAGATTTTAACCTGCAACTTATCAAATATGCGGCCGAAGTCCTGATGCAGCTTGGCATGGAGGAAGGTTCCAATATGGGACAGCCTGAAGCCCTTTTCCAGTGCCTGTTTGCTGACCCGCAGCCAGGCGATGTCTCTCTGACCGATGTGCATCAGACCCTGAGCGTAGTTTATCAGGTGGTGAATCTGTCGCTCCAGGATGGGTTCGTAGTCCTCCTGCAGGGTCCTACCGGCGACCTCAATCACTATCGCCATGGGCAGTTTCGCACCCGCCTGGACATCGGTTATCTCCGGGCCAATGACCTCAATCTTGCCGTCTTCAACCTCGTCCATTCGCTTGCTGGTAACCCACTCCACCATAGGGGTTCTACCGCCGCCGCATTCCAGAAAGATATCTTCGCCGCGAACTCTTTCACCTTCAAAGGCGGGGCCGAAGGCTACGGGGATTGGCACCTCCGAAATGGCGACCTTGAGTCCCCTGACCTCTATCGCCTTGGCGACTATATCGTCGTGGGGCACATTGGAAACGACGTGCTCGTAGGTGCAGACCCCAGTAGGTAAGACCTCGGGTATCGGCGTGTCAGCGATGGTGGGAAAGCCGAAGTTGATTGCCCCGGCGGCGTTGGCGTACCACTCGTCGGTAACATAGCCCAGCGGCATGGCGAAGGCAAAGGTACGGTCTTTGTTATAGACAAGGTGTTTCCGGTAGTCTCCAGGCCCGACACCACCGAAGGAGAAGCTTACCCTGATGGCAAATCCGGCAGCAAATACGGTGGCGCTAACATCGGGGCCAAAGGAGACCAAACGAGTTGGCCAGCCAATCTGCACTCCCGCTTCCACCAGCTGCTCCGAGAACCTTTTTCCGTTGTACTCGGCGGACATAAAGATATAGAGGTTCTTTTGCTGGAGCTCCTGAGCGATTTTGGCGGCTACCTCGCTGGTGGGTGCGGCACCAAGTATGGCGGCGAAACCGGGGGCAGTGCCATCGACAAACTCAATGCCTCTCTTTCTAAGGATGACGTCATCGGCGGCACCGAGCCAGATATTATTATCGGTGATATCTTCCTGTCTGGTATAAAAGTCGGGCGCCTCCA
>CAZWYS010000012.1:0-29802 GCA_964638295.1 uncultured Dehalococcoidaceae bacterium
ATTTTGCTGTTCAGAATGGCCCCGTGGTGTAGCGGACTAACATGCCACCCTGTCACGGTGGAGATCGTGGGTTCAAATCCCACCGGGGTCGCCAATTCAAACTTTTTGTTGACACTCGGCTTTTTCCCTGTATTTGCCTTCCTGCCTTCCAATACATATTGCAAGCCATAACATTTCCTCTGGTTAGACCCCAATAAGCAACATGGAACAAAGAGCCTCCGCTTGCTTGCCCAACAGTATGGCACCTCCCACGAAGCTAACGACACTAGTCAAAGAGGGCATCGTTGACTAGTGTTTAATTAATTATAGGGTATTTTAAATTGCCACTTGTCAGCATATATTGACAAAAGGGCACATCAAGTGTAATATTGATAAGAATTACGCTAGGTGAGGTTTTGCTTAAAGCAGCTTCTAGAGGCTATAATTAAACTAAACTCAATAGTGGTCAATAAAACGATAATGACTGAACCATTTAAACCAAAAATTATTGCGGCAATGCCAGCCTATAACGAGGAAAAATACATCGGCACTATGGTGCTTAAGACGAAGCAATACGTTGACGAAATTATTGTGGTGGATGACGGCAGCACCGATAATACTTCCCAAATAGCCAAACTTGCCGGGGCAAACGTAGTTCGACATGCTAAAAACAGGGGTTATGGGGCCGCTATCCAGAGCATACTGGCGGAGGCAAGGAGGAAAGCTCCCGATGTTCTGGTGCTCCTTGATGCCGATGCTCAGCATCACCCCAACGATATACCCCAGCTTATCAAGCCCATCATGAAGGGCTTTGATGTTGTCATTGGGTCTCGTGAGTTGCAAAAAAGTCGCATTCCTCTCTACCGTCGCATCGGTCAGAAAATACTTCTATACTTCACTCGGGTCCTCTCTAGGAAAAGGCTTTCTGACTCCGAATCCGGGTTCAGATGTTTTTCCAGAAAAGCGATAAATATGCTGAAGTTAAAAGAGAATGGCATGGCAATATCAGCCGAAACGGTGGCTGAGGCGGTAGGGAAAGGTCTCAAAGTTACCGAGATTCCGATTTCTATCACCTATACCAAAGACAGTTCAACCTTAAATCCGATGGCGCACGGATTGGGAGTCCTCACCCGGATTATTGTTATGATTTCAGAGAGGAGACCTCTTTTCTTCTTCGGACTCAGTGGTGGTTTCCTGACCATCGCCGGCCTCATCGTTGGTGTCAAGGTGGTTCAGATTATCTCCGCCAGTGGTAGCTTACCAGTTGGCACTGCTCTAATATCGGTACTCCTCCTTATTATTGGCATCTTCAGCATCTTTACCGGCATTATATTGAATGTAATGGTCAAGAGAGGGAGCTAAAGTCCGCACCCGGAAAGGTAAGAAAGGGTGAACGAGGCAGAAATATCAGTCATTATACCGGTGCGCAATGAAGCCAACAGAATTGGGCGGTGCCTGGAGGCAGTCTTTTCTCAGTCCCTTACGCCCCGCGAGGTAATCGTGGTGGATGGGCGCTCTACAGATAAGACGGTAGAAAAAGCAAGCCAGTTTCCGGTGAAGGTATTTTTTCAGGACTATGGCGCTTGTGGTGCCGCACGCCAGATTGGCTTGGAAAATGCCGAGGGAGAATATGTAGCCTTTACTGATGCTGATTGCGTGCCGAGCAAAGACTGGCTAAATAACCTGACAACTGAATTTGACATCGGGATTATCGGTGTCGGCGGAGGCATAAGAAACATCGGGGAAGGTCTGTGGATTAAATCAATCAATCTCACACAGAACACCTTCCTGGGTGGCGGAAGTTCAATTCAAACCCGGCTCTTCAGGGAAAAGAAGTCTGTCAAGAGCATCAGCGCCAGCAACAGTATGTATCGCCGGCGCGACCTAGTGGAAGTCGGCGGGTTCAATATTCACCTGTCCGGTGCCGATGAAACGGAGCTTAACCGGCGGTTAAGCAGGCGGAAGAAGGGCAAACTACTTTATGTCCCCGGTGCCGTGGTGTTGCATGACCATGGCAGAAGCCTGAAGGAATTCGCCAAGAACATGTATCATTATGGTGGCTGGCGTAAAGAGTGCGGGGTGTGGGATTTACCCGTCTTCCCACCACTAATAGTTCCTCTATTACTTCTGTCGCTAATCTTCACCCGCTGGATTCTGCTGCCTGTCCTTGCTTTGTACCTGATAGCCTTAACGGCGATGGGCTTAAAATTCGCGGTTCAGGAGAAAGATGTCCGGTACCTCTTCTCAATACCTGTAGTTTATTGCGTCGAGCACAGTTGCTACACTCTGGGGTTCTGGAAGCAGACTTTATTTCCTCATAAAATGCCTAAAGAAAAAATATGAAAATTTACTTGTTAAATCCTCCGTTTCTGCCGCACTTCTTTCGTGATGCCCGATGGCAGGATACCAGCCGAGCGGGAACTCACTATTACCCTGTCTGGCTTGCCTACGCTACCGCTCTTCTGGAAGAGAACCACCAGGTCAGACTTATTGACGCTCCGACCTGGAGCTGGAGCCGGGAAGACGTAATGGCTGACATCCAGACATTCCAGCCCGAACTGATTGTCGTCGACAGCAGTTTTCCTAGCCTGGACAATGACATCTCCATCGCCGAAGCGATAAAGGAGAAATACCCCGAGGTAAAGACTGTCCTGGTTGGTCCGCCCGCTTCCCAGTTCCCGGAAAGGATACTGAAAAGCGAGGGGATCTCCATAGTGGCGCGCTGGGAGTATGACCTCACTCTTGATGAGATTGCCCGGACTCTGGAAGAGGGAAAGGACATCGCCGGTATTAAGGGCATTTCCTATAAACGAGACGGTGATATCATCCATAACCCGGATAGAGAATTCACCAGCAACGAGGATTTAGACCGAATACCGTTTGTCTCGCCAGTATACCAGCGACACCTCAACATAAAGGATTATTTCCTCAACTATTCACTATATCCC
The DNA here is from genome assembly GCA_964638295.1 of uncultured Dehalococcoidaceae bacterium. GTDB lineage: Bacteria > Chloroflexota > Dehalococcoidia > Dehalococcoidales > RBG-16-60-22 > CAZWYS01. The sequence goes on from CAZWYS010000012.1 coordinate 2,928, forward strand.
ATGGTTCAGATATTCGGTGGCAGGGGATGCCCCTTTCAGTGCACCTTCTGCTGCTGGACGCAAACCTTCACCGGCAGAAAGTACCGCATGCGCAGCCCTTCAAATGTGATTGCGGAAATGCAGTGGATTGAGAAAAATCTTCCCCGGGTCAGGGAGGTATTTTTTGAAGATGATACTTTCACCATAAATAAAAAATGGGTGCTGGAGTTCACCGAAGAATACCAGAGAAAGAAGATAAAAATCCCCTGGGCGTGTCAGACCAGGGCTGACGTTGACTATGAGACGATGAAGGCGATGAAGGAGGCTAATTGCCTGGTAGTCGTGGTTGGCTTTGAATCGGGTAGCGATGTTATGCTGAAGAAGATGAAAAAAGGGATAACCGTGGCGCAAACAAGGCGCTTTATCCAGGACGCCCGGAAGGCGGGCATGCCGGTTCACGGCAACTTCGTCATTGGCTTACCCGGCGAAACGTGGGAGACTATCGCCGCGACCAAAAGACTCATCAGGGAGGCAAATTCAGACGCCATAACCGTTGCCGTAGCCACCCCATTCCCGGGAACCGAGTTCTACGAGCAGGCGAAGACCGGTGGCTATCTGCTGGAGGAAAACCCCAACGATTTTCTTGACGCGCAGGGGCATCAGAAGGCAATAATTTCCTATCCCGAGTTATCCAATGAGGAGATAGTAAAAACGGTGGACAAGATTTTGAAGGGATATTATTTGTCGCCGTCCTATGTCCCAATTGTTTTAAGACGGGTTTGCCGCCGGCACGGCTGGGATGAATTTAAGTCAATCTGCCATTCGGCACGGGCGTTCCTGAAATACATAGCAAGCAGGAAAGACAAAGCATGAAGTACTTTGTTTCCGGTGGTGCCGGTTTTATCGGCAGCCACCTGGTGGATAGATTGATAGAGATGGGCGAGGTTACCGTCTATGATAACCTCAGTTCGGGGAAGAAGGAGTTCACTGAGCATTACTTGAGTAGAGATAATTTCCAGTTTATCCAGGCTGACCTGATGGAGCCGGATACTCTGCAAAAGGCGATGAAAGGCCATGACGTCGTCTTTCACCTGGCGGCCAACCCCGACGCCAGAGCCGGCATCAGGGACACCAGCCTCGATTTAAAACAGGGGACTATTGCTACCTACAATGTCCTGGAGGCAATGAGGCTGAATGGAATCAAGAAGATTGTCTTTGCCTCCAGCAGCACAGTCCTCGGGGAAACACCGGTAAAACCGATTGCCGAAGACTATGCGCCGCTGCAGCCGATTTCTTTATATGGTGCCAGCAAGCTTGCCGGCGAGGCATTGCTTTCCGCATTCTGCCATCTTTCCGGGATGCAGGCATGGATTTTCCGCTTCGCCAACGTGGTGGGAGCACGAGCCACCCACGGCGTCATCTTTGACTTCATCAACAAACTGAAACGAAACGCCAGAGAACTTGAAATACTGGGTGACGGGAGCCAGGAAAAACCCTATCTCCACGTGGCTGATTGCGTGGACGGGTTTCTCTACGGGTTTCAGCATTCCCGTGACCAGGTCAACGTGTTTAATCTGGGGACTTCCTCCTCAACCGCCGTGAGCACCATCGCCCGCATGCTCGTTGAGGAGATGGGGTTATCAGATGTCAGCTTTAAATATACCGGGGGTAATCGTGGCTGGCCCGGGGATGTGCCGCAGGTGCGCTATGACATCTCCAGAATGGAAAGACTGGGCTGGAAACCGGGATATACCTCGGACGAGGCAGTTCGCCAGGGGATAAGGGATATTCTGGGCAAGCCTGATTAGAAGGTCAAGATGCAAGCAGTGATTCTAGCCGGAGGTTTGGGCACCAGACTGAAGCCGCTGACAGAAAAGACGGCTAAAGTCATGGTTCTGGTAAACGGCAAGCCCTTTCTGCGCCACCTGCTGGAGCTGCTAAAACGCCAGGGAATAAGTGATATCATCTTATGCATCGGCTATCTTGGAGAGCAAATTAGAGACGTCTTTGGGGATGGGGAGAGCCTGGGGGTCACCATAAGATATGGCGAAGAGAAGGAAAGACTGCTGGGCACAGGTGGCGCCCTGAAGCAGGCACAGAGTTTACTTGACGATTATTGCCTGCTCATCAACGGTGATACCTACCTGCCGATTGACTACAACGAGGTGGAGAGGGCTTTTCTCCAGCGTGGCAGGAAGGCTCTGATGGTAGTCTATGATAACCGGGAAGATACCAGCGTCAAAAATAACGTGGCGCTGGATAACGATTTGCTGGTAATAAGGTATGATAAGGAAGGACGCAATACTGACCTGAAATACGTTGAGGCGGGGGCGCTGGTGCTGAGACGGAAGGCACTGGACCTGATTCAAGCGGGACGCGCCGTCTCTCTGGAGAAGGGACTTTACCCCGCCTTGCTTCAGCAAGGGCAAATAGCGGCTTATGTTACCGGGCAAAGGTTTTTCGACATCGGCACTCCGGAGCAAAAACGGGTTTTTGAGCAATTTCTGAGAAAGGGGGCAAAATGATAATCACCCGCACTCCTTTCAGGATAAGCTTCGTTGGCGGGGGGACCGACCTTCCCGATTTCTACCGGGTAAAGTCCGGGGCGGTGGTGAGCACGGCAATAAATAAATACATGTACATCATGGTTAACCAGCGCTTCACTGATGCCATCAGGGTAAGCTACTATTCCAAGACCGAAATAGTGGACAGCGTGGAGGAAATAAAGCATCCCCTGGTCAGGGAAGCGTTGAAGCTGGTGGGAGTAACCAGGGGGATAGAGATAGCTTCCATTGCTGATGTCCATGCCGGTGCCGGACTGGGTTCCTCGGCCAGCTTTACCGTGGGTCTGCTCAACGCACTTTACGCTTACCGGGGAATACTGAAGTCCGCCGAAGAGCTGGCTAAAGAAGCCTGCCACATTGAGATAGACCTTCTCGGCGAGCCAGTGGGCAAGCAGGATCAGTATATCGCCGCTTACGGAGGTTTCCGGTACATCCAGTTCAATCCCGATGACACCGTCTTCACCGAGCCAATCATCTGGTCGGTGGAAAACAGGGAAGAACTGAAACAAAACCTGCTTCTGCTCTACACCGGGGATGTGCACGAAGCCGGCAGCATTCTGGGGGAGCAGAAAGCGAACCTGAAACAGAGTGACAAAATGGCTTCCCTAGAGAAGCTGAGAGACATGGCTTTTGAGTTGAAAGAGCAACTGAACAAAAACGCTTCTCCCCGCATCCTCGGAGAGTTCCTGCACCAGGGCTGGCTGCTCAAAAGGGAGCTGGCTAACGGCATCAGCAGTGACAAGATTGATGGGTACTATGAAAAAGCGGTGGCGGCTGGTGCTCTGGGGGGCAAGCTGCTTGGGGCTGGTGGTGGTGGCTTTCTACTGCTCTACTGTCCCCGGGAAAGGCAGCCAAAGGTAAAAGAGGCTTTAGACTTACCAGAGCTGGAATTTTCTTTTGAACCTGAGGGGAGTAAGATTATCTACGTGATATAAATTGGTTGGAGGCGAGAAAGTGAAAGTAAAGAATAATCTTATCAACGATTATCTGAAAGGATTACGCTCTTGCCTTGATGAGATTTCCCGGCAAGATATTGAGGGAATAGCCGATACTATCTTTGATGCTTACAAAAAGGGAAGGCAAATATTCATCATGGGCAACGGCGGCAGTGCCGCTACCGCCTCTCACTTTGCTCGCGACCTGTCGATAGGTACCGCCGTGGAAGGAAAGCCTCGCCTCCGGGTACTCAGTCTGACTGACAACGTAGCCCTGCTCACCGCCCTGGCCAATGATGTGGACTACGGTTCCGTTTTTAAGGAGCAGCTGGTCGGTAAAGTAAATGAAGACGACATCGTCATTGGCATCAGTGCTTCGGGCAATTCCCCCAATGTCCTCAGGGCGGTGGAATTTGCCCGGAGCCAGGGAGCGGTAATCGTTGGTCTTATCGGCTTCGGTGGCGGTAAATTAAAGGAACTCAGCAATAAGTGCATCGTCCTATTAAGTCGAGATTACGGTCAGGTAGAGGATACCCACCTGGCTCTGGAACACATCATCTCCTACCTGGTTAAAGAGAGGCTTGCCAGTGACTAACCAGGCGGTCTTCCTGGACCGGGACGGGACGATGGCAAGAGATGCCCAGTATTGCTCCCGTCCGGAAGACTTTGAGCTCTTTCCAGAGACAGCCAAAGCGCTCAGGCTACTCAGCAAGCACGGCTTCAAGATAATCGTGGTCACCAACCAGTCGGGTATTGGTCGAGGCTATTTCACCGAGGAGACCCTGGCCAGAATTCATGACAAGATGAACCGCGAACTGGCGAAAAAGGGCGCTTCTGTCGATGCCATCTATTACTGTCCCCACCACCCCGATGACAACTGTGACTGCCGCAAGCCCAAGCCAAAGCTGGTTTTTCAAGCTGCCAGGGATAATGACATCGACCTTGCCCGGTCCTTTGTCATCGGTGACCTCCCGGCGGATATTGAACTGGGCAGGGCGGTTGGCTGCCAAACCACTCTGATATCTCAGGAAAAAAGCAGCGAGCTAATGCCCGACCACATAGCTGCTGACCTCTACCAGGCAGCGCAATGGATAGTGAGACAGGGGTAGCGATGGAGAATATACTCAAATTTGATGCCCTGTTCAGGATGTCGTTAACCAATGTCTGGTTTCTCCGGCTGACCAGGTTTGCCTTCAAACTGCTAAAGCCGGCAGCCGGTGACGCCGTCTGCGATGTCGGCTGTGGCGCCGGAGAAAGAGTATTACTGCTCTCCCGGTATGTGGACAGAGCCGTAGGTATGGATATATCGGTGCCGCTGATAGGATTTCTCTCGGCAAAGACAGGGGGAGATAAGGTCAGTTTCCACGTCGTTGATGCCACCGCCGAGCCGTCCCCCGAGTTTGTCGGCGCCTTCAACAAATGCCTGTGCATGGATTTGCTGGAGCATGTCGAGAGACCGGAGCAAGCCCTGCGTTTCATCAGCAAAATTATGAAGCCGGGCGGGCAGGCGGTAATCGGCCTGCCTATCAACACCGATTACGAGAAGCACCACCGGCACTTGACCAATGAGGACGTGTATCAATTAGCCAGCGAACTGGATATGGACACACAGGTATTCCTGCTCAGACTGACACCATGGGGCCGCCTGATAGACAGGAGCTACATTCTGGTGCAGAATATCTTGAATCCGCCCCGGGGGTCAGATTGTTTCCACGAATCAGCGGCTTTTGCCATGCTGACCAGACCAAAAAGAATACACAGTCTATACAAACTGGTTATCCTGCTGCTGTTCAAGCTGTCGCAGAATTCTTACCGCGAGGCGCCTAAAGAGGATAAAGCCGCCAGGCGCGCTTTTATTCTGGCGAAAAAGAGGGCTGGATAATTGAACATCCTTATCGTCGCCGAGCACTTTTATCCCCACGGAGGGGCGGAGCTTTCCCTGTGGCAACTGGTTAACGCCCTGGCCAAGCGGGGATATAGAATATCGGTGGTTACCAGCCAGAAAGACAAAACCGCCAAACATGAAGTAGTAAACGGGATTGAGATTTATCGGCCATTCCGCAGCGGGAACTCAATGATAAGGAGAGCCTTCTTTGCTGCCTACCTTTATAACTATCTGGATAAATTTTTAAAGGATAAGGATAGAGAGATAGACCTCTTATACAACCTTGCCTATGTCTCCACTCTGCCGAGCACCTTCGCGGCGGCAAAATACGGCATTCCCGTGATTACCTATATCGGGCTTCTCTGCGGCAGGGTCTGGTTTGAACTGGCAAACCCAATCTCAGCTTTCTTTAGCTACCTGATGGAGATACTAACCATACGTTTTGGCAAACACAATGTGTTACAATTTCAATGCGAGGACACCAGAAAAAGGGCGGCACGCCACACCAGAACCAAGACTGCGGTCATATCCAACATATTTACTGACGCTGCCGAGATTGAAGCAATCAAGAAAAATGTCAGTTCCGAGAGAATGAGGGAAGCATTAAATATAGGTAAAGAGGAGCTATTTCTGCTATTCGCTGGTCCTTTACTCCCGGTGAAAAATATTGTCGGGCTGATAGAAGTATTGTCCCGACTGGAGCTAAAATTCAGGCTGGTTCTGGTAGGCGAGGGTCCGGAGAGGTCAAGAATTGAAAAACTGGTAAAGGAGAATGGGCTGGAAGGGAAAGTTACCCTGCTCGGTCAGAAAACACATCTTGAGACCCTCTCGCTGATGAGAGCCTGTGATGTGTTGATTCACCCGTCAAAATCCGAAACGGGACCGGCGGTGGTGATAGAAGCCCTGGCGCTGGAAAAGCCGGTTATTGCCACCAGGGTCGGGGTAACGCCGGAGGTAAAATCGGCTAACCTTTATCTGGTGAACCACCTTGATGAGGTAAATCAGCTCTTGAGGAAGGGTGTCACTGCCAAAAAGGCAAACGACATCCTGCCGCAATATTCGCTTAACAAACTGGTAACCGATTACGAAAACTTGTTTGCCGGATTGGTCAAGAAAAACAAAGAGTAATCTGATTGGAGAGCATTATGTCGTTAAGGGAGAAGTTATTCAATGGTGAGAAGTGGCTCGGCGCCTGGGGGGCTGGCTACGTCGGGCTTTCCTCAATGGCTTACTTTGCCAGTAAGGGGGTGAAGTGCCTCGGTGTTGATGTTGACCAGAGGAAGGTGGACGAAATAAATAAAGGCAAAATCCCGGTGGAGAACATGGAATACTGGCTCGGTTTTGATATCAAGCCCCTGGTCGCCACGGGCACGATGAGAGCGACTACCAACTGGCGAGAGTTAATCAGTAGAGAGGTTGCCGTCCACCTGATATGTGTCCCCACCGAGAGCAACGGCATGCCCTACGATGACATCCTTATTGATGTAATTAAGAAACTGACCGGACTGAGTGAAATTGAGCGGGACATAGCGCCACTGGTAATCATAGAATCAACGCTGACCCCCAACCGGACACAGGAAGTGGTGATACCCATTTTTGAAGCCGCCGGCTTAAAAGTGGGCAAGGATATTCTTGTTGGCGTCGCCCCGAGAAGAGACTGGTTCACCGACCCGGAAAAGACTTTGAAAACCCTGCCCCGGGTAGTCGGCGGGACGACCGCCGAGACGACCAGCCTGATGAACGAGGTGCTGGGCATTGTCTGTGATACCATCCTGCCGGCGAAAGACCACAGGCATGCCGAGCTGGTCAAAAGCATTGAGAACGCTTACCGCCATGTTGAAATAACCCTGGCCAACCAGCTCTCCCTCGCCTATCCTGAGATTGATATGCGCGAGGTGCTTAAGCTGGTGGGTACCAAATGGAATATCGGCACCTATTATCCCAGCTTCGGCACCGGCGGTTACTGCATCCCGCTAGCCAGCCAGTATGTGCTCGCCGGAACGCAAAAGGCAGAGACTCTGTCTATCCTGAAGTCAGCCACGGAAACCGACCAGAATTTACCCTATCTGGTTGCCGAGAGTATCATCAAGAAAGGAGCCAAATCAATCGGCATACTCGGGCTGACCTACCGGGGCGACCTCAAGGTTCATATCTTAAGTCCGACTATCCGCATAGCCCATTTTCTGCAAGACAAAGGCATCCCGGTAAAGGTGCACGACCCCTATTACTCGGCTGAGGAAATCAAGCAGATAACCGGTGCCGATACCTTTGAGTTCCCCCAAGGTCTGAATGAATTTGATACCATCCTGATTGTTTCCGACCACCGGGAATACCAGGCTACACCTCGCAAACAAATCCTGGACAACCTCAAGAGGTGCCGGTTAATCCTGAACAACACCGAGATTTGGAATGATATAGATTTTAGCAAACCAGGCATTGAGTACCACGTTGCTGGAACCAGAGGGTGGCTGGTCTAAAGTGAAGATATGCCACATAATCGATTTATACGAGCCATACGCCGGAGGTGGTTCTGGGACCTACACTCAGCGCATTGCCAGCCGGATGGCTGAGGAACACCAGGTTATTGTTATCACCCAGAAGCCATATCGCGGTGTCGCCTCGCTGGCGCCCGAAATAGGAGTACGTGACCGGGCCAGGGTCTACCGCTTCTATCCGCTCAATCTTTATTTCACCTACTCCGCCGACAAAGCCCCGGCCTGGATGAAGCCATTCTGGCACCTGTTTAACCTGTGGAACCCCCACCCGTACTATGCCATCAGGAAGATACTGAAGCAGGAGAAGCCGGACATCGTTCATACCCATACCATCGGCGGCTTTTCTCTGGCGACCTTCTCGGCGATAAAGTCAGCGGGCTGTCCTCACGTTTGCACCCTGCACGGCTATGCTCTGCTCAGCCCGTGGTCAGCCCTGATGCGCCGGGACCAGGTAATCCGTAAATTCAATCTCTGGGAAAGACAGTTTACCCGTTTCACGCGGTTCTTCTCCATGTCGGTTGACCTGGCACTGTTTCCCTCTCAGTTCATTATGGACATGCACCTGAAAAACGGTTTCTTTCCCAATTCAAAATGCCTGAAATTACCCATCGGCATTGAGCTGGGCGGTGTGAAGAAAATAACCAAGGATTATCAGACGATAGACATTCTCTATACCGGGGGGTTGATTAAGACCAAAGGCGCTCAGGTCCTGATTGATAGCTTCAAGCAGCTGAGTAACCCCAATATCCGTCTTCACATCGTCGGCAGGGGGTACTATGAGCAGGAATTGCGGCGCATGGCTGGCTCCGATTCCAGAATTACCTTCCACGGCTTTGTCACCAGCGAGCAACTCAATGAGCTAGGCTTGAGGGCAAATGTGGCGGTCATCCCTTCCCTGTTTTACGAGAACGCCCCGGCGGTCATCCTGGAGAGTTTCCAGGCGGGGACGCCGGTGGTGGGCAGTAACATCGGCGGCATACCGGAAATTATTGAGGACGGCTATAACGGCAGATTATTCACGGCTGGAGATAGTGGCGAGTTGAAAGAGGTACTGGAGAGTCTGGTAAATAGTCCCGCCGAACTGGAAAGGCTGAGCAAGGGGGCAGCCGAGTCAGTCAAAAAGTACGATATGAAGCAACACGTAAAGAAATTAGTTAAACTGTATGGAGAGGTCAAAGGATGACCATTCTTTGTCAGAGGTGGGCGAGCCAGTGATATTTGGCGCTTCGCTGGCTTCATTCCGGGGGTTGACTTTGAGCCGGGCGCTCGACTTTTACTCGTCCCTTTCACGGGAATTCAACCTGGGGGCGGTGGAAGTTTATCTGGAAAAAAGGGAAGGGCGTCCCTCACTGTGGGCAGAGGACATTCGCGGCGAGGTGAGGGATAAGCTGGCCCACTTTGTCCAGCAGTTTGAAGTGGCTGGCGCCCACCTGCCTTTTATCGGTCTGAACCCGGTCGCCGCCAACCCGCGTCTGAGGCAGGAATCGCTTAATCAGCTGAAAACTGGAATTGAGACGGCGTCTCAACTGGGCATGAAATATGTGGTTTGGCACGCCGCCGGCGATAACCCCAGCGCAGACCCCGGGCAGAGGACATCCCGCTTGACTGAGGTAATAGCTGAACTTACTGACTGGTCACAAAGCCATTCCATGGTGCTGACCATTGAAAATACTGACCCAGCACTTGATTTAAAGTATTTAGCCACCTTGGTGCGCCAAATAAACAGTAAAAACCTGAAAATCACCCTTGACGTGGGGCATGCCCATATGAGAAGCGTCCCCCCTTTGTTAACCTATCCGATAAAGGAAGTAGCCTTGAGAATACTGGACACGTTACCCGTCCCCTTCTGGCTCAAGCAGTCAATGCCCTATCAGGAATACGGCTCGCTGGGGGGATTCCTAGCGGTGGAAAGTGATTTAATCTTTTGCCTGCACCTTCACGACTATAACGGCAAGCGGGACCATTTGCGGCTGGGTGAGGGCAAGATTGATTTCTCCTTTCTTGCCAACTTAAATAAGAAGGGATTTTCCGGTCCTTTAATTCTGGAAACCGAGTTTATCGACCATTATGGTGACTTCAAGTCCAATTATCAGCGCCTGCAAAAATTAATACATGGGGGTTAACAACCATGTCAGTAACAGTAGTCGGCGATGCCTTTATGGATATAATAGTACCGGTACATGACGTTGAACCGGGTGGGACTTACCACCGTGACCTCCCGATAACCTGCGGTGGGACCGCCACCACGGCGATATATGTCGCCAGACTGGGGGAGGAAGCCAGTTTCGTGGGCAAGGTGGGTGGTGACGCTCTGGGCAAGCATTTTAAGGAAAACCTTAAAATAAACGGAGTGAGGGACATGACCGCAGCGGATGCTGACCACAGCACCGGGCTCTGCGTCTCCCTGGTCTACCGGAATGGTGAAAGAAGCATGGTAGCCTGCCGGGGCGCCAACGATTATCTGGTAGCGGCTGACATTCAAAATAAGCTTGGTGCCATACTGAAATCAAAAATTATCTATCTCTCCGGTTACCTGTTAGCCTCGCCGACAAATGATGAGGCCGTCCTGACTATGTTACAACGAAGCAGAAAGCGTGGCTGCCAGGTCTGGTTCAATCCCGGTGCCCGCAACATCATCACCGGATTATTTCGGGACATCATCTCCCAGTTTGTTGACGTGCTTATTTTGAATCTGGATGAAGCCAGGCATCTCAGCGGCAGGGAAAAGATATTAGAAATGGCCGCTGAACTGGGGAAGATGGTCAAGTTAGTGGTGATAACGCTGCGAGAAGAAGGATGCCTGCTATATAAAGAAGGGCAGTCAATAATGGTGGGGTGTGAGGCACTGGAAACGACAGTGGATACCACCGGTGCCGGTGACGCCTTCTCTGCCGGTTTTATTGTCGGCAGATTACGCCAGTTGCCCGACATCGAATCAGCCAAGCTCGCCCACCAGACAGCGGGACGCTTCTTAAAGGAGAAAGCGAGACTCTTCCAATGAAACCGGTAATCACTGTATTCATAGACGGTCTAAAAGCCGACAGTATCAAACACATGCCCTTCCTGAGCTCGCTTGATAGCCAGAGGAGGATAAAAACCGAGCTTGGCTACTCCAACCCGTCCCACTCTTCAATGTATTCCGGCGTGTACCCCAGTAAGCACCTCAACTGGTTTGTCTGGAGGTATTCCCCGGAAACTTCACCCTTCAAATGGCTCAAAGGGCTGAGTCTCTTTCCGCACAACATCTACACCAAATTCGCCTGCTACAAAATGGCAACTATATTTATCCGCGGCAATACCTCCCTGTATGGTGTCCCCTTTCTATGGTGGCTGCCTCTGAAAGATTGGGGCTATTTTGACGTCAATGAGAAGAAATTCTGGAGCGAGCCTAATTTTATACCTGATTATCCGACCATCTTTGATATGCTAGGGGCTAACCATGTCCCGTATGAGGTAGTGGGGATGGTCAAAGGGCAGACTCACCTAGCGCTAAAACTCATAGAGCAGCATCCCTTCGCCGAAATAAAACCCTGGACATACCTGTTTATCGGTGACATAGATGAACTGTCGCACCAATATGGTCAGGAATCGGCTCAAACCAGAGAGAGATTGAGCCAAATTGACCGTATACTGGGACAGAAATATCGGCTCTTTGAAAAAAAGCTGGGTGATTTCTACTTCATGCTGTTTTCCGACCATGGTCATATGGAAGTAAGAGAAGGAATAAACCTGACCTCTGTTTTCGCCTCCCGGGGCAGAAATATCAACGACTATATCCACTTCATAGATGCCAATTATGCCCGCTTCTGGTTCCGAAATAAACAGGAGGAAAGGCAGGTAAAAGACATCCTGTCCGGAATAAAAGAGGGTTTCGTTTTAACTGAAGAGTACTTGCAGAAATATCATGTCGCTATGTCTGACAATCGGTATGGCGACCTGATATTCTATCTTGACGCCCCTTATGTTTTCACTCACGGACCGGTTTCAGTATTGGGCAAGCAGCGCGGGCTTTTACCGGTCTCCATGCATGGCTACCTGCCCGAGCACCGGGAAATGGATGGCGTCTTTGTTTCCAATCAGAAACTGGCTGAGGACTCTTACCTGAGGCTGGTAGATATTACGCCCTCAATCCTGCATGCCCTTGACCTGCCAATACCAGACCACGTTGATGGTAAAGTAATCTGGGGTTGAAACCGATGGGAAAATACACTGAGCTGGACAACGCTGCCGTCGAAAAAACAGTTGACCGCATTATAACCGATGCCATCGCTCAAATGGTGGCACATTTCCATCCCCGGTCAATTATCCTGGCTGGAAGTCTTGCCCGGGGTGAAGCGACCATCCTTGACCGTGGAGGAAAACCGAAATTCTTGAGTGACTGTGAGATTACTCTGGTCAGCAACCGGTATATCACGCCGCGCCGGATAAGGCAAAAACTAGTCTCAATCACGGCTGCGGAGAGTGAGCCCAAGTTCGTCATCGGCAGCAGCCTTGCCCTGCCAGTTTACCCGATAATCCCGCTCACCCCGGTGCTGTGGAAGCCCACTCTCTGGAATTACGACCTGAAATACGGTTCAAGGACGCTCTACGGTAAAGATTACGTCTCCCAGATGCCTGATTTCCACCCGGAACAAATACCGGCTTGGGAAGGGATTAGACTGATATTCAATCGGATAGCCGAGGCTTTAAGATATTTCCCCGAGGATTTGTCTGCCCCGGAGCAGGAACAGGAGGCTGCTTTCTGGATGAGCAAAATCATCATGGCCTGTCAGGATGCCCTGCTCATTGCCGCCGGCAGATATCATGTCTCCAGCCGGATGAGAAACGACTCCTTCCCGGAAGTCCTGGGACAAAATTTCCCGGAACTGGAGGAGAAACTACCCCAATTCGCCTCTCTGGCAGCCAAGGCAACCAATTATAAGCTCAGAGGGGAGAGTTTTTGGGGCAGCACTACGGAACTCTGGTTTGACGCTGCGGAAATATGCGACCCGGTGCTCAGATATTTGCTTCACCAGCATCTGAATATTGAATTTAATGACTATCTGGAACTAGGGAGCAAATTCGGCAAGCAGCCAATGCTGCAATGCGTGATGACTTTAGCCAGGAGGTTTTCCGCCAGGTCTCTCATCTTGGCTCTGCCTTCAGTGATAAGAGCCGGGCTGCCCTGGGTACATCTATTATACCCGGCAATAGCCATGGTTTACTTCAGCCTAACTCGGGACGGTAAGGTAAACAAGACGTTGCTGGAGGGGGCCAGAAAGACGGCCTCACTGTTTACACGAGTTAAGCCAGCCAATGGTGACCCGCTGGCAGAGTGGAAATACCTAAAAGACGAAGTCCATAAACTCTGGTATGCATTAGGTAAATAATTTGTTAAAGAGAAAGCAAGCGGAGAGAAAAAATGCCAGATAAAAGAAAAAAAATTGAGACAGGCTGGGCTTTCTTGAGAAGCGCAATCAAAGTCGTAAAGAAAACATACTCAAGCGTAGAGGAAGGTCGTTACAAAGTGATACCTAGCCTCTTGGAAAGGAATAGCCAAGCCAAGGTGTGTGAGTTAGGTTGCGCCTGGGGAGACACCTTAGTTCAAGCAGCCCAAATTATGGGAACTACTCAAATGTACGGGGTAGATTGTGAGCAAAGAAGCTTAAATGGAGCTTCGCAAAGAGGAGTGAAAACTTTTTTGTGTGACCTTAATAATCCGCTCCCTTTCGACAATGAAACTTTTGATGTTATTATCGCCTCTCATGTTATTGAGCACCTGCAAAAGACCGACCTCTTCTGCAAGGAGATGCACAGATGTTTGAAGAGAGGAGGATACACTATAATTGCCACCCCAAACCTGGCCGCTACCCATGAAATAGCGGCTCTAGTACTAGGACTGCAGCCTTTTACTGCCCATGTGAGTGATGAAACTTTTGGTTTAGGAAATCGCTTTGACCCCAAGCATGGGGTAAAACATCAAGCAACGGAGTCTTCTCATCTAAGGTGCTTCACTCTAGGTGCGCTGAGGGATTTGCTCCAGTATCACGGCTTCAAGGTGGAGAAAATCGTTGGCGTTGGGTATTATCCATTCCCAGTCAAAATCGCTCGTATTCTCTCAAGAATCGACTCCAGACACGCAGCAATTTTAATTATGAAAGCATGCAAGGTCTGAATCCATACAACTCATTTAGAGGCACGTTGAGAATTTATTGTATTTCTAACTTACATCAATTTTCTTGAGGTACATAATTGGTGAAATCCAGCCGAGTAATCAAGCTAGCAGCGATTATCTGTTTTGCCCTGACCATATCAATCCTGATGGTGATAAGGAACTCACCGGCTACCGGCTATGAGGCATCAATATATACCCATACTCCACCCATAGTATGGGTGGTTCTAATTCTGAGCATTATCAGCGGCATCGGTATCATACTTCACCAGCTTTATACCAGAAAAGAAGAGACCAGCAACCTGTGGATAATTGGTTTACTGCTGGTTGCCACCGGTATGACCATACTTTTCTTGGTGGGTGTCTTGAGAGGCTACGCTATTTATGGAGGATGGGGTACTATTTCGCATTTAGGTAGCATTCGTAGCCTCATCGCCAGTGGGCATTTTGAAAGCAAAAATTTTTACCCCATATTCCACATCTATATTGCCCAGCTCTCACAAGTCTATAACATCACCGCGATGAAGCTGTTAGGATACATACCCCCCTTTTTCGCGGCATTATTTATGCTATTTATGTACCTTTTTGCCCGGTCAGTCCTGCTTAAAAAAGGTCAGGTAATACTAGCTACCTTAGCAGGGGCCTTAGTTCTAACAACAAGCCCAAACGCAAGCGTATTCCCCAGCCCGAATATGGAGGCGAATATGCTGGTGCCATTAGTGTTCTTTCTTTGCGTTATGAGTTTGAGCGAGGATAAAGTGTGGCTTAAATCCCGGTTTAGGCTACTATTTATCATCCTCATATTCTTATTCCCTGTATTTCACCCTGTTCCAGCATTCGCCCTTCTAGTAATGATGTTAACACTGTGGTTGCCAGTTAAAATATATAATATCTGGGGCAAAAAGGTCGCTAGGTCCGTTCCTAGTAGATACGCGTTCATTACCCCGGCGGCATTGCTGTTATTCGTTTGGAGTATTACATGGATTAGTTCATTTTACGAATGGGGTTCGGCAATTCGAAACATTTATACTATTATTACTCAAGGCGGTTCCACCCATGTGGAGGATTTCTTAAGTAAGTTTACCTTCCGCAGTAGCTATGGGTATAACATGTGGGAACAATCCTTCAGAAAATATGTCGAGATTTTAGTTTACAGCATCCTCACCTTGGCATCGCTCTCCATATTGCTTAAGAAGATTCCGCACAATAAAAACCTAGCGAGGCTGTTCGCGTTATATGGTCCACTAGCAGCGTACTGTTCAGCTATGATTATATTTTACAAATTCCACCTGGGTTTTAACCCAGACAGATTAGTCTTCTATGTGCTAACTATCGCTGCAATCTTTGTTGGCTTCGTATTTTATGAGGCTCTAGAGAGTGCCCGCAATACTCATGGTAAAGGCTATCTTCAAAGGCTATACCTGTCCGTGATGGTACTTATCCTGGTTTTATTACCAGCAAACGGAGTATTTAAGACATATTACTCTCGTTATATACTAGTACCTTCTAACCAGACTACTTTAACTGAAATAAAGGGAGCAGATTGGTTCATTAATAACAAAGACACTAATGTTGCTCTAATTTATTCTGAGATGTTGCTTTGGCGTTACGCAGATCTACTACTGCGACCTGAGGAAAAAGTGAAACGACCTGATGTCAGCCACGGAAACTATACACCACTTCCGTGGCACTTCAACTATGATAAACAGTCGAGGCTGGGAGAATCATACACCAAGGATATGTATATGCTAGTGGTCAAAAGGGACAGACTAATATATGTAGAAACCTATCCCGAGGTAGCTGAGTTTAGATTTTACCCCCGTGATTTTGATAAACTGGAAGATGACCCATCCATAGATAACTTATATGATAACGGTGGCCTAGATGTATGGCATGTACATCCCGTAATTCGCTTGCCGTAGTATGAATCTAGGAAAGAAAGGGCTCTAATTGGTCAGATCTGAAGCAAAGCTGATGAATTCTTACCAGAAATATACCAAAGACATTGTAACCATAGGAATTACCAATACAGTAATTGCCCTGAGGGGTCTAATACTATTACCGATAATTAGCAAAACCCTTGGTGCTTCCGGGTACGGCGTCTGGGCGCAGATAATGGTCACCCTCTTTCTGATTGATGCCATCGCCACCTTGAACCTGTCGGCTTCGCTCGCCAGATTTCTCGCTGCGGAAAAGGACAAGGGGGAAATCAGAGAAGGTTTCTTCTCAGCAATTGTTACCGTATTCGGCTGGAGCTTGGTCATCGCCTTGATACTGTTCCTTCTGGGCAAACCTTTTGCCGGTGCCCTGTTGCATGACCGGGCTTTATACCAAATCGTCTATCTTACGGCACTTGTGGTGCCCTTCTGGGCAGTGGAAACAGTATGCCTGGGCTTATTCCGGGCGTTCCGAGAAATGAAAACCTACTCTCTGCTGTTAATGTCAAGAAACCTGCTCGAACTCGCCTTGATTGCTTACCTAGTCCTATCCGGGTATGGCATTTTCGGTGCCGTAATCGCCGTCTTAATTGCCAGAGTGGTGATTGACGCTATCATGCTATCTATAATCATACGTCGAATCGGAGTAAAGCTGCCTAATTTCTCCAAGTTAAGACAATATTTAACCTTTGGCGCGCCGATGATACCGGGATTGCTATCTGCGTGGGTAACCAGTTCCAGCGACCGTTATGTTATCGGGATTTTCCTGGGGGTAACATCAGTAGGCATATATTCTGCCGGGTACAGTGTTGGCAGTATTATTTCTTTCTTCATTGCGCCCCTGACCTTCGTTCTGCTGCCGACATTATCGCGACTCTACGACGAGGACAGGATAGCCGAAGTTAAGGCACATCTGACATACTCACTCAAGTATTTTTTGATGCTGGCTATCCCCTCAACTTTCGGGCTTTCGTTACTGGCCAAGCCGCTGCTACACAGTCTAACTACCCTTGAATTTGTGCCTACTGGCTCACTGGTGGCACCAGTTGTAGCTGTAAGCTACCTGCTCTTCGGGGTTTACGCCGTCTTTTCCCAGGTCTTTATTTTAGTCAAGAAGACAAAGATAATCGGTATCTTATGGGGAGGAGCTGCCTTACTTAACCTGACTCTGAATATTATCTTCGTTCCCAGGTTCGGGGTAGTTGCGGCGGCGGTCACGACGCTAGTCTGCTACACTATTGTCGCGGGAATGACCGTGTCCGTCTCCGCCAAACACCTCAGGTTCAGCGTGGAATGGACTTTTATATTGAAAAGCATTGTCGCTTCGCTGGTAATGGCGCTGATTGTCTGGAAGCTGAGCCCGGCGGGAATGGTCAATATCCTGTGGGTGGCAGCGGTTGGCGCGACTATCTACTTTATCATTCTTTTCCTGATGAAAGGCTTCAGCTTCAATGAAATCAGATTTTTCCGGCAACTGATTCGCAGGGACTAGGAATTCAGCTGGACTCTCCGCCAGCATGCGGTGGCTGAATCAATAGGACTTTCATCTTTCGGCACTCGGTTTCCTGATTACCGTCGGCTTCAATCTAAAAGGATTTGCTTTAGCATCCTCTTTATTTCGCTCTTGCTAAGCGGCACCTCGTCTTTGGAGGAATACTTTTTCACCGCCGCTTTTTTAGCACCCTCTGGCATCCTTGAGCTTAATATGAACATGCCCTCGGTTTCATAAGCGCTGGCTGCCTCTTCCTGAGTCATCAGCTCCTCAAAGTTTTTCTCTCCCGGTCTGCCGCCGGTGATTTTCATCTTAATATCTTCGTGGCGAAACCCGTATCGTGGCGCCAGTTCTTCAATCATGACCTCGGCTAAGTCCCCAACGCGCAGGGCGGGCATCTTGAAGACAAATATCTCACCGCCCTGAGCCATTCCAGCAACCTTAAACATCAACTCCGCTGCCTGTGGTATATCCATGACAAACCGGGTCATATCCGGGTCGGTAACCAGGAGAGGTCCACCCTTGTTCAGTTGTTCCCGGAATAAAGGTATTACCGAACCCCGGGAATCAAGCACATTGCCGAACCTGACGCAGGAGAAAACCGTCCGCCTTCTGCCCTTATAGTAATTTGCCGAGATGGTCAGGCGCTCAGCGAGCAGCTTGGTGGCACCCATAACATTAATCGGGCTGACCGCCTTATCAGTGCTGATGGTGAGCATTTTACCGACGTTTTCCTCCATGGCTACTTCAATTACGTTCTGAGCACCGAGTACATTCGTTTTTACCGCCTCAAAAGGATTATACTCACATAGCGGAACCTGCTTTAAGGCGGCAGCATGGAAGATGAAATCTATGCTTTCCGCCGCTCTCTTCAGCCGATCTTTATCCCTTACGTCCCCAATTAAGAACCTTAAATTAGAGTCGCCCTGCAGCTCCTGCCCCAGATTGAACTGCCCATCTTCATCGTTACTGTAAACCCTTACCACTCTGGGTTCATAGTGCAAAATGCGGCGCACTACCTCGCTACCGATAGAGCCTGTGCCTCCGGTGACCAGGATATTCTTATCCTGAAATATACTTTTCATTTGTTTCCCTCACTTCGGTAAGAAAAAATTGCTGACCTTGCTGGCGATATCGTCTACTTCTTCGCCCAATCCGGGATACATGGGTAAAGTCAAAACTTCTTTGGCAAGTTTCTCGGTAACCGGCAATTGACAAATGTAGCCCAGTTTACTGCGGTAAAAGGAAGTAAGATGAACCGGGTCAAAATATACCTTACTCATGATTCCCTCTCCGGCTAAGTGCGCCATAAGGTCGTCTCTCTTTTTTTGCCCTTCCTTCACCCTTATGGTATACATCTGATAGACGTGGAAGAAGCCTTGCGGAGATTCGGGCAATTCAATATCGGATACCGCTGATAATCGGGCAGACAATTTTTGCGCGTTTTGCCGGCGCATCTGGATGAGCTTATCTGTTTTTTTAAGCTGCGCAATACCCAGAGCCGCAATAATGTCCGGCATGCGAAAATTATAGCCCAGGGCAACATAGTCCATACTCTCGGTTGCAGAAAAGTAGTTCCCGTTTTCCGCTCTGCCGTGTGACCTAAGCAGCTTGAGTTTTTGCCACACTTCCTCGGAGTCAGTAACCACCGCTCCCCCTTCGCCGGTAGTGATTACTTTATTGGCACAAAAACTGAAGATAGCGCAGTCCCCGAAGGTGCCCACCTTTTTCCCGTTCACGGTTGCCCCCAGTGCTTCAGCAGCGTCCTCGATGAGTAGCAGGTTATGCTCCTGTGCCACCTTATTTAATTCCTCAATCAGGCAGGGACAGCCGCCGTAGTGTATTGGCATTATTGCCCTTGTCTTCGGAGTAACTTTTCTGGCGACATCTTCGGGATTGAGTCCAAAAGTCGTCTCCTCAACGTCGGCAAAAACGGGTTTGGCGCCGACAAAAAGGGGTGCATTGGCCGTGGCAATGAAAGTAAAAGAGGGCACGATGACCTCATCCCCATCTCCAATACCATAGGCAAGGAGAGCAGCGTGCAGGGCGGAAGTCCCCGAATTGAAAACTACAGCATACCTTCTACCGACATACCGGGCAAGCATCTGCTCAAATCGCGTAACATTGGGACCTATCGCCCAAAACATGCCCCGCTGGATGGCTTCGGTCACCATCTTTACGTCTTCTTCATCCCAGTAAATTTTAAATAAAGGTATTTTCCAGTCCATTCTTAATGTCCCGGCTCCTGATGCTTGACCACTTCGGCTGGTATTCCCAGAGCGACCGCGTTATCCGGAACGTCCTTAGTGACAAAACTGAAGGCGCCGACGACGGCATTCTGCCCGATAGTCACTCCTGGCATAACCACACTGTGGCTGCCTATTTTAGCCTTCCTGTCTATGGTTACCTTGCCTTTCTTATCGTCAATAGTAGACCAGGAGTATATGGAGCAATGAGAGCCAATCTGGACATCCTCCGCGATTTCAACTCCATATCTGGCATTGATATAGGTGAACGCCCCGATGTCCGCGTTTTCCCCCAGCTTGAGATTCTCGTGGTACTGGCACATCCAGTTCCACTTTGTCATCCCGGTCTCATCAAACTCAGGGGGTTTCCACTCTTTAAATCGCTTTACCATCATGTCTCACCCCGCAATCTCTCTGACCAGCATAAAGGCTTCGGCGGCAGCCAAGCCAGCCTCAGCACCCCTCTTTTGAGCCAGAACCTTCAGCATATCAAGGGAGCGGGGGTGGGGGTAATCCTTAAGCTCGCTGGCATAAGCCGACATCGCCTTTAGTTTGGTCTCCAGAGTATCGGTGATATTAATATAGACATTGGGGATAAAAACGCTCTCAGTCTCCGGTGACCCCCACTCTGTCTCCGAAAGCGTCTCATAACAAAGCATCTTTGATACTGTGCTCCCGCTCAAGGGGCGTAAAGCCACCATTGAAGCTTCAAAGACAAGACGATGGTCTTTGTTTAAGTCTCCTTTGTGAGGGATATATGCCACTTCGGGCTTCACCTCATTTACGACCCGGGCAATGGAATCGTTCAACTCTTTCTGGGGTACGGTGTCCAGTTTGACGGTGGGAAAATCCAGAAAGAAAGTCTCCCTGATATTCAATATCTGATTCGCCCGGAGCACTTCTTGCTTCTTCTCCTCAACCAGCGATTCAGACCATTGGGGAGGGTATGCCTTGGTAACCACGCAGAGGTAAACCTCGGCCCCTTCCCGCACGTGCCTGGCGATGGCTCCCCCACAGCCCAGCACCTCATCATCCGGATGCGGCGCAATGACCAGCACTTTCATGGCAAATTATACCTTTTCCGCAGCAATGTGCCACCTTGAATATTTCAAATTTAAATCAAGAGGGCTTGAGACATCAATAAACTTCTTTTGCCCCTTGGAGCTCTGCAGAAAGGCTTTGTCCACGGAATAAACCTGAGGGAAAAGCTGCTCGTGGCATTCAATATCAAAAATTTTGAAACCCTCCAGCAACTCTTTTATTTCTTCAAGTTCAAAGAAGTGTTGCATAAAGCCCTTTTCATAACCTTCCTGCAAGACAAAGGTATTTTTTTCTACCTCCTGTCCCCTCCCAAACTCTGAATCCCGGGTAGACCTCAGGGTGACATAGAAATAAGCACCCTGAGTAGAGACCCTTCTGATTTCCTGCATCGCTTCTTTTGCTTCTGCAAATTTAACGTGGTCTAGAACTTCACACGAGACAACAACATCAAAAAAATTATCTTCAAAGGGTAGCCTAGTTATGCTACCAATTTCCAAATGTGCTTTTAGGCTCCTGCTATTTAGCCATCCCCTGGCAATCTCTACGGCTTCTTTAGAGATATCCAGACCATAAACATCGAAACCCTGCTCGGCAAAAAACAACACATGTCTGCCGTTGCCACAGCCAGTATCCAGGATTTTCCCCACCCTCCTTCTTGTGTCATAGACGTTGATGCCCACTCTTCTCCGAAGGTATCTTGCGGTAAACCGCACCACTCCTTCGTTAGGAGACCAGGTGCCCCCAAATCTCTTGGAGTAAACCTTGTCCCAATTTTCGCTCACTTTGTCCCCTCTAATAGGTTATTATTTTTCGCAATAGCCTGTCATCTATGGTTAGCTCGGTTAAGACCTTTACTATTCTGTCGCTGGCCTCACCATCACCGTAGGGGTTCTGGCAATTCTTGATATTTTCCTTGAATTCTTCGTCATAAAGCGCCCTTTCGATTGCCTTTACCACCTCAAATTTATTGGCGTCGACAAAAACAACATTTTCAGCGTGTTCTCTGCCGACATTCCTTGAACCAATATTCACCACTGGCAATCCAAGCGAGGGAGCTTCAATTATACCGCTACTTGAGTTGCCTATCAACACATCAGCGTGCTTTAACAGGCTTATGTACTGCTGGTGAGGTAAACTGGGGTAGATTTTGATGAAGGGTACATGTTTATATTTTTCTATCTCGCCGATAATGTCCGAGTTGCCAGCGTCGTTATTGGGATAAATAATCACTGTCTGAATTCTTAGCTCATTCAAGGCACCCAGGATTTCTTTCGCCTGCCTTCCCATAGCCTCTTTTTCCAGATGAACCGGATGAAAAATACTCAGGATAATCTTCTGCTGAGGGTTCAAACCCAAATTGGCTGCCAGTTCTTCTTTCGGCAGGGGTTGGAGGTTTAATAAGTTATCCAAGCTCAGTGCCCCTACATTGTGTATCCGCCAAGATTCCTCACCCATCTTTATCAGGCGCTCGGCACTTTGCTGTGTTGCCGTGAAATGAATGTGGGCAAATCTGGTAATCGAGTGCCTGATTGCTTCATCAATATGCCCGCTGTCTGTCTTTTCCCCCCCGTGGATGTGCACTGTGGGAATTCTTAAAGTTGCCGCCGCCAGTGTTGCCGCCAAAGGCTCCAGTCTGTCCCCGGTAACTACCAAAATATCAGGTCTTATTTGCTCCAGCGCTTCGGTAAGCCCTTCAATTCCTCTAGCTAAAGCTTTTCCATAATAGTTTTCATCAGCTTCATCTTCCAAATACATCGAAACCTGTGCGTCTATGGCAAAGTTTTCTTCGATTTCATTAATAGTGAGACCATATCTTTTCAACAAATGCATACCGGTGACTATTAGCTTTAAATCTAATCCCGAGGCACCCTTTATTTTGGTAAGTAACGGCGTCAAAAAGCCATATTCCGCCCTTGTTCCGGTAACAACAGCAATTTTCCTCTTCATTACTTCACCATCTCTAGTAATTCGCCTAGCTTCGCTATTTCAAAGTCTATATGTTCATTGGTAGCAAGGTTGGCAAACTCTCCCCGTAATATCCTGATGGTGTGGATACCAACTTCCTTGGCGCCCTTAAAGTCAAGCAGCGGGTTATCAGCAACGTAAAAAATGTCTTCAGATGGTACCCTGAGCTTGCTTAAAGCGGCTCTGAAAGGTAGCGACGAGGGTTTTGGTTCCACTTCCCGCGCGTAAATGATGGCATTAAAATATTGCTCTAGGTTAAGTACGGCCAGCTTCCTTTGCTGTCGCTCCACGTTGCCATCGGTGATAAGACCCAGTTTATAGCTTCCGCCTCGTAGCTTATCAAGAGTCGGGGCAACGTCAGGATAAGGCTCCATCTTTGCTCTGTGTTGATTAAATATTCGGAGGAGAGCATCAA
Source organism: uncultured Dehalococcoidaceae bacterium (assembly GCA_964638295.1). Classification (GTDB taxonomy): domain Bacteria; phylum Chloroflexota; class Dehalococcoidia; order Dehalococcoidales; family RBG-16-60-22; genus CAZWYS01. The sequence goes on from CAZWYS010000012.1 coordinate 26,033, forward strand.
GTTCTTCCTGCCCAAGGTGAAGTCGAGCGATTAAATCGTCAAACAAATGCGGATACATGCTTGTTTTCTCCTGCCATAGCTGAGCCAGTTCCTGGAAAACTGGCTGCCGGGAAAGTCCATATCTGGGAGCGATATAATCGGCTATTTCATTAAATGCCCCCCAGAAATATTGCTTAACATCATACAACGTGCCGTCCAAGTCAAAAACCACGGCTTTGGTCATTTGGCTTTCCTCAATAACTTATCCTGATTAAGGAAGACCTCGTCGTAATAGCGCAACATGACCAGTCCCTTTGTGAAGTGGTCGCTCGGTACCGGAGTCTCCCCTTTGGTAATCCTTATTAAATTGGCTGCGATGGTCGGGTCGGCTTTTATTGACAGCGCCGAGCCGCCGCCGAATCTGGCGTTTATTTCGGTAAACCTGACTCCCTGGTCAGTTTTCAGGCACTGGATGCAAGAAGGACCAATCAATTTTAGCTTCCTGGCTATCTGGTTACAGTAGCCGATAATCGCCTCATCATAAACGGTCACGCCCTTCACCGAGATTCCCGACTCGACCTGAAGTCTTACTCTCGGAACTATAGATAGCGGCGTTCCCGCCAAATCAGAAAAAACATCTACCGTATATTCCTCCCCCTCAACGAATTCCTGAATTATAGGCTGGTCAACCTTCTGGAGGTAAAATGCTAGTTCCGCCCTGTCTTCAGCCTTGAAAATATCTCTGCCTCCCCGCCCGAATCTTGGCTTAACAATGCAGGGAAACCTGGCATCCTCACTGTCATAAATCTCGGGGGTGGGGATACCATAGCTTTGGAGCACCTGGTATGTTGCCAGCTTATCAGCGCATATTTTTACCACATCGTAATCAGGGCAGAGCAGTAAAACTCCTCTCTCGGTGAATAGGTCTTTATTCTTGGATAACACCAGGAGTTCTTCTTCGGGGCCGGACAGCATGGCATCGGGCTTTTCTACTTCACAAATCTTGATAATTTCCTCCAGAAATCCCGGGGCATCCCCGCGAGGAACCACATAAGACTTATCAACAAGATAAAGTCCGGCGGACAACGGGTTACAGTCTAGTCCGATAACCCTCACCCCCTGATTTTTAAGCTCATTAATCAGCGCCACGGCGGAAAGGCAGCCAGCGCCACTTCTCATTATGGTAATTTTTGACTTATTCATACTTAACCATGTCCCAGTTGATTAGCTCGCCGCTATTGATATCCTTTTTTGTCCTCTTGCCGATAAGAGCGACTAAATGTCTTGGCTCAAGACCGATTCCCGGTCTCTTGACCTCCAGCATATCCTCGGTAATAATCGTCCCCTCAGGAATAGCCACTCTGGCGACGATGCTCCGTCGGGCTGCTTTCTTATTTTCCTCCTCTTTGGGGGTCGGTTTTTTAGCACCGTTACCCAGGGCTCTCTCAACGTCTCTGATAGATGCTACCATCTGCTTTAATTCATCGGGCTCCAGAGATGCTCTGTGGTCAGGGCCGGGTAGACTCCTATCCAGGGTGAAATGCTTTTCAATAACACATGCTCCCAGCGCCACCGCGGCGGTGGGTACGGTAATGCCCAGAGTATGGTCGGACAAGCCTACGGGTAGCTTGAAGGTGCGCCTCAGAGTTTCCATGGCTCTCAAGTTCATATCTTCAGCCTTTGCCGGGTAGCTGGAAACGCAGTGTAGCAGAATGATTTCGGTCGTACCCTCTTTTTGGATAACTGCCAGAGCTTCTTCTATTTCATCGATGGTGGACATCCCGGTAGATAGAATCATTGGCTTTTTCTTCTGGGCGATATGCTTGAGCAAAGGGAAGTCAATTATTTCTCCTGAGGGAATCTTGAAAGCGGCGACACCGAGTTCCGCCAGTAAGTCTACACTCCTTCTATCAAAGGCAGAAGAGAGGAAGACCAGACCTCTTTTCTTGGCATAGTCGAAAAGCTCGGCAAAATCACTTTCGGCAAGCTCCAGCCTTTTTATCATCTCAAACTGAGACTCTTCAGCGCCGGTGGTTTGCTTCTGGTATTGGGCTTTTTCAGTGCCCCCGGTGACCAGTTCCTCAGTCTTGAAGGTCTGAAATTTGACCGCATCCGCACCGGCATCTCGGGCGACATCAATCAATTTCTTCGCCAGGCTGACATCGCCATTGTGATTGACTCCGGCCTCAGCGATGATGAAGCAGGCCTCGCCTTCACCAACCAGCCGGTCACCTATCTTTATCTTGGGCGCTAACATATCGTCCACCCACCGTCCACGATTAAATTATGCCCGGTAACATAGCTTGAGGCATCGCAGGCAAGAAAGTAGACGGCGTTGAATATTTCCTCAGGTTTTGCCATTCTGCCCAGAGGGCATTTCTGGCTATAGTTGGCAACGAAGTTTTCATTCTGCCCGCTGTAAACCCCGCCCGGGGTGACGGCATTAACTCTGACGCCATATTTTGCCAGATATGCGGCCAGATACCGGGTAAGGCTTATCACTGCCCCCTTGCTTGTGGAGTAGACCAGAGGGGTGTTAATTTCCTTTCCCTGATAGATTGCCCCTTGGTAGATGCGCTGGTCAGGGGCGACTATCCCATATATTGAGGAGATATTGATAATGCTGCCGCGGTGTTTTTTCTCCATTTCCCTGGCTACTGCCTGGCTGCAGAGAAACATCCCGGTTACGTTTACCCGCATCACTTTTTCCCAGTCTGCGACGGGGTATTCCTCAAAGGGGGCGAAAAAGTTTTCCGTTTGGATTGCGGCGTTGTTTATTAATACGTCTATACATCCGTACCTGGCAACAACCTGTGCTACCATCTTTTCTACCTCTTCCGGGTTAGCTATATCACCGCCAATACTCAGCGGTTCGGTAACGAATTTTTCGGCAATTTCTTTTGCCTTCTGCTGGCAGAGCCTGTCATCCAAATCCACAATCACCACGTTGGCTCCCTCCTGGGAAAAGCCATCAACGTAAGTAGAGCCTAAAAGACCAAGTGCTCCGGTAATGACAATTACCTTACCTTTGACATCAAAACCTTCTGGCATTTACGTTTTCCTCTTTTCCAGGATAAACTCAACAAATTCAAAGTCGGTCTCGTTATCAATGTCTCTTGCCCATCCCGGCATCTCGTATATTCTGGTTCGCTCCAAGAAGATAGAATCGTTTTTCATCAGCACTTCCCTTTTCCAGACATATATGGAAGCGTTCATATCGTACACTTGCGGAGCGTCCTGTCTCCTGACCACAGGTCGGGGAAGTGTTTTGACCAGCTTGACTTTGTTTTCTACAATCTCAACCATATTGAAGTAAGGGTTGCGGCGGGCCCTGGTGACACTGAAGACATTATCAGCTCCCTCGTCCCTTACCATCCTGATGCAAGCTTCAATATCCGCTTCCGTCCTGAGGGGGGAAGTGGGGTCTAAATCAACGACAATATCGGGATAATAGCTCTCTTTAGACTCCAGGTAGTCAACGGCGTGCCGGATAACCGGTAATTTAGCGGCACTATCTGAAGCCAGCTCTTTCGGTCTCATAAATGGAACCTCAGCACCGCTGGCTCTGGCTACCTCCGCAATTTCCGCATCATCGGTGGACACAATCACCTTATCAATCGAGGGGCACTTTCTGGCGATGTCAATAGTATGGACAATCAGAGGTTTACCACCAAGGAGGCGCAGGTTCTTCCTGGGCACTCCCTTTGACCCTCCTCTAGCGCAGATAACAGCTAACACCTTCATCGAATCTGAACGACCCTCCCTGACCGGGATGATACCTTCGCCGCCAG
>CAZWYS010000013.1:0-27142 GCA_964638295.1 uncultured Dehalococcoidaceae bacterium
CGCCTGGCTGGCACTGCTGCTTATTATAGCCGGGTCAATTCTGGGGCCGCTGGGCGTGATTGGTCCTAACTGGCAGTATTTAGTCCCGGCAGGCTTCTCAGTAATGATTCGCACCTAAATTGCGCTGCGTATTCACTTAGTAAAGAGAGGGGCTTTCAGCCCCTCTCTTAAATTTTTCCCTAACTTAGTCATTAGTTCAAGTTTCGGTCTCTCTTAGCGGTCTCCATTTGCCCAGGCTGAAAAGTCTGGGGAATAGTGCCTTGCGTGTTTCATCGATGATAAACAGGGAGCCACCCGCCAGTAGAGCGATAGCCCAACTGTCTATACCCAGAGGTACGGTGCTGAAAGCCATCTGCAGGAAGGGCACATAGATAACAGCTAGCTGCAGCAGAATAGCGACGGAGATAGACATTACCAGCCAGCGGTTGCGCAGCAGGCCTAACTTGAAGACAGAGTACTCATCTGAGCGAGCATTAAAAGCGCGGAACCATTCAAAGGTAACCATAGAACAAAAAGCAATAGTGCGGGCTTCCTCCAGGCCGACTCTCGGCTCTGCCCATCTAAAAATTAGAAATATACCAGCACCCATTATTGTCGCCAGAAAGCCAACTCGCAGTAGCAGCCCGGGAAAGATGAGGCCTACTTTTGGATGGCGCGGAGGTTGTCTGAGTTCATCACCAACCTTGGGCTCAAGCCCTAAGGGGACAGCCACCGCAGTATCGGTGACCAGGTTATTCCAGATAATCTGCACCGGCAGCAGTGGCGCTTTGCCAACAAAGAAAATGGCGAGTATCAGTGCCAGCAGCTCGCCCACGTTGGTGCTCAGCAGGAAAAAGATGACGTTGCGTAGCCGGTTAAAAATTACCCTCCCTTCCTCAACCGCCGCCACCACCGAGCTGAAATTATCATCGGCCAGTATCATATCAGAACCCTCTTTGGCCACATCCGTCCCGGTGATGCCCATCGCAATACCAATATTAGCCGCTTTAAGTGCCGGGGCATCATTAACGCCGTCACCGGTCATGGCAACAACGTGTCCGTGGCTCTTGAGCGCATTCACTATTCTCAACTTGTGTAACGGTTCAATGCGGGCAAAAACTGAGATGTTCTCTATCTGCCTTGATAATTCCTCGTCGCTCATCGCCTGTAGCTCTACGCCAGTTAAAGTTTTCCCCTGAGGCAGGTTTAGCTGGTGAGCGATAGACTCTGCCGTTACTTTATGGTCGCCGGTAATCATGACTACTTTAATACCGGCCTGCTGACACAACTTCAATGCTTCTTTGGTCTCTTCACGGGGTGGGTCAGCCATTCCCGCCAGACCGACAAACACGAGGTTGCCTCTGATATCCTCATCCTTCAGGTCTTCTATTTCGCTGGGAAGTTCAACGTAGGCAGTAGCGATAACCCTCAATGCCTGCTTGGCGAGGGAGCTGTTTGCTTCCATAATTGCCTGAGTATCGGCCTCTGTCAAAAGAGTAACTCGGTTGTCCTTGATGGTATGCTTGCTTAAAGACAGGAGTCTTTCCACTGACCCCTTGACGTAGACCACCCTTCCCCCATCTCGCGGATGCAGGGTGGCCATGTACTGTTTTTCGCTCTGAAAAGGAATTTCATCCAGGCGGGGGAAAGTTTTTTCCAGCTTTTCTTTATTCATGCCCGCTTTGGTAGCGGTAACCAGTAAGGCACCTTCCGTTGGGTCGCCAAAGATATCACAGCACCCGTCATCTTCTCTCTTGGTCAGCAGGGCATTGTTACACAGAGCGCCTATTTTTAAAAGCAAAGTTAGCGAGGGCTCACTCTCTGGACTTACTATTTGCCCGTCCCGTCGAAATTCTCCTCGTGGCATGTAACCTTCACCGGTCACCTCAATCAATTGACCGTCAACAAAAAGGCGTTGCACCGTCATTTCATTCAAAGTCAGCGTCCCGGTTTTATCGGAGCAAATAACAGTAGCTGACCCCAGCGTTTCTACCGCCACCAGCTTGCGGATGATGGCATTTCGGCGCGCCATTATTCGCATGCCCAGTGCCAGCACCACCGTGACCACCGCTGGTAGCCCTTCCGGTATGGCGGAAACGGCCGCGGCGACCGCCAGTAAGAATACCTCCAGCCACTCTATCCCCTTCAACACCCCGACGATTACCAGAAGGCCGCAGACTGCCAGGAAAAGAAAGACAAGATAACGGCTCAGCTTGCTGATGTTTTTCTGGAGAGGTGTCTTTTCCGGCTTTATTTCTTGGATGGCGGTAGCAATTTTCCCGATATCGGTTGCCATACCGGTTCTTACTGCCACAGCGGTGGTCCTGCCATAGTTGACGATAGTGCCCATGTGCACCATGTTCTTTCTCTCTGCCATCGGCACATCTTCATGCAGGGCTTCACTGCGTTTATCTACTGGCATTGATTCGCCAGTGAGCATGGCTTCATTAGCTTTTAAATTGGATACCTCAATGAGTCTGGCGTCAGCCGGTACCCTGTCCCCGGTTTCCAGAAGCAATATGTCTCCAGGAACGATTTCTTTTGCCGGTATCAATTTCACACGGCCTTCACGTCTTACCGTTGCCTTGGGCGCTGCCATCTGAATAAGAGCCTCCATGGCTCTTTCGGCTCGTGTTTCCTGTATGTAGCCGATAACCGCATTGAGGAAGAGCACACCCAGGATTACACCTGCGTCAAGGAAGTGCTCGACAATAAGCGAGATAACCGCTGCGATGAGGAGAACATATATTAGCGGGCTGAGGAACTGCTTCAGAAAAACCACTATCGGCGGCGTTTTCTTTTTGCCCTTCAGTTCGTTGGGGCCGTATTGGAGTAACCGTGCCTTAGCCTCAGCATCAGTGAGTCCGGAACGCTTGGAGTTAAGTGCCTGTAAGGCTTCGTCAGTGTGGAGAAGATGCCATTGCTCGTTCATAACGTATAACTATAGTATATCAGTAAGTACCTCGCTGAGGAAAATAAAAATTCTGGCCGGTGGCACGTTAAGTTGAAGCTACTTTTTGAACTTCTGAGCGGCAGAATTTGATGAGTTCGGCAAAATTGTTGATTCGGGCCGAATTATTGGTCTCCAGAAAACCATCATAGGTAACGCTAATCCACGGCTTCTGGTAAATGGTGCTGAACTTCTCGGCCATTGCCGCCACGATGCCGCCGGGCATGCAGCCGTGTGGCATTACCGATATCACGCCAGCGAACACTGGTGATTCCATCCATTCGACGCCGCTGCCGACGCTGAGAACTGCCTCACTGCCGCACCTCGGGGAGAGGTAAAGGTCTGACTTGGCCAGTATGGCTGCGGTTGAAGGCTCCCGGCCGTCCAGCATCTCCCGGTAATAACTGGATACCCGATGCTCATCACGTTCCTGAATAAGCTTCTTGATATAGCTGGTCAACATTTTCTTTATTTTTCGGTCTTCTACCGCATCCTCAAGGTTCCGGTGTGAAGTGTACTTAATCCACTCTCCCACTGGAGAAACGATAGCTTCAAGGCCAGCTTCTTCACAGACTTTGACTAAATCGCGATTGCTGAATCGGTTGGAGCGCAGGAAGATTTCACCATTAATGCCCACTAATGGCCTCATCGGCAGGTCGGGGTCAATGAGCCGCTTAAATTCAGCCGTTGCTTGCCGTAAGACATCGTAAAAATTTTCTTTGCCACGAACACGTTTGGCAATCCGGTTCAGATATTCATTAAACAGGGCTTCTGCTGACCCTATCTTCTTCTCATAGGGGCGGGTGCGCCAGAGGAGTCTCTGCAGACCGTCTATGGCGACAATGCAATTCCAGGCAAGGCGTTCGAAATCAGGGTCAAGGTTAAGGTCACGGTAGGCATTATTTGACACTGAGGTTCGCACTGGCAGGTCAAAGCCAAGTTCTTTCAGTATCCGGCTCTGCTCGACAACGTACTTTCCCAGGCGGCATGGTCCGTAAGCACCGGCCATAAATCCCTCGTAGTTTTTCAGGTTATTACCATTGTCATGACAGAACTTCAAAAAATCACCCAGAGTTACCCGGTAGGGCAGGCACTCCGTGCCTGAGGTTACCTGGTTACTGTAGAGAAGAGTACGTTCGTCTGACTCGGGAAGTACCATTGCCCTGGCGCCACAGGCATTGACTGCCTCCACGAGAACATCGGCGTGGGGGCACATTCTGGGTACGAGCAGAGTTTTTTCTGAGCTGATAAGCGACGAGGCACCCCGGTAGATATGCTCATATGGAGCTTCATCTTGTTTTGCCGAGCGGGCATATCCTTTAATGGTATCGACAAACGCTTCAAGGCGGGTAACAATACCTGCCTCGGCGGCATGCTCGTCGATTTCCAGTTCTCCCAGAGGCTTACCCCCCATGATGTCTTCCAGCACTTTGAGAATGAATGAGTTAGGGCCGCAGCCGAAGTTGGTCAACGCCAGTCCGTAAAGTTGCCGGTCTTTTACTGTTATCGCACCGCCAGCGATGTATTTGCCTTCGTAGGCCCAGTAGGGGCGGTCTGAGTATTCCTTGGGTTCTATCGAGCTGAGGGGCAGAAAATCGAGCGGTATCGGCACCACGCCAAGCTGGGCCAGCTTTTCGGCGATGCCGAGGTTGGCTCCAGAGTCCTGCGACATGTAGGACCGGGAGAAGAGAACCACGCCCAGCTGGTCGCTTTCACGAAGTTGCTTTAATAGCTTGTTGCCGAGTTTCGCTCGGTCGGCTTCAAATCTTTGCTGAGCTTGAATACCGGCAAAAGCAGCTTTTTTACCCTGCCGCCGGCTGAAGCCAATTTTCGTGGCAACACTGGTGAGGTTTTTTATCGTTTCGGCGTCACCCTGGCTGAAATCAATGATTGGTGTTAGCAGTCGTTTTCCGAGGTTAAGGACATGTTGTACGATGAAGGGTGAAGCCTGAATCAGCGGGCAAGCGTATTTCTGATTCTCCTCCCCGTCTTTTTCCCCCAGCCGGATAAAGCAGGGGTATAGAATGTAGTCGACTTTGTCCTCAATTGCGGCGATGTGCCCGTGAAGAAGCTTGACCGGGAAACAGCTGTCAGTGTAGCTCAGCTCAACGGCTTGCTCCGTAATCTCTTTGGTGGTCTGACTGGAAAGGACAACTCTCACGCCAAGTGCGTTGAGAAAACCAATGAGCAGTGGTGCGTAGTCATATACCAGAAGTGCCCGGGGAATTCCTACTGAAAGTCCGGTAACGGCGTCTCCCCTGTATTCCCGGAGAAGTAATTTTTCTCTTTCGTCAAAGAAGGTTTCTTTCCTTGCTTGACTAATGGTGCTATCGTAGCGGTCACACCGGCTGCCATAAAAAGTGGGTTTCTCACCCGGCATTTCCATGCGGGTGATGGTGCAGTTATTGTCGCATCCCTTGCAGGTAAAGGTGGAAAGGGTGCACTCACTCCCAACGACCTGCTGGAATCCCTTGAATTTTGATTCGTGGCCGGACATCTCTTCTTTGGCCAGTAACGCCGCACCGATGGCGCCGCTGACCTCCCGGTGCTCGGCTACGGTCAGGGTTTTTCCCTCAAGCTGCTGGTGGAAGGCAGAGACAACCGCCTGGTTATAGAAGACAGCTCCGGTGAGGATAACTTTGCTGCCCAGTTTCCGATTTCCCACTACTTTGGAAAGATAGTTCTTGGCGATGGAATTGGAAAGGCTGGCGGTGATTATCTCTAAGGGTACTCCTTCTTGCTGGGCGGAAGCAACTGCCTGTCCCATAAAGGAGGCGCACCTTGCTCCCAGGTCAATGGTATGGGGCGCTGCGAACGCCAGCTTGGCGAAATCTCCGTTGGTTACCGAAACGCCGAGCATTTCCGACAGTTCGTCAATGAAGCTTCCCGTCCCGGCGGCGCAAGCCTTGTTCATTTGATAGTCAACTACCACGCCATTCCGCTTGATAACCAGCTTGGAATCCTGCCCACCAATCTCAATGATGTCAGCTTCGGGGTCTATTTCGACACCGGCTCTGGTCTGTGCCGTTATCTCGTTCTTAATCAGGTCAGCACCAATTAAGCTACCGACCAGGTATCTTCCGGAACCGGTAACCCCCACCCCGGCTATGGTAACCTTGTCGGCACCCCCTGGAAGTAGGTTACTGAAGACCTGCTTGACGGCATCAATGGGCCTGCCTGCCGTCATAAGGTAGTTCTTGATTAGGAGTCTATTGCCAGATTCATCAAGTATCACCGCCTTGGTGCTGGTAGAGCCAACATCAACGCCAAGATAGCCCACACACGATTCTTTTATCTCCTGATTCAGCCCGTTCCCGGGAAGATTAACCGGTTCCAGTCTGGGCATTTCAAAGTAGCGCTGTCGGGCATCGTCTTCCGGCAGTTTTATCACCGTCGCCTTTCTTTCCCTGGCAAGCAAAGCAGACCCGATGGCTTCAATGTGAAGGTAATTTTCAGGAACTGTTGCCTGCGCCGGGTGACCATTTCTCGTTGAGAGCACCTCATAGACGGCTTTGACGATGGCGCTGTTGGCGGCAACACCCCCGACGAAGTAAGCCGGTTCCTCAAAGAGTCCTTTTTTGAGAGAGGCAACCGTGCGGGCAATGCTTTCGCAGAGCGCGTAAAGCATTGCTTCAACCGGGACACCCTTCTGTTGCAGGTGAATGAGGTCAGTTTTGGCAAAGACGCTGCATCTGGCGGCAATTCTGGGTGGTCTGCCCTGACATTCGAGCGCCAGACGGGCAAAGTCATCCAGACTGATACCAAGTCGGTAGGCCTGCTGCTCCAGGAATCTTCCCGTGCCGGCAGCGCAGAGCGAGTTTGAAGCCACTTTCCAGGGTTTCCTCAACCCGTCTTCCAGTCCGATGACCAGAGAAGTCTGACCACCAATTTGGATGATGGTCTTGGCATCGGAGTGGTAGTGAAGAATCCCCGAGGCAATTGCCAGTGAACTGCTGTACTCTCCCCAGTTGAACTTTTTGGGGATGACGCCTTTTCCTGAGCCAGAGACACCGGCGCCGGTAATTTGTTCCAGCTGGAATTTTTCCACCAATCGAGTGATTAGTGAATTGACCGCCACCTTGGCGTTTGAGGTTATTTTTTCACTGTCAAGCTGAACGACCTGGCCATCCTCGCCAATGAGCGCCAGTTTAGCATTGACCGAGCCGACGTCTATCCCTAAAGAATAATTCATGTTCGCATTAAATTTTAGCAAATATAAGCCTTCTTGTGAAGGTGGCAATCTTTCATAAGTCAGATAACCCAGCCAAAGCAGAATTTACGGGAATGTGTAGTTGATACTTTACTTGGTAAGCCTGATTCTGTCAAGCTGGCTAAAATCCAGGAATACTGTGGTATAATAACGGCAATCAGGATGCATATTAACGGCAGGCAAATTCACTCATCCTCAACCGGCACGTATATCGAACCGTCAATAGGGTAGATGACCTCTAGAAACACGGTAACTTTTGCTTGCTGGTCATCTTCGTCAGCGGCACTGCGGAAGGCCAGATTATAAGTGTCCCCTTGGGCTTGACTGGCGACAAACGAGAATCTATCCTGGACCAGTGACTTGTAGAGTAATGTTTTGCCGGTGATGCGAAAATCAATTTCATCACCTTTTTCCAGATAGAAGTAGCCGTCTACTTTATCCCCGTCGGACAATTTCAGGAGTATCGCTACTTCGTCACCGGCGCCAACCCCGAAGCTCATCTGTTTCATCTCCCACTCTGAACCAAGTTCCACTGCCTTAACAATCTTGAGATTAGTTGAGGATGATGTTTGAGACATATCCTGAGTAAGGCTTGATATTTCTTCGCAGCCAAGAAGCAGTAGTAGTAATAAGAGCAGAATGACGATGATAATCCTTTTAATCATTTAAAAACCTCATTTGATATAGTTCTGTTGTCTCATTATACACCGAACCAGCGCCGAATTAGAATAGCTCTGGATTTTGCTTCTATTGACGAATGCCGGGAGGGACGGTAGACTTGTGTTGTAAATGTAAGCAAGGAGGCGGTAGATGACTTTACCACAGATACCGGTGATTTCAGTTAAAGGAAAGCCGTTTGACAGGGGACAGCAGTATGGTGCTCAAGCCCGTGAGTTAATACGCCGAAATATAGACCTTTATTTTGACCTCTGGGGTGTCATGTGGGGAGCCAGGCGTCCCGAAATTTTGCAGTTGAGCAAAGAGTTGGTCCCGGTCATCGGGGAATATGACGCCGATATATTAGACGAGCTTGAAGGAGTGGCCAAGGGGGCTGATTTATCCCTTGAAGAGATTGTTGCCCTGAATGCTAGGTATGAACTGGTCTTCTCGCAAGGCTCAACCGAGCAGACGGTGCGAGATGGCTGCACCTCTGTTGCTGCTCTGCCTCAAGTGACCAAAAACGGACACACCCTGCTGGGGCAAAACTGGGATTATAAGACCAAGTTCCAGAGACTGAGTGTGGTTTTGGAGGTGGAGCAAGAGGCTAAACCGAACATCGTTACCCATACCGAAGCTGGTGTCCTTGCTCACAGGGGCATGAACTCGGTGGGGTTAGGGGTCTGTCTTAATGCTCTGGTATCCAATCGGGATAAACTGAAGCCGACGACGCCTTTTCTCATTGTAGCCCGGGCTATACTCAATGCCGATAGCTTCAGCCAGGCACTAAAGGCGGTATTGCGCGCTAAAGTAGCTGTTTCCTTCAACTTCCTTATCGCCCATGGCGACGGTGAAACCATTGACTTTGAGGTTTCCCCGGTGGATGTCGGTTTTTTGCATGCGAACGGAGGTATCCTCACCCATAGTAATCACTTTATTGCCTTAATCAACCGAGAAGACTTAATCGACACATTTAAGTCAGTTGTCCCGGATACCCTCTTTCGTGCCCATCGTGCCCGGCAAATTCTGGAATTAGAAAAAGGCAATATTGATATCAGCAGCCTCCAGCGCGTGTTTAAAGACCACTTCAGTTATCCCAACTCTATCTGCCGCCATGTTGATAATCGGGAAGAAGAGCCAAGGCAGCTAGCTACGCTGTCTTCGGCAATAATGGATTTGACGGCGCGGACTTTCTATTTGACCGAAGGGCCTCCCTGCCAGAACGAGTATTTCAAGCTGACGCCAGGCTGTCTGAGAAAAGACTAGCATAAATTAAAGGTTGGGATAAGAAGTAATCTTCTCGCGGCAAGGGGACATTAACGCTGCAAGCTGCTTTATTGCTTCTCGACTAGCTGCCCGGCTTTCGCTTTGGCGATAAGCTCATCTTCTCGCTTTACATCTTCCAGAGTCTTTGGCTTTACTTCAGGTGGTGGCGTTTCTAGGCCATACTTCCACTTCAGGAAGCGCAGCCCGGTGATGGGGTAGAGAGCCGCGATGAGTACATCACCAATATCCTGCGTGAAATCTTTAACCGCCTCTCTGGCCCCGTCCAGTTCTGGCTTGAGCAAATCAGCCGGGCGGCAGGTTACCGGGGTCTGACCTCGCTTGTAGTATTTGAGCACTATCTTCTGCACCTCTGGGTCAATGGGTGCTGGCGGCTTGCCGTATAAGCCATAGCAATAGTCCATTACCTGAGTTGATATCAGCTTATATCTGCCCGCCAGTACGTTCTGAACGGCTTGGACGCCGACGATTTGGCTGGTCGGTGTCACCAGAGGCGGATAACCTAGCTCTTTTCTAACTTTTGGTACCTCCGCGTACACCTCGCTGATGCGGTGCAGGGCATTACACTGTTGTAGCTGAGCCACTAAATTGGAAATCATACCGCCGGGAGTCTGGTGCACCAGCACGTTGGTATCGATGACTGACATTCGGGTGCGATTCAAGAAGTCCCGATATTTGGGGGCAATAGACTCAATATAATCTCCTAACTTGAGCAGGCGGGCTAAGTCCAGTCCGGGGTCACGCGGGGTTCCACGGAGGGTAGCCACGATGGGTTCCACCGCTGGCTCGGAGGAGCGCAGGGCAAAAGGAGCCAGAGCCGTATCAATGATGTCCACCGCGGCTTCAATTGCCTTTAAATAGCTCATTGCTCCCATACCGCTGGTAAAGTGGGTATGTAGCTGAATCGGCACCTTCACCACCTTTTTAAGCGCTGTAATCAGGTTATAGGCATCATCGGGAGCGATTAGTCCGGCCATATCCTTAATGCAGATACTGTCTGCTCCCATATCTTCAAGGATGCGTGCCTTACTGAGGTAATAATCAAGGTTAAATACCGGCCCCCCCATTTTGGGTTCGGTGAGGGAGTAGCAGATGGAAAGCTGGGCATGCTTGCCGCATTCTTTAATTGCCTTGACAGAAGTCTCCAGGTTGCGCTCATCGTTCAGGGCGTCAAATACTCTGAAGATATCTATCCCGCACTCAGCGGCGTGATGCACAAAGGCAGTAACCACATCATCGGCGTAGTGGCGATAGCCGACCAGGTTTTGCCCTCTAAGCAGCATCTGCAACGGCGTATCCGGCATCAACTTTTTCAGGGAGCGCGGTCTGTCCCAGGGGTCCTCATTTAGGAATCGGGTAGCAACATCAAAAGTGGCACCACCCCACACCTCCATGGAGTAGAACCCCGCCTTATTCATTTCCCCGGCAATGCCCAGCATGTCATCAGTCCGCACGCGAGTGGCTAAATTGGATTGATGGCCATCGCGAAAGGTAACGTCAGTGATTTTTAGCGGGTTCTTCTTGGCGACACTATTCATTAATGGCTCTTTCTGGCTCACGGTAATATCAAACGGCTATCTCCTAGTTTACACCAATGTGCTTCCAATGACAAAGGTGAGGGCTTAAGATTGGTCAGCGGGGTATGATTTACGTTATTATATTTACAAGTTGAGGGAGTTTAACATAGAATTCTTGGAGGGGTAGGTGGGGTTAATTTAACCGGGAGGCTTTTCCTTTGGTATCGGCTGACCATCATAACCATAATGCCATAAGCGCACGAAGAACCTTCTTTTACGGATGGGTCATCGTTGCTATCGGTACGGTTATGCTTGCTATGCAAGCTGGCGTCATGTATAGCTATGGCGTCTTTTTTAAGCATTTGGTAGCTGAGTTTGGCTGGAGTCGTGCGGCGACGTCGGGAGTTTACTCCTTATATATGATTTCTCATGGCCTTTTTGCCATAGTCATGGGATGGTTGGTAGATAGGCTTGGACCTGCCAGGGTAATGGCATTTTGTGGATTTATCACCGGATTGGGACTGGTCTTGACCAGCCAGGTGAGCGCACTGTGGCAGCTTTACATAACTTACGGGTTAATTGTAGGCATCGGTATAAGTGCGGTTTTTACCACCAGTATGGCAACCACTGCCCGCTGGTTTACCAGGCACCGTGGACTGGCTCTGGGTATTGTGGCGGGTGGTGTTGGTCTGGGTACTTTAATTCTGGTGCCTGTAGTCGAGCGTATCATCAATGCCTACGGCTGGTCGGTAGCCTACTTTGTCCTTGGTGTGGCTGCTTGGGTGGTGATGATTCCGGGTGCTCTTTTTCTGCGGCGCGACCCCGAAGGGAAGCAGGGTCATTTCAACGACGTGGACGTTTCGGCGTTATCTGCTGAGGTTAGCACTGAAGAAAAAACGGAAAATGCTTATTTAGAAACTGGCATCACTATGATGAAAGCCACCCGTTCTAAACCGCTGTGGATGCTCGTATCTGTTTTCTTTCTGTTTAGTTTCTGTCTGCAAATGGTGATGGTGCATCTGGTCAATTATGCTACTGACATTGGGATTGCTTCACTCATTGCGGCTACTTTCATCAGTTTAATTGGCCTCGGCAGCTTTGTCGGAAGATTGATTATGGGCACGGCGTCCGACAGGATAGGTAGCAATAACGCTCTGCTGATTTGCTGCGCCATATTGATGATAACTTTGGCCTTTCTCATCTTTACCAGAGAGCTGTGGATGTTCTACCTCTTCGCCATTATCTTCGGCTTTGCTTATGGTGGAGAAGTACCTCAAATGCCAGCGCTGGTTGGTCATTTCTTCGGATTGCGAGCCGCAGCCGCACTGCTCGGTATAGTTGTGTTTGGGGCTACCCTAGGGGGTGCCCTGGGTGCTTGGGTAGGAGGGCAAGTTTTTGATGTGACACAGAGCTACCAGACTGCCTTTTTAATTGCCACCATAGCCAGTTTTTCGGCGGTGGTGATTGCGCTGATGCTTAAGAAAGCTAAGGTGGCTATTCCAGACTGACCTTGGTCGCAAATGTTGGGTTGTTATCTTCTTGTCATTCAGGCCAAAAAAGATTATAATTTTGACCGAGATATTAACCGAATTAGTAGAGTTACTCCTGAAACCCAAGAGGTCACACTGAAAGGAAATCACCATCAAAAAACGCGCATTTCTCTCGTTCTTTACCGGTTTGCTACCTCTCTTTGTGCTGGCACACTTCGGACATCACCTTATGATGGCGCTATTGACTCCACTTTTTCCTTATATCCGTGATGATTTTTCTCTTACTTACACGCAGATAGGTTGGCTTGCATTTGCCTACAACCTGGCATATGGTATTAGCCAGCTTCCCGCAGGGTGGCTGGCTGACCGCATTGGACCTCGCTTCATGCTCACTATAGGCATTGCTGGAGTGGCGCTGGCCGGGATATTGATTGGTCTTTCCCCAACCTATATCATACTGGCTCTTTTCCTGGTGCTGCTGGGATTGGCGGGCGGTGGTTACCATCCTGCCGCGGCGCCGCTCATCTCGGCATCGGTTAAGACAGAGAACCGGGGCCGGGCACTGGGTATACACCAGATAGGCGGCACCGGCAGCTTCTTTCTAGCTCCACTAGTCGTTGCTGGTGTTGCCGGTGCCCTGAACTGGCGCGGCACATTTATCACCATAGCTGCTCCTACTCTTGTTTTTGGAATTATATTTTACATAATCTTGGGCCGGACGGCATATTCCAGGAAAGCCAGACCAGAGAAGACCGCCAGTCATATCGAGATATCACCAGCTTCGGGTAATTTACGACGGCTGGTAGCCTTTGTCATTCTGGGTATTACCGGCATGGTTCTGGTTTACTGCACCATAACGTTTATTCCCCTGTTCCTTGTTGACAACTTCGGCACCAGTGAAGAAACTGCCGCAGCTATGTTATCCCTTGCCTATGTCGGTGGTATGTTTGCTGGCCCTTTAGGTGGGTACCTTTCTGACCGCTTGGGCAGGGTGCCGGTGATACTGGCAATGGGCTTTATTGGTGGCCCGGTTGTTTACCTTCTGAACCTGGCGCCGTTTGGTCTGGGCCTCACCATAGTACTCATTGCTATGGGCATAGTGCAGCATCTCAGTATGCCGGTGACCGAGGCTTATGTTATTAGCCATGCCCCAGCGCGTAAACGTTCAACGGTACTTGGTATCTACTACTTGGGCAGTCGTGGCGGTCCCGCCATAGCCCCGGTGATTGGCTATCTCATTGACCACTACGGCTTCTATGTTAGTTTTTCCGCCGTAGGGGCAACTATTTTCGTGGTAACCCTTGTCTGTGCGGTATTTTTGTGGGGAAGCCGGGACTTACCTTATCAAGCTGAGGGCTAAATAAAGAAAAACTTTTGCGTGCCTGTTAGCTCGGCTCTTTCATTGCTCCCCATCTGGTTACATATCTCTCTTTAGCCTTTGGATTGACCACCGCCCGGGGCCACTCGCCTCGCATCACCCGGGCTACTTCCTTAACGGGGCGGTGCCAGCGCTCGGCCTCAGAGTCTGGGGAAAAGAAGGCGGAATGGGCAGTGCTGATGACATTGGCCATCGCCAGTAGCGGACTGTGGGGCTCAGGAGGTTCTGGGTCGTTAACATCCAGAGCTGCCATCGCCAGCTTTCCTTCCTTAAGGGTACGATACAGGGCTGCCTCATCAACAAATCCGCCCCTGGCGGTGTTTATCAGGCAGGCGGTAGATTTCATCTGGTTAAAAGCTTCGTCATTCATGATATGCTTGGTCTCGGTAGTCAGGGCAGCATGAATTGAGACGAAGTCAGACTCCCGGAGCAGACTCTTCCAGTCAACCATTTCCACTCCCATTTGCTGGGCTACCCCTGGAGACACGTATGGGTCGTAGGCGATGACCCGGAGCTGGAACCCTCTTGCTTTAGGTACCAGTGCCCGGGATACCTTGCCAAAGCCAAACAAGCCCAGGGTCTGGCCCTGTAGCCGTGACATCTTTGGCCAGATTTTGTTCTGGATTTCTATGCCATCGGGCGAGAGCCCCCATTGCCCTTTCTTGGCTGCTTCATTCAACTGCACTACCTTCCGTGCGCAGGCTAGAATCAAGGCCATGGCATGGTCAGATACCTCTTCAACACAGTAGTCCGGCACATTGGTCACCAGGATGCCCCGTTCCGAAGCGGCGGCAGTATCTATGCTGTCATAGCCAATCTGGGTGTTGCTGATAAGGCGGCACTGTTCCAAGTTCTCAATGATTTTACGTGGTACTGGTCGTATACTACCTACGGTAATCACCGCATCGGCATCTTTGGCCAGGGCGATAAATTCTTCATCGCTGGCGCAGGGCTGTCCGACAAATTCAGCGCCTAGTTCGCTGAACTTCTCTGGGTATTTCTCTGATTCTCCACTCACCGCCAGGGGCAGCACCACTTTGAAGCTAACGGGATTCTTTTTCATTACTCTATTCCTTTCCGTCTTTCTTGGCCTAGCTTTCCTTCTCAATGATGATTTCGGTTCCCGAGGCTACCTGTTTAAAGACTTTAGCCTCACCAATGACTTTGCCAAACACGGTACACGGACTCGCTGGGCGGGGTTGCTCTCCCTCGCTCATTGGAGTCGGGCCAAAGAAAATGCAGAAGCCTTTCCCCGCTGGCCAGTATCCCAGATCACCAACCTCAACCAGTTCCTGCCCGGCTTCCAGGCCTAGACTGAGTGGAATGGAGAAATATATCTCGTCTCCCCATAGGTTAGCGCGTCCTTTGATGGGTAGTGCTTCCCAGATTGCCTGGGCAGTATCAGTATCATTCAGTACGGCCATTGCCTCAACCTGCCCTACTTTGATGCGAATTCTTTTCTCCATGGGTAAGACCTCCCGCAAGCTGATATTCACCAGCTGAGTTTAAAACCAGTTTTTAGTCTAGCATAACCAACGATTGACTATCAATGACCATAGTTCATATGAAATAAAGCCAATTTGACAAGTAACGGGTGATAGTCTAAGGTGATTGTGAGTAAAGTTTATCTAGCAGCTTTGGTCTTTACTCATCTGAGCGAGAGAGATTTCAAAAGAAGTCAGAAAACATAGAGAAAGGTGTTCCAGTATGCCGGGTATTCCGTTGAAGTCTGGGATCATCTATGGTCCTGTCAGGTCACGGAGGTTGGGATGGTCCTTGGGCTTGAATCTTTCCCCTGCGAGATATAAGTTTTGTTCCTTCAATTGCGTCTACTGCCAGTACGGCTGGACAGACGTTTGCACTCTTGATACCGCTAGTATTCGCAAAGATTTACCGACTCCAAATGATTTTGCCCGGGTACTGGAAAGCGTCCTCCGTGAAGGCAATGAAATTGACAACATCACTTTCTCTGGCAATGGTGAGCCAACCCTTCATCCTCAATTTGGGGAACTGGTTGATATTGCCGGAAAGTTAAAAGAGAGATACTTCCCAAAGGCAAAGCTCGGCGTCCTGTCCAATTCGTCAGCGGTAGGTATTGAAAGCGTACGCCAGGCTTTGGCTAAGTTGGACTTCAGGATAATGAAGCTGGATGCTGGTAGCCTGGATACCTTTCGTAAAATTAACCGTCCCTGCCCCGAGGTGGATTATCAGACAATATTGGATGACTTGAAATCTTTGGGTAATGTTACCCTGCAGACGATGTTTGTTGATGGGGTAATCGAAAACATTGGCGAGCGGGAAATAAGCGAGTGGATTGGGCAGGTTGGTGAAATCCGACCGGTGAAGGCTCAAATCTACTCTCTCCACCGCCCACCAGCGGCATCTGCTCTGCGAGAAGTACCGGCAGAAAAACTGAAAGAAATCGCGGCTAAGACTGAGGCGGCGACCGGGGTTACTATAGAGGTAATTGTGGCCGCTTCTCCCTATCGTCCGCACTATAAATATAAATAGGGGCTAGAGTTAATTAAGTATGAATCAGGAGTTCGCCCGCCGGGTACAGAAAGTAGTTGATAATATTCGTCAGGTGGTGGTAGCCAGTCCTGAGGTTATCAAAATGAGTTTGCTGGGATTGCTCTGCCAGGGGCACGTGCTGCTCGATGATTTCCCGGGCGTTGGTAAGACATTGCTGGCCAAGGCGCTGGCACAATCATTACAGGCCAGCTTCAAGCGTATCCAGTTTACCCCGGACCTGCTGCCTACGGACATCACCGGGTCATCAATCTATAACCCGTCCGATAGCAGCTTTAAGTTTGTGCCTGGTCCCGTTTTTGCCAATATCGTGCTGGCTGATGAGATTAACCGTTCCAGTCCCCGCACGCAGTCAGCCCTGCTTGAGGCGATGGGTGAGGGATTTGTTACCTTCGATGGTGTGGCGCATCCTTTACCCAAGCCCTTCTTTGTCATTGCCACCCGGAACCTTGCTGAAACGCATGGCACTTTTCCTCTCCCGCAAAGCCAGCTTGACCGGTTTTTGCTTTCCTTTGGCATTGGCTATCCCGAGCTGGAGGAAGAGGTGGAGATTCTGGAGCGACACGAACACGATGAACCAAGCTTAAGCCCGGTGCTTGCCGCCAGCGATATTGCTACCATGCAGGAGCAAATATTGATGGTTGAGGTGGCTCGCCCGGTAAAAGAATATATCGCCAATATCGTCGCTGAGACGAGGGCAAGCCCTGAAATAGCCATCGGCGTCAGCCCCCGCGGTGCCGTCTTTTTGCAGAGGGCTGCTCAGACCAGAGCGGCTATGGAAGAGAGGAATTTTGCTACTCCTGATGATGTCAAGGCGGTATCGCCAGCGGTACTCCGTCACCGCATTTCGCCTCGTTCTTCAGCGCCTGATTCTCCAGCCAGGTGCATCGAAACGATTCTGAGCGCTGTCCCGGTACCTCTATAAAAGGAACCGTGATGACCCATGACTAGAGCAGGCTTTAGTTTTATTGCCGCCGGTATCTTTGTTTATTTCCTTGCCAGTCAAACTCAAATCGGCTGGCTTTACCTGTTTGATGCCATTATCTGGAGCCTGCTGATTTTGTCTGCTCTCTTACCCTGGTACAGCCTCAGGTCTCTGCGAGTAGAGCGCCAGGTACTATTACCCGGTTCCGAACGGTCGCAGTTAGACGGTCCTCTGGAGGATGAGACGGTTGAAGTCAGACTTAAAGTGACCAACCAAGGACGTTTGGCCAGGCATTTTATCAAGGTATTGGAGGGTTGTCCCTTCGACCAGCCCGAGAAACGCCAGAGAGCCTTTCTTCTCACCGGCTTAAAACCGAGGTCGGTGACTATCTTTACCTATGAAGCTACCTGTTACCGGCGTGGACATTACGCATTGGCGGAAACTACCCTGCAATCCGGTGGTCT
Source organism: uncultured Dehalococcoidaceae bacterium (assembly GCA_964638295.1). Taxonomy (GTDB): domain Bacteria; phylum Chloroflexota; class Dehalococcoidia; order Dehalococcoidales; family RBG-16-60-22; genus CAZWYS01. The sequence continues at coordinate 17,384 of CAZWYS010000013.1, forward strand.
ACTGGGGCTGGTGGTCCGGCGGCGTACCTTTCCGCTGCTGTTGAACCTGACGGTCTACCCTAAATATTACCAGATGGAAGGATTACCCGCTGCCGAGTGGGCGTGGGCGGAATGGGGTCATGCCGCTAAGTCGAGCGCGGCGGCTGAATTTTACGGCTCCAGGGAATATCAATATGGCGAGCCGCTAAGACATATCCACTGGCGCAATACTGCCCGGCTGGGTCATTTCATGCTCAAGGAATTCGAGCAGGCAAACCAGGGCTCGGTAACGGTTGTTTTTGAAACGAGGCATGATTATGGAACCGGACGAGAGACAACTTTAGAATACAGTGTTAAAATTGCTGCCAGCCTGGCCAAGCTTTGCGCTGAATCCGGGCGCAGCATTGACATTCTGTCTGGCGAAACACCCTTGTACCATGCCGGATGGCGGGAGGCAATGGATTATCTGGCGCATCTTGAACCGGGAGGCGAGGCTGGGTTTGCGGAATCAACTGTGGTGCCAGAGCCAGGCCAGACCATGGTAGCTGTGGTGCCATCAGTCGAAACCGGGTTAATCCCGGCATTATCGCAATTGTCCAAACGGACAAGGGGTCTGGTGGTAGTGCTTCTGGAAGATTTCGCTTCGGATGAGAAACCCCGTGGATTCACTTCCAGGTTGAAGGGGGCTAATCTTGAAATCATCAGTTGCTCACGTGGTAATTTGGAGACAGCGATAGAAAAACTAGGTAATTCCTCGTTCTTCACTGGCAAATTACCGTTGTCAGTAGGTTAAAGCATGCAAATAATCAGGTATTCGGCCAGTTTCAGAATTTTTGCCTTTCTCGCTGTCAGCAGTTCTATAGCTGCGGTGTCCTGGGCAATCAGGGACCCTTTATTGCTGGCGATAGGCATTCCGGGCCTGGCCGCTGGTCACTTCTACAGCTGGCGCCGAAGACGTGATGTCTCAATACGCCGTAGCCTGATGCTGCTTCTGTTTATGGCTCTTACTGTCTTTCTGGGTGGGGATATTTTACTTTCCGGGTTGAGCGACCGTCTCCTGCTGTCGCGCTACCTTATCTACGGACTGGTAATCGGTAGCTTCGACCTGATGCGGAGAAGAAATATTATCGCCAGTTTGATTCTGGGTGGCCTGCTTTTGACCCTTATCAGCGAATTCGCTCTTGACCTGTGGTTCTTGCTCTTTTCGGCGGTATTTTTGATTCTGGCACTAATCTCGGTTGCCATTGGACGTGTTGAATCGGAGGCAAGTCAGGCGGTGCTGGTCGGTGAATTAAAATGGCCTGACATTGGAAAGTCCTGGCTTGGCTTTGCCACGGTAGCCTTACTCGCCTCGGCAATCATTTTTCTATTGATGCCCCGGCTGGCAAGCAGCCAGGTAACTCAAGCAAGCTGGCTGCCCAGCCGATTGGACCTCAGCCTTGGCGGGCTTTCCATGCTCCCCAGCAAGCCCGGTGCCTCGGTAGCGCCGGGGATTTTACCTTCTCTTCGGGGGAGAGGGCTCGGTGAGGGGGACTATGCTACTCTGGGTTATGTTGGTTCGGCGGCTGATATACCGGTAATGCAGGTGCGGAGCCGTATATCAAGCTACTGGCGTGGTCTGACCTTAGACGAGTATGACGGTCAGGGCTGGCTCGCTTCCTCAGCTCAAATCAAGCTGCTTGACCAGAATCGGAGAGAATTCGCCTTACCCGACTCCAGAAAACGCCTGCCTGGGGAAAGAGAATACTGGCAGGCATACTATTTGCTCTCCGACCAGCCGAATGCTATCTTCACCGGTTACCGTCCGGGGACGATTTATCTCTCTCAGACCGGCCAGACCTTTCTGGAAGAGGGTACTTTATACCGTGCTCTTTCGGTGGTGCCCTACCTCAGGCCGGAGCTATTGCGGGTTGACCGCATTGTCTCGGAAGACGTCTCCAATCTGGCACTTTCCTACATCAGCGAGCGAACTGCCGCTTTAGCGGAATCCATTGTTCAGGATGCCACCACCGACTACGATAAGGCGGCAAGGCTGGAGCACTTCCTGCTCAGCAATTACCCCTATGAACTGGATGTGGAGCCATTGCCACCGGGACATGATGCGGTGGATTACTTTCTCTTTGAGAAGCAGGCTGGTTACTGTTCGCACTTTGCCACGGCTATGGCAGTCATGGCTCGGCACGTGGAGCTGCCGGCCCGTGTTGCCGCCGGCTACCTGCCGGGTTACATTGATACCCTGACCGGGGCGCATATCGTGCGGGCGGGGGATGCCCATGCCTGGGTAGAAATCCACTTCAAGCGCTATGGCTGGGTGGCTTTTGACCCAACGCCGAGACCCAATGCGGCCATGGGTTTTGCCACCGGGCGCAACTGGCTCTACTTCGGCTTGGAAGACTTCACCGGGGTTACTTTCGTCAGCATGCTGACGCCGCTGAGAGGCAACTTATCTTTTGGCCCGCTTTCCCTGCCTGGCTGGCTCTGGGTTATGGTACCCGGCGTGGTGGTTGCCATTGCTATTCCGGTTTTACTTCTCAGTCGTCGTAAGAAGAAGTTTAAGCAAGAGGTAAGAAAATATACCATTCTGGACAGCGAGTCGAGAAGAATAATGCTTAATCTGTATCATAAAATGGTAACCGCCCTCACTAAAAAAGGCCTGCCCCCTCGCCAGCCACATCAACCCCCCTATGAATACGCTGCCGTCATATATGCTCAAATTACAGATAGTCGGGAAACCGTGGCATGGCTAACTGAGGCCGCCAGCAGCGCCGCTTACGACCCTGGGCCTTTCAACCCGGCAACCATCGTGGAAGCAAGGCAAAAGTTGTCTGCCTTGAAACGAGTGCTATCCGGTTCACATTGAGGAATAGAATGTTTATTTTCTAGCTCTGGTTTACTTGAATGTTTACCAGGCACAGCAACCATATCACTGCTATGCTTTGTTGTTTCCTGCCAAGAGTGCTACAATAGCTTTGGTTTAAGAATACAGATGAGAAAAGGAGGGCAGAATAATGGCAGAGAATGCCGCTGAGAAAGCTTATGAATTAGGTAAGAAATACGAGCAGACTTACCATGGTTGCAGCCAGTGCGCCATCGCCGCGCTCCAGGACGTTTTTAACATCAGGAACGATGACATCTTCAAGTCATCGACCGGACTCGCCGGTGGTGCCGCCCTGTCCTGTGATGGCAGTTGTGGCGCCTATGTCGGGGCAATCATGGTTATCGGCTTGCTGCTGGGCAGGGAGAGAGACAACTTTGAAGACACGGAAGGCATCAGGTTTAAAACCCATGAGATGGTGGGCAAGCTCCGTAAAAAGTTCATTGACGAATACGGCTCTGTAATCTGCCGCAATATCCAGACTAAAATTATGGGGAGACCTTATTATATTGCTGACCCTGAGGAGTACGAGAAATTTCATAACGCCGGAGCCCATGATATCTACTGCCCGGAAGTGGTAGGCAAAGCATCACGCTGGGCGGCTGAAATCCTGCTGGCAGAGAAGTTAGTTCCGCAATCTAAATAATTCCAGCTCTCCAATTATTGGTATCACCAGGACGGAGTCCTTCAGCGGTATCGTTTTATAGAGTAGGGACGCCAGGGGATATATTTATCCCGGGAGCCCTTTCTGCTTCCAGGCTTCTTTTATTTCGGCAAATGTTTTGGCTGCCAGCAGCCCTTCCGACCGTGCTTTCTCTGCGGTAGCGAAAGCCTCAATATTATGGCAGATATCGGCCAGCCTATCCGGTGAGAACTTTACGGCCCCATTCTCGTCCATGTGAATTAGCTCACCGGGGGCAACATCCATTCCTGCCACTGAAACCGGCACATTTACCGTGCTGAGCGCCATTTCTCCATGTCCGGGAGTAACACCGCTGGTCAAATATTGAACTTTAAGTGGGCGTATTTCGTCAATGTCTCTGGTTGGCCCGTTGGTGATAACTCCGACTACTCCGCAGGCTTTGAAAGCGGTTGTTATTTGCCCCCCGCACAGCCCCACTTTGGGCAGTATCTCCGGTGGGAAGTCTTGCTTGATGACCAGGACTACCGGCTTCTTGGCTTCGGCTATGATTGCCAGTAAATCTATAATTGACCACCGTGTGTAGTTTGGATTTGGTAGTGAAAATACCGCGGTAACCGCGTAGCCTATGATACTGCCTAACTCAGGGAATAAACAGCGAACTGACTGGTCGGAGTACCAGTTTTGTTTCCAGGGTTCGTAAAGACCGAGGCAATGTGGATTACCCGGATAGGTAGCGATGATGTTGGTCAGTGATGGCGTGCTGAATCCTTGCAACTTTTCCAGCATTTCTTTTTCTGATAGTGCTGACATTTTAACTCCTTTTTTCTTTTAAATTTGCCAATATTCTACTCCTTTCCAATCGAGGTTTCTATATAAGCTTATTTACTCATTGTAAAAGAAGCCTGTGGCGGCAATGGGTCGCCAGTGCTATAATACAGGCGCGAATTGCCATATTTTAAAATGAGGGGGACAAATTTGAAACATGCATTTCCATCTCGTCGTTCTGCGGTAATGAGTTCTCGGGGGATAGTAGCCACCAGTCAGCCCTTGGCAGCCCAGGCTGGAGTAAGTGTACTCATGCAGGGAGGCAATGCTATTGATGCTGCCATCGCCACGGCTGCCGCCTTAAATGTGGTGGAACCGATGATGACTGGCATCGGGGGAGACGTTTTCGCGCTGGCATATCTCAGCCGGAGCCACGAATTGAAGGCATTAAATGCCAGCGGTCGGGCTCCCTATGCCGCTAGTCTGGAAACCCTGCAAAAACTGGGATTTCAGAAAATGCCGGAGATAGGCATCCACACGGTGACTGTTCCCGGAGCCCTGGATGGCTGGTGTACGCTGCTTGGTAATTACGGTACGCTGAGCTTGGCTCAGGTGCTGGCACCAGCCATTACGCTTGCCGAGTACGGATTTCCGGTTACCGAAGTTATTGGACATACCTGGCAGGAGAACACCACCAAGCTGCGAGCCAACGCCAGCGCTGCCCGTAACTATCTTATAGATGGGAGGGCACCCGAGCCGGGTGAGGTTTTCAGGCAACCAGACCTGGCAAACACCTTTAAAAAGATTGCCCGGGATGGGCGTGATGTCTTTTATCAGGGAGAAATTGCTGAAGCTATAGTGGCTTGCTCCAAAGAAAACGGCGGTTTAATTACCCTTCAAGACCTTAACGACCACGCTTCTACCTGGGTAACGCCAATCAGCACCAATTATCATGGTTATGATGTCTTTGAATGTCCGCCCAATGGTCAGGGACTCGTTGCCCTTCTCGCCTTAAATATACTTGAAAGGTATGACCTCCTGTCTTTGGAGCATAATTCCGCTGAGTATCTGCACCTTCTGATAGAAGCGGTGAAGCTGGCTTTTGCTGATGCCAACCGGTATGTAGCTGACCCTGATTTTGTTGATATCCCTTTAGAGGAGTTACTTTCCAAGTCTTATTCCGAGCAGAGGAGAAAGCTCATAGATATGAATAAGGCGAGCCAGAAGGTAGAGGCGGGTATCCCGAATACCCCGGGAGATACTGTCTATCTTGCGGTGACGGATAAAGACGGTAACAGCGTTTCTTTCATAAATAGCCTGTATCAGGCGTTTGGCTCTGGCGTAGTGGTCGGAGGGACCGGCATCTGCCTGCAGAACCGTGGTGCCTTGTTTTCCTTTGACGCCGGTCACCCTAACTGCATCGCCCCTCATAAAAGACCCTATCACACCATAATCCCGGGGATGGTCTTTAAAGATAACGAACTCTTTCTCACCTTTGGCGTCATGGGCGGCTTTATGCAGCCGCAGGGGCACATACAGGTGTTGCTCAACATTATTGATTTCGGCATGGATGTGCAGACGGTGCTGGACGCCCCAAGATTCAGGTATATTCAGGGCAGTGAATGTGCTTTTGAACCAGGTATTTCATCTGCTGTTCTCCAAGAACTGGCCCAGAAAGGGCACCGAATTGTTGAGCTTGATGACCCATACTCCCAGCAATTTGGCGGGGGACAGGTAATTATGGTGCACCCCACTACTAAGAGCCTGCTTGCCGGTTCTGACCCCCGTAAAGATGGTTGCGCCATCGGGGTATTCTAACATAAGTTGTTCCAGAATAGACCTGCGATAATAGTTGAGCAGCTTGAAGTGCGCCAGATAGTAATGCTTGAAATAGTCTGTAGGAATCTCTTCAAGCCAGACCGTAGAAATCGGGGCGTGTTTTTACCTCTTGGATGAAATCAGTTACGATTTGTTCTAAATCAGAGTAGAGGGGCTGCCAGCCCCACTCCTCACGGGCACGGGTGTCATCAATTACCTTTAGATTCAGGCTACGAACAAATTCCATAACTAGCTGGTCCGGCTTATAGGTAATCTTAGCATCAGGAATGAATTTTTTAATGGTCAGTTCTAGTTCTTTGGCTGTTTGAGCTGGCGATATTCCTGAGACGTTATAGCATACTGTCTTAATTTGCTCCTTAGGTGCATTATACAGCATTTCCGCAGCTCGGATAGCGTCTTTGAAGTAGGTGACGGGGATTGCAGCGTCCTCACTAACATAACATTCAAATGGTTTGCCCAGAGCCGCACTTTCAATCATCCACGGGTTATACTGCGCTAGTGCCTTGCTCCTAACGCCAGGGCCGATGACGGAGCAATATCGTAAGGCGCGAAAATCAAGATCAAATTTTCTCCGGTAAAACCGACCGAGAAGCTCGCTGCTCAACTTACCAATGCCATACATGGTAATCGGACGCTGAATCGTGTCATCTGTAATGATTGTCGTAGTTCTTCCTAACCCAAAGGTGCCAACCGCACTTGAGAAAACCATGCGGTCTACACCAAAGAGCCGCGCCGCCTCTAGCACATGCATTGTTCCCACAATGTTCGTTTGGAAAGAGGCCCATGGGTTCCACTCTGACGTTTGGCTTAACATCGCGCCAAGGTGGAATATACCCTCTACGCTATTTTCCTTGACCACATTCATCACTTCGGGCCAGACCTTCAGGTCACCCGGGACAACCTTTACTTTATCTTTAATGTCAGCCACGCGTTTAGTCTGCGGAACAATATCAAACAAGACGACATCTTTGCCCCTCTCCACCAGCTGGTGGGCTAGCCCAGCGCCAATAAACCCGGTGCCGCCAGTAATCAGTATTGACATGCCTTTTCCCCTCAATATTTCATCTGCAGTCTATATGGCCTGCCAGCTTTGTCAATAGCAAAGAAACAGCCCTCAGCGAGTCTGGTAAAGCCAAGTCTCGCCTTCGACGGCAGGCATTCCGGCAAGAACCAGATGATTCTTATAGCTCGCCTTGCACCAGCGTCGTCGTATCTTGGACGCCCTGGATGCCCCGGATTTCGCTGATAATTATCCTGGCTAGCTCAAAAAGGCTTTTAGCTTCGGAGATAGCTATTGCATCCCACTGTCCAAACACGAGATTGACATCTACGACCCCGGGTATGGCACGAATTTGGGACATGGCATCGGGTTCAAACCCCGGGGACAACTTGATGATAAGATAGCCTTTTACCATTTGGCGTCATTATACTGCCCGTCAGTAGCGTTGGCAAGCCCTAGTCACCGAGCCGGTCGCCTGCTTTCAAGCTCACTTTCTTGGCGAATTCGGCGGCTCCAATTTTCGGTGAGCCAGCCACCTGCACCTGTTTAACGATGATTGCCCCATCTGGAGCCGCCGCGGTAAATCCCTGGGGGGTAATAGCCATTATTTTACCGGGTAAACCGCCTGGAGTGCCAGCCATTAACTCCGAGTCAAAGACTTTGAGTTGCTGCTCTCTAAAGCTGGTTATTGCTCCCGGTTGAGGATTGGTGCCCCGAATCAGGTTATAGATTTTACCGGCTGGCTGTTGCCAGTTAATTACGGCGTCTTTTTCGGTGCACAGACCTTCGTAAGTAGCCCGGGATTCATCCTGAGGGGTTCGTGGTGCGCTGCCTTTCTTAATTAACTCAATGCTCTCTATTATTGCCTCTACGCCCAGGGGAAAAAGTTGGTTAAAGTAGAGCGACCCTGTCGTGTCGTCGGGAGAAATCTCCGCCTCTTTCTGCAAGAGGATGGGGCCGGTATCTATTCCTTTATCGGGCCAGAAAATGGTGATGCCCGTCTTGGTCTCGCCGTTGATTACCGCCCAATTGATGGCGCTGCCCCCGCGGTGTCTGGGTAGCAGCGACGGATGGTACTGAATTGTCTCCAACCTCGGGTACTTTAAGATAGACCCCGGTACAATGTCGGTTACGAAAGCCATAACATTTAGCTCTGGTCTCAGTTTGACATACTCCTCACAAATTTCCGGGGCACGCATTCTCTTTGGCTGAAAGACCGGTATGCTTTGCTGAAGCGCCCGTTGCTTTAGAGGGTTTTCTTTTCCTGGAATGTCAGGAGAAGTATAAATGCCGACAATTTCTTCTCTCTTTTCGGCTAACGCCTCAAGGACCTTCTCGCCAAAAGCTGCCTGACCAAACAGGACAATGCGCATTTAATAATTCCTCTTAACTATTTATTTTGACCTTAATTTATCTTACGTCTGATTTACTGTCAAATTGTTATTGATTCTTGGCTGACGAGACAGTAGAATTCAGCGAGTAAGCCAATACTTTGGCAAAAAAATCAGAAACAGCGGGGAGTATGGAAAAATGGCAGAATTAAAGAAATTACCCGATGGGGCGATGACCGAATTGGTTGAGAGGGGAAAACTCAGGCGAGCGGATATTATTCTTACCCGTTCTAAGGGAAGCCTCTTGGGATGGCTCATCAGGTTTGGCACCAGGAGTTACTGGAACCACGCTGCTATGGTCTATGTTATCCAGGGTCCCCGGCAGGGTTACGATACTACTTTTATCATTGAGTCTGGTGGTGTCGGTATTGACATCCACAATATCAGCCATTATTTTCAGAACCCGAAAAAGTATGACGTCGGGATTAAGCGATTGGAAAAGGACTGGTTTCAGGACGATAGTGAGACCGGAGGGCTTCGCTTTAGGCGGAGGGTCAGAGGCTTTGCTCTATCGGAAATTGATGATAAGTATAACCACAAACTGATACTGGGCATAGCCAGAAGGATTTTACGCCAGCTTATTCTTGCCTTTATCTTCCCGTGGCTGCGAACTAAAGAGCCCGACAAGCGGAGAGTCAGGATGCCGAGAATCGCCAAGAAACTGGAAGTAAACGCCTATATTTGCAGCGGCTTTGTTCAGTGGGCTTACTATCGGGGAGTAGGGGAGGTGCTTGCAGAGAATGGCGACACCGACAAGACGAAACTTCAGGACGTAATCTTCAATCCCGAGCTTGGTTACGAGGATAGTGAGGATACGTTGCTGTCAACTACCCCGGCTGATTTGGCCAATAGTGATAAACTCTCCTGGAAATACCTGCTGAAGGATGGGGTCGTCTGGGAAATTTGCCACGAGGACGATGTTGCCCTCATTTTGAAAAGGCATCTGTAATAGAAAACGTCTAACGCATTAAAGGCTTGAATATATTGACTTAATTGCGGGAGTAAATCCGGCGGGGTCTTTCTTTGGCTACTCGGCTAGCTTTACCATACCGCCAATCTCCCTCAGGATTTCATCAGCCTAATAGCTTCATCTACCGCTGAAGCGCAGTCATCGGCGAATCCTTCAGCACCTATCTCATCGGCGAATTCGCGGGTAATTGGCGCACCACCGATCATTATTTTTACCTTGTCTCTCAACCCCTCTCTTTTCAGCGCTTCAATAACGTTGGGCATCTCGGTCATGGTCATGGTGAGGAGGGCTGACATC
>CAZWYS010000014.1:0-25954 GCA_964638295.1 uncultured Dehalococcoidaceae bacterium
AAAAGGGGGATATCAGATTCTGCCGCTTTGATATTTGTTCTGCTTGTGGTATTCATGTTCCCAGTGGGTCTACTTTTGTATATCTCATTCGCACTGGGCAGGAGAAAGCAGCGGGAAGAAAGATAAAAGTTCAAGCAGCTTGAAGCACTAACCTTTAACACCGACACTCGTTAATTAGAAGTAGCTACATATTTAGGAATCAGGAGGTGGAAGAGATGCGGAAACTTATAATCTGTGCACTTTTAGTCATACTGGTTGGGTTGGCGGCCTGTACCCCGAAACCGCCGGATGTATCGGACGTAACGGACGCGGTGGTATTGGCATCAGGTGAAACACTGCAATCCGAAAAGACACGGATTAACTCGCCGGAAGTTAGTAAATCCGCTCTGTCTGACCTAACCGACGGTAATGGTGCCTTTGCATTTGACCTTTATCAGCAGTTGAAAAACAGAGCAGGCAACCTGTTTTACTCACCTTACAGCATCTCAACAGCGCTGGCTATGGCTTATGCCGGTGCCAGCGGCACTACAGTGGAGCAGATGGCCGGGGCTCTCCACTTCGAACTGCCTCAGGACAAGCTGCACCCTGCCTTTAATTGGCTGGAGAGCGAGCTTGCCAAGCGCGGTGAAGGGGCCGAGGGCAAGGATGACGGAGGCTTCCGTCTGAATATGGTTAATGCCATCTGGGGGCAGAAAGGCTACGAATTTAAGGTAGCTTTTCTGGATACCCTGGCCGAGAACTACGGTGCCGGGCTCAGGATTCTGGATTTTATCGAAGAGCCGGAAAAATCACGCATCACCATCAACGACTGGGTCAGTGAGCAGACTGAAGAACGGATTCAAGACCTGATAGCTCCCGGCGGCGTTACTCCTCTCACGCGTCTCGTTCTGACCAATGCCATCTACTTCAATGTGGCTTGGGAGAGCAAGTTCACTGAAGAAGCGACCGAAGTTCTGCCTTTTTACTTACTCGATGGAGAGAGCGTTACCGTGCCTATGATGAGGCAGACCGAGTCATTTGGTTATGCTGAAGGAGATAATTACCAAGCGGTGGAGCTACCCTACGACGGCAAAGAGCTTTCCATGGTCATATTGCTGCCCTCAGAAGACAGATATACTGAATTCGAAAATGCTCTTGATTATGAGCAGGCGGACAGGATTATGGACAAGCTTGACGACCGGCGCGTCAGGCTTACCATGCCAAAATTCGAGTTTGAATCAGAATTCAGTCTCAAGCAGGCATTATCAGCTCTGGGGATGGCGGAAGCTTTCTCGGGGAGAGCCGATTTCTCCGGCATGACAGGTAATAACGATTTGTTCATTGGTGATGTAATCCACAAGGCTTTCGTACTGGTTGAAGAAGGAGGCACCGAGGCTGCCGCGGCTACGGCAGTTACGATGGTAATGTCAGCACCCGGCCCGAAGCCGGAAGAACCTGTCATCGTTACCGTTGACCGCCCTTTCATTTTCCTGATTAGGGATATCGAAACGGGAGCTATACTGTTTATCGGGAGAGTAGTAAACCCAACCGCTTGATTTAGCAGAAATTGAAGGAGGATGATGTCACATAAGATTGGATTAACCGTGATGCTCCTGCCCTTCGTTTTCTTAATCTTATTCGCAGTAACCTATGGGCTGAATGAGTATTATGATTTGGTAAGCAATTTCCAAGTGGCCTTAATCCAAGGTGTGCCGTGTCTTTTTGTTGCTGCCATATCCTGGCTTTGGCCACGTAAGGGCGGCATGGCAGCCGCCGTATTATCTCTATTGCTATTAACTTTGTCTGTCAGTACCATTATGATGTCTAAAGCACCTCCTCCCGGGCAAGAATACCCTGTTTTATCGCTTGCAGAGATAGCTACTCATATTTTCCCATATGCTGCGCTCTTTTGTGGCAGTACCTTGGCTCTTATTTCCGCTTTGATGAGGAAGGTCGGCAGCCCGGACTGGCTACCGAGACTAAGCACAGGTGCGATAAGCAAATTGCGTGCTACTGGCTTGCTCATGATGTTTTCGCTCGGTGTCGTGTGTATATTATTCTTTGTCATTGCTATAGGGATAGCCGGTGACAGCGTTCTCGCCGCCAACCTGTTTACGGGGCTTATACTGGGATTAACCTTTACCGCACCACTTCTTCCCATCATTATCGCGGCTTGGCGGTGGCCTCGGCGGGGCAGTGCCGTGGTGGGCAGCTTATCACTTGCTGCACTGATTTTCCTCGGTATACAGCTAATATCTGCTGACCCATGGTTCCCTACGCTTCTCCTTGCGCCCACTATAGTTCTCATTGGTAGTGTCTTGGTCTTTATTTCGGCTAGGAACAGTGAGCAGGTAAATGGACTAAAAATTGAATAGAGAGGAGGATTATATGAAGCTGTCTATAGCACAAATAGTGTTAGGTATTGCGATTAGTATCATGGGAGTAAAAGTCTTTCTGCTACCCCTCGGCTTGGCTTTTCTTATCTTGGGTCTGGCAGTGCTCGGTGTGGGCATAGCCCAGTTTATTAATGCAAGGAGATAAATAAATAAGAACATGGTCTTGGCACCCCAGTGTAGTGAATCATTAAGTAATTAAGAAAGCTTGCTGAAGATACGACAGACGCTTATACTTTTTCTAAATTTTCACTTTTGCTACCATTAATTGTCGTTATTTCTCTCAGGATTTGCGTTCTCCTCACCTGCAACAAGGGCCAGACATTTATCCAGCTTGTCCAAGAGCTAACTTCAGACCATTTATATATTCTGCTACCACTGACCTCTTTAGACCATCCGTTAATTTGGGCACCATAGTCCATAAAGCCACTAAGGGGAGGGGTATACTTCGGCTTTCCTGAATACCTATCCCTTATCCAATAACCTTTTACAATTTTGTAAGACACGCGCGGGAATACTGACCCCTCAACAGGTTGGATGATACGTAGCTGTTGCAATATCAGAACCGGGTCCTCTCCCTCCCTTAAATCCTTGCGCCTTAGATAGTAATCAATAGTCTTGAGAACAGCCCTTAACTCCGATATCTTAGCTCTTTTCTGTCGTCTTTCTTCCTGGTCCTTCTCTTTCTGCAGCCGTACGTCCTTTTGTCTGGATTCCTTCATAACTGCTGCTACTGACTTGGCTATCTCTTTTTCTCGCTTTGCCTGCTCCTCGACATTCCTCTTCTCTTGGAGCCGGGATTGTACCTGCGGAAGCGTGAATTCATTGAAAGACTCCTCATATTGCGCCAGTTGCTCCGGTGTCCTTGCTGATTTTACTTTTTCCCGCAGCCATCTTAGAGATTCTGCCAGAGGTGCACCACGACCCAATTCCTTTATTAACCCCTGAATCTGAAAGCTCAGCTCAGAACGATGATGAATGGAAGTAACCTCAAGATTAATCTGTTCTACTTTCTTTTGTTCAATAGTCGCCGTACGTTGGGCAAGCGATTGTTTGCGCTCTTTCTCTTTCCTCTCAGCTTCCTTCAATTGCTTCTCAATTTCAGGTTGCTTTTCTCTCTTGTATCTTACCCACTCCTTGGCAACCGTCTCCCTCCAGCCTGATATCGTTCCGCCCAAGCTCTCTAGGCAAACGAGACGATCCCATAGTGTCTGATAGGTTGCTTCCCTTATATCACCACCGAGGAGAGCTGATCGTCCCAAGGTGAGGATAACCAGTGGCCTTGTGTCGATTAGTCCGTGGAACGATTCATCCGTGCAACTGAGAAGTAAATTTCGGAGGCAGCTAAACACATCATCGGCAAGCTCCGTACAGGTAATATGAAGCTTTTCAAGGTTAATCCTAGGGCAGTCTTCTATCTCGAAAATCTTCTTAGCAATCAGGTCGACATCCTTTAATTCAATGCGTATGTGCTCGGTATCGGCAACAATGCTCCGGCGGATATAAGGCTCAGGAATACCAAACCTAGCAATACCTTCCTTGCCTATTTTCGTGTTAAGGGTTACCATAGCACAGACTCGATTCTCCACCGTTTCGCCTTCAGCAGGAAACTTCCGCCTGCCATCTAAAAAGAAAAGGACATTACGCTTGGTATCCTTATCAGGCACCTTATCGAATTCGTCCAAGCAAACGAAGGGTTGTTTAAATAACGGAGATGCGGCGATACGAAAATTATCGCCTTTCGCCCTGAATCTACGGACTCCGAACTCCCCGGCTATGGCAGAGAACAGGGGATAGATATTCTCCTCCGGTTTAAGTCCAAATAATCTGCATACCACGGTCGCTAGGGCTGTCTTGAAGCTCTTTGTTTCACCTCCCAGAATAAAGGCTGGATAGCCATCGTCATAAACGTTTGGCAGGTGATATTTCGCGATAATGCCCGATATTACTAAGCAAAAGAAAGAACGGTGAAGCTCGGTAGGCAGCATATCAATCAGCTTCTTCAGTTTCAGGTCTTTCAGGTCGGGAGCAACCACTATAGTCAATTCCTCAACAAAGTGTTTGCCCTTTTCACTCAGGGCATATTTACCGTAACCAGGCTTAACAATATACCCGTATCTAATCAGCTTTTCGAGTCTTTGGCGGAAGGTATTATAGTTAATCCCGGATAGTGTATGGAGGTTTTTAAGACTCCGTGCTCCCTCTTTCAGAGCCAGTAAGATAGTCTCGTCAACTGCATCAACTTTTCTGCGAACTATCACAGATTTTTCATTCATTAGCTTTGGCCTTCTCCGGTTAAATACATCAAGTTTCTATTTTTCATTTACACTTTGGTTGAGTCTAGTTGCTGTAGTTGTTGTATTATTAGCTACCTCAACTTCCAATAGACTTTCAGGTTACTTGCTTTTAATATCAACCACTACCCCCCCATTAAAAGGTTAAAAGAGTCATGCCCTGAATTTGACTGCCAGCGCCCGTCTCTGTTTTAATAAGGCTAAAACATTACGGTACGATGGAAACCACCCCTCCCCCGTCTCCACCAGCACAGTAACGGGTTCCGAAATGGAACCCGTTTCTTTTTGACTGATCACTCAACAAAATAAATAACTTTTTTAAAAAGGACAAAATTTAGCCAAAAGTATCAAAAAGGGTCAAAAAAGACTTGACTTTTTACTCAACATACTTTATACTTCATCCTAGTCTTTAGTATTTAGAGGTTTAACCATGGAAGAAAGCAAGCAATTCGGAAAAAGGCTAAGGGAATTACGAATTCAAGCTCTCCTCACTCAGCGACAACTCGCGGTGAGGGTGGGTGTTGACTTTTCTTACCTCAGCAAGATTGAAACCGGTATCTTACCACCCCCCAGCGAGAAAGTAATATTAAAACTGGCTGAAGTATTAAATGCCGATAAAGATGAGCTAATCACTCTAGCCGGAAAGATTCCCGCTGACATTGCCCAGCTGCTGAAATACCAGAAGACCCTGCAATTATTGCGGTCAGAGCGCACTCAGAAAAAGGTCATGGCTAAAAAAGGAGAGGGCGTCAGTCTGATAAAGGATTTCAAAAGATTGACTAAAGTAGCCAAACCAAGAATACCCGTCATGTATACAAACTTCGCCAGGGTGGCAATCGCCGTTATTCTGGTAATTGCCATTGGTACTTCTTTATGGTTTGCCTCACCGACGAAGGCACTTGAAGTTGACTTCGCCTCACTCCCCTCCGGAAATATTGGTACTACCCATTCCTTTAGTGTCACCGTGGACATTAAAGATTATGAACTCGCGCCGATTCAAACGATTAACCTGGAGATTTATAATGTATCTGACTCCTCCAAAACGGCTACCCTTGCCAGCTTACCCCTGAACTCCGGCTCCAAGAACTACTCATCCGCAGAGACCGGTGGCGGGGCTGCCAGTGCCACCGCTGCGCCCGATGCTGGCTGGACCTATACCTCTTCTGGAACTGGCTATATCGAATGGAACGCAACCGCCTACGCCTTCGGCCCTGCCTCTGGCTACTCCTATAGCAGTGGAACCGGGGGAATTACCTATGCCATCACCTGGACATCACCATCGGGCTGGCCAACCGGCAATTACAAAGTTAAGGTAGACGTTAATGCCAGCAGTGCCGCCCGCTCCGAGACCTACACCGAGACCAGCAGTGCATTTTCGCTCACTGCCGCCGCCGCCGCCCAAGCGTCTGGAGCAGGAGGAGAACCAGCACCTGAACCAGCCGTTGGTGACGTATCTGACACGATTGATGAAGACGGCATATTCACCGAATCGGTTACTCTCGAATCTCAGGATGAACAGGTCAGCCTCCTTATACCAGAAGATACCACCGGTCTGACCGCAGAAGGCGAACCCCTCAGTGAAATAAGCATAACTGCGGTGGTAAAACCGCCTGAACTACCTGAAGGTTCTAACCTTATTGGCCTTAACTATGACCTTGGACCCAGTGGCGCTACCTTTGACCCACCGATAACCATCACTTTCACCTATAACCCGGCCTGGATTCCCGCCGGCGCAGATGAAGAAAAACTGGATATTGCTTTCTATGACGAAGACTCCGGTCGGTGGATCTCGCTTGACGCTGAGGACATTACTATTGACACCGAGACTAACACCATCAGCGCCAATATAAGTCACTTTACTTACTTCAGTGTTATCGCTTCGGTGCTCCCGGCTGAGTTAACCGTCAGTGACCTGACCATCTCTCCCGCCGAAGTTAATATCGCCCAGTATGTAACCATTAGTGCCTCGGTGACTAATAGCGGTAACCTCCCTGGCAGCTACCAGGCAACCCTTAAAATAGACGATGTAGTATCATCAACCAAGAAAGTAACCGTAGCTGCTAAGTCTACTGAGAAGGTAACCTTTACCGTCGTCAAAGGGACTCCAGGTAGCTACGAAGTAACCATCAACGGGCTATCCGGCACCTTTACCGTCAAACCAGCCCCGGCAGTAACGGTAAGCCCGGCGCCAGCCCCACCGGCACCAACCCCGGCGCCAGCTCCACCGGCACCGGCACCTGCCCCCACTCCAGCCCCACCGGCACCTGCCCCGGCGCCTTCTCCACCCGCAGCACCGGCAGTTAACTGGTGGATAATCGGGGTCATTGCTGCCGTCATCCTCATTATCGCTGGCGTAGTTGTCTGGTTCTACGGCTTCCGCCCCGAGTACTAGTAAAGCATACTAGCTATTCAGCTGCGTGCCATTCTCCCAGAATAGCGCCACCGCTGGTGCCATCCCTATTTTCCCCAGAGCTTTAGTATAGACTTTTGCTTACCCCTGACATATACTAAAAGCATGTGCCACAGCATATGCCGTAGCATTTACTAAAATCTCTGCGTATGGTATAATGTTGACAAAAGTCAATTAATACGGCTAAAGTTAGCCAACTGGCATTCAGGGGAAAAGGTAGGGTAGGGATGCTCAACAGAAATCCATATACTTGGGCTGGTCTTGGCCTGCTTATTACCGGCATTCTCGTGTCTCTGTTAGCGTATTTCATCCTGTCGCTAACCTGGCTGACTGCTTTGGGAATTTGCATGCTTATCCTTTCCTTTATCCTTCTGGCCTTAGGCAGGACTCTTCCCAAGCTGCCACCTGAAATTTGCAGCCTGCTACTTGAAACTGGAATTGACAATATGGCTACCATAGTTGAAGAGCTTGGAGTTAGAACTAAGGCCGCCTATCTGCCTTCTTCGTTGACCAAGGGCCGACCGCAGGCGCTTATCCCTTTGCACGCCAATCCCGCGCTGCCCCCCATAACCAAATCCCTGCCCCAACGACTTATTGTTAGATACGGAAACGGCCCCGATGATATTGGTCTGCTACTCTCCACCATCGGGAGTACCGCCGTTGGTATGCTGGAGACAAAGCCGGGCCCCAGTTCCGATGAGCTTGAATCAGCCCTGACTTATTTATTTACCGGGATATTGGGCGTAGCCGATAGAACCAGAGTTACCCACCAGCAAAACCACATCCAGGTTGAAATTCACAACCCCCGGCTGGAAGACAAACCTACCTGGTATCACCAGTGTCTGGGCGGACCTCTAGCCTCAGTAGTCGCTTCAGTGGCCGCCGAAGCCTGGAATAAACCAGTTACTATCAAAAAAGAGGAAAACCGGAAAGAAAAATATCACATTGAACTTGAGGTACTGGAGTGAAAATATATAATAACTACATTCTTATTACCGCCCTCTTGCTTTTGCTCACCACCGTTATCCTGATTGCCGGCGGGCAGACATCCCTTGATGTTTACTATACTACCTACATTATAGAAGCCCTGGTTGTTACCGAGCTATACGTCCATTTCAATACTAAAGCCCGTCGTGGACTGAACTCGGTTAGTATCATCCTCTTTGGCGGCTTCTTATTTATTGTCTCACTAGAGGTTATTACGCTACTGACGTAAATTATCTGGTCGTTTAATCTGCCATGAAAAGATTAGTTATTGCCTTCTCCATAGTAATTCTGCTGGCGATGTTTTCTCCCGGTTTCTCTATCTTTGCCCAACCGGCTCATGTCCCCCATGAGAACCCGCTGGCAGCCAGAAGCTCTCCCGACTCAACGGCGCTACTGCAATCCTACGGCAATATATTCAACCTGGCTGCCGCCAGACAATACCAGAATGCACAAAGTCTGCTCCAGGAGTTAAACCAGACCAATACCCCCGATGAGATACGGGATACAATTGATAGCTACAAAGCTCTTTCCCGCCAGCTGTTCGATACTCTGAACAACGCTGAGTCCCTCCTTGAAAGCGCATCAACTTTATTTGCTGACAACCAGCCTGGCGAGGCTAAAGCAATACTTGACGACGCTGAAGTAAACATCCAAAACGCCCAGTTTATGCTGGAAGATATTAAGGTAGTAACCACTACCGTGGCGGACAGTCTGGGTATTTTTACCACTTCAGCCACCAGCCCGATAAAACAGGCTTACTACTATCTGGAGGACAGCCTGAACCGGTTGGAACAGCTTACCGGTGAGCTCAATTTACTTCGGCAGAGACTTGAGCTCAATCCTCAAACGAGAATTAAAACCAGCTTCTATCACTCTACCTTCCTTGAGGTATCTGCGCCGGAGACTGCCTACCCCGGGCTGCCTGTGACCATTAGCGGTCAGCTTAGCTCAACAGGTGGCAATGCAGCCCGAACGGTCAAGGTTTCCCTGGATAATATCCAGCTCGCCGAAGAAACAATTCGAGGTAAGTTTAGCCTTGAGATAACCCCACCACCACAAACCTCAACCGGAAAACATAGCCTGACCGTAGCGGCTACTCCTCAAGGGCGCTATTCTGGTGCCTCAAAGAGGCTGAGTATTGATATCTCAAGGATTCCCTTACAAACGGATATCCAGGTGCCAAAAATTATACTCGTACCCAAACCAATCCAGGTTAGTGGTAAGGTATTCCATAACCTTACTCCTGACCATAAATTGTTATCAGACCCAAACCAATCCAGTTCAGCGATAAGGTATATTTACACTTTTCATGACAATGTTGACCGAACAATTAAGGTACTTTTAGATGATGCCCAGCTTGTTGAAAAAAATATATCTCACCAGTTTTGCCTGGAAATAATCACACCACCACAAACCTCATCTGACCAGCATAGTCTGAAGGTAGTGGTTACTCCTCAAGAGCACTTTCCCGGCACCTCAAAGAGACCAGTTATCAATATCTCAAGGATTCCTCCACAGGCAGGTATCCTGATTTCTGTTCAAGATGCCCGGGTAAATCTTGACTTTGAACGGCCCTCACCAGCAACGAAAACAGCCACCGACGGCAGCTTCACTGCTTCTGTAGACACACCCTTTGACCTGTCTTTGGCTGGTTTCCAAGAATTAACTATCACCATTACACCCGCTGAACCCTGGCAGGCTCCGCTCGAGATAAAGAGGTGGGTTTTTACGTTTAATCCGGCAAATACCGGCCTGATGCTGGTCGCTTTTCTCACCCTCGGACTGCTTGTCTACAAGCGGGTAAGGGTCAAGATACCTGGACAACGGGAGGAAACAGACGTTCCTACACCCCGAGCCAAAGAACTACCCGCCGCTATCCCGCCACCAAAACCAGAATATGAGTTCACCGGCACCAGAGGTAAAATACTGTCAGCCTACCTGAGCGGACTTGATTCTATAGAAAAAAGAGCTGGTATCTCTATGGCAGCACATGCCACTCTCAGAGAATTTCTTAAAATGGCTACCCCGGAATTGCCAGCTACCATCAAGCCATTTGCCGAGCTGACCGCAATAGCTGAGAAAGCCCTTTACTCCGCACATAGCCTGGGCAAGAATATGGCAGCCAGAGCTGAACAGCTGGCAACCACCATCAGGGAGGAACCGCATGATGAACCTGCGTAAATTTCTGGTGATGCTAACCATAGTCCTGGTCATCGTACTAGCCCTGATAGTATGGTTCTTTCCACCAGATGAGGACTTCCGAACCGAGAACCCGTTTTGGAATGGCACCAGGGACATATGCTCCCGCTGCTCAGTTTCACACGTGGACTCCCTGTCCAGCCTCCCCCCACCCCAGGGGTCAACTCTCATCCTCATCCCCTACCTTCAGTTTAGTTCCGCCGAACTTGAGATGCTGAGTAGCTTCGTTAATGGAGGTGGCACTCTGATTCTCGCCGACGACTATGGTCACGGAAATCAAATTCTGGAATACCTGAAGCTCAGGCCAAGATTCTCAGGGCAGCCGCTCCTGGACCCGTTAGCTAACTATAAGAACCAGTGGTTTCCCCAGATTTCTCACCTCAAGCCCAGCTCCACAACCACCAACACCGGGAGGCTGGTCTTTAACCACGCTACCTGCCTTACCGATGTTGAAGCTGCTGATGTCCTCGCCCTTTCCTCCTCATTCAGTTTCCTGGACCTGAATGGCAACCAGAAACGGGAGGATGACGAACCTGCCGGCCCGCTACCGGTAATCTCCCAGCACAAACTGGGCAGCGGTCAGATAACACTCATCTCTGACCCAAGCCTGTTCATTAATTGTATGGGGACAACGGAAGGCGACCGCAAGTTTATTCAAAACATTGCCGCAACAGGCTCAGCCAATCTTCTCATTGACCAGTCGCACCTGCCACCATCAAACCTGCACCGGACTAAGGACTTGCTGGCTTACCTCCGCGATTTCCTCATTACCCCGCCAGGAACGTTAGGACTGGTAATACTGGCACTGGCGGTAACACTGATGCCTTTATGGCATGAAAGGAGACAATATTGACTGCAGAACAAGATAAGAGATACGAAATACTGCGCAGTATTACTGCCGAGGTATCCAAGGTAGTAATTGGTAAAGATGAGATAAAGGAACTTTTGCTGATCGCCCTGCTAAGCCAGGGACACGTGCTCATTGAAGGTCTCACGGGCACAGCCAAGACCACCATTGCCCGCACCTTTGCTTCCGTGGTCGGCGGTACTTTTCGGAGAGTGCAGGGCACTCCCGATATGCTGCCGACCGATATTCTTGGTTTCTACCTCTACCAGCCTGACGGTAGCTCCAGGTTTATGCCCGGACCCATCTTCGCCAATGTGCTTCTAGTTGACGAGTTGAACCGGGCTACTCCCCGCACTCAGGCCGCCCTTCTGGAAGCAATGCAGGAGGGACAGGTCACTATTGAGCGAGAAACCCACCTCCTGCAATATCCCTTCATTGTCATTGCCAGCCAGATACCCTATGGTGGTGCGGGAACCTCCCCCCTTACCGAAGTTCAGTCAGACCGGTTTATGTTCCGCGTATGGAGTGGCCTCCCCAGCAAAGAAGAGGAAGAACAGATTCTGCACGATATAGATGCTATCTCAGAATTTGACGCCTCTCCGGTAGCTACCCGCGACGATATTATCCAGCTTCAACAAGAGGTCAGAAATGTATATACCGATGACAGTATTCGCCACTACATTATTGAAATAATCAACAGCCTCCGCCATCATCAGGACGTACTGGTTGGGCCCAGCCCCCGGGGTAGCATAGCCCTTTTCAAAGGAGCCAGGGCATTAGCCTTTACCCAGGAAAGAGATTTCGTCATCCCTGACGATGTAAAGAAGCTACTCATTCCGGCTCTTTGCCACCGCATCCGAATCACCGCCGAAGCCGAAATGGAAAACATTAACCCGGAAACTATCGTCAATAAAATAGCAACCGAGATACCGGTGCCAAAAGTATAACTATGAAAAAACTGTCACTCAGATTATCATGCCGGATATATTTGCTGCTCATTCTCCTGGCGGCTACGGTTTTGTCAGCGCCGCCCTATTCTCTGCTTGCCCTGGCCCTGCTGCTGGCAATACTGCTAGGCACTTGGCGCCCCCTGCCCCCAGGGCTCAGCCTGGTCATCATCGCAAGCGCCATATTCCTTCTTCCGCTGATACTGGAGCCTCTTTTACGCTACCTGACCTATACCACGGGACTCTCGCTGGCAGTAATCCGAATTATGGCGGCCACATCCATTCTCCCCGTTATATGTCTTCTCAATTATGAACTTAAGCAAAATGCGTTCAGCATAGCGGCATTTACTGTCGGAAAGCTGCCGGGACGCCACGTCACGCCTCTTTCCAGAACTCTACTTACCTCAGCGCTGACGATACTGATAGTGTCCCTTATCCTCAATAATCTCACGCTACTGTTTACCGACCTCATATTTGCCCTGTATTTGCTGGGCAGTATGGTACGTGCCTTCCTTGCCATCCCGCGTCTGCCCCTTGACGCCGCCACCCTGCAGAAAAGGGCTATTGCTGGCAATACCGTTGACATCTCCCTGCCGCTCACCAGTGACTCATCAATAGATTTGCACGTTCTAGCTTATCCGACTGATCCATGGCTAAAGGTTACACCTCAGAGATTTGTCTTAAGCAGAGTCAAAACAGAGTTAAATCTTACGGCTGTCCCACCCCTGAGTGGACCATCACACCCCCGGCTTCAAGTATCAGTTATTGACCCCCTGGGTCTTACCCAGGTAAATCAGCTACTTCAGCCGCTGGAGCTACAGGTAATCCCGAGAGCAAAATATGCGGAATGGCTGGCCATAAGTTACCTGAAGCAGACCGGAGCCGGGACGATAGCGACCACCACGCCGCTACCTGAGGTCGTCTTGACACCGCAAAGAGACATGGAATACTTTGACAGCCGAACCTACCAGCCCGGTGACCCACTGAAGAATATAGACTGGAAACACACCCTCAAATTAAACAAACTCATCATCAGAGAATTTATCAAGACTGGTGGACAAACAGCAATACTCACTGCCAATCTCTCCGTTACCGATGCTGAGGAAGCTGACAAGGTAGCCTTCAACCTGATAACCGCGGCGCTTACCCTCGCCCAGGAAGCCATCCCTACCGCCTTGGCTATTTACAATCACCAGAAGGTTGTCCTCACCATCGCCGCCACTGACCCCAGAGAAATACTCAAGCGAACGCTGTCACTGGTAAAGGATATTACCCTTGTCGACCCTGTTTACCGGTTCTTGCAACCGTCTGACATCCGCAAACTCAAACAGGATATTAACCAGCTCAAACGGGCGACTTCGGAACCAGCCCAGCGACTGCTGAATATGCTTAACTTTGAATACCAGGCTCTGGAGAAAGCAACCAAAAACCACCCGGCAACCCTCGCCCTGACAATGGTTACCAAACAGGCTCCACCTCCGGCAACAATATTACTGGTTTCTCAATTGAATCATGACGCCGAAGCCCTGTCAGTAACCACCGAGAAATTAGCGAGGAGAGCCTTTACCACTCTGCCGGTAAGAAGCTAAGTAATTGGGTATTACCTATTCCACGGTGACACTTTTCGCCAGATTCCTCGGGAAGTCTATGGGGCAACCCCGCTGTTTAGCAGTATAGTAGGCCAGTAGCTGTAGAGCCACCGTATTCACCACTGGAGAAAATATGGTATCAACCTTTGGCACCGGAATAACTGAGTCAGCTATTTCCTCTACCGTTTCATCACCTTCTTCAACCAGCGCTATCACCGGAGACCGCCTGGCCTTGACCTCCTTGATATTGGTCAGCATGACCTCATAGGTATTATCCTGAGCCACGATAGCCACGACGGGCGCATCACTGCCCAGCAAGGCAAAGGGACCGTGTTTGAGCTCACCAGCCGCATAGCCTTCAGCATGAATGTAGGAAATCTCCTTGAGCTTGAGCGCCCCTTCCAGAGCCGCCGGAAAGTTCATACCCCGACCGATAAAAAATACATCCTCATATTTTGCTAATTGACTGGCATGCTCGGAAATTATAGCCTCGTTATCCAGTACCTGCTGCACTTTACCGGGCAATTGTCTCAGCCCCGTGACAAGCTTGTCCAGGCTTCTGGTGTCAATTTTAGCGTAGGGTAAAGCCAGCCAGTACAGTGCCATAAGCTGGGCAATAAAGCTTTTGGTAGCCGCCACACTTATCTCTGGACCCGCCCGGGTATAAACAACCTGGTCAGCGATTCGGCTGGCACTACTGCCGACCACATTGGTAACCACTATCACCCGGCACCCCTCCCCCTTTAGCCTCTTAATGGCTTTAAGTGCATCGGCTGTCTCACCCGACTGGGTAATGACAATTGCTTTACTCCCGGATGAAGTCTGTCCGAAATAACCGAACTCAGAAGCCAGCTCTGCCCTCACCGCAACCCTGAATAACTCCTCCATAATATATTTACCCATCAGGGCAGCATGATAAGAGGTGCCGCAGGCTAAAATGAGCATCTCTTCCAAACCGACATCACCGGGCGTGGCTAACGCCGCTGCCGGTTCCGCCGCGGATAGATACGCCCCGATAGTATCCCGTATCACCTTTGGTTGCTCGTGAATTTCCTTGAGCATGAAGTGCTCATAGCCCGCCTTTTGCGCATCCTCTACCGTCCACGAAACCTTGTGCTTCTCTCGGTCAACCGGCACTCCGCGCCTTCTGACCCTGATATCATCAGGGGTAACCACTCCGATATCATCATCCTCTAGATAGACAACCCGGCTGGTGTAATCAAGTATTGCCGGTACATCCGAGGCGATAAAGTTTTCCCGGTCACCGACACCAATAATTAAGGGGCTATCCTTCCTGGCAACTACTAATCTGGGTTCGCCCGCCATCAACACCACAATGGCATATGAACCTTCTATCTCACCCAGCGCCGCTTCCACTGCCGTCACCAGATCACCTTGATAATACTTCTCAATCAAATGCGGTAATACCTCGGTATCAGTTCCGGAAGCAAAGTTATGCCCTTCACTGGCGAGCTGCTGCCTCAATTTTTGGAAATTATTGATTACGCCGTTGTGCACCACGGCAATCTTGCCGGTGCAATCACAGTGCGGATGAGCATTCAGCCGAGATGGCTCCCCATGGGTTGCCCACCTGGTATGACCAATGCCTAAAGTCCCTTTAAGCGGCGGTAATGCCTTCTCCAGCATTTTCACTCTGACGGCGTCCTTATATACCTCAAGGTCACCTCTGGATACGGCGATACCACAGGAATCATAACCCCGGTACTCCAGTCGGGATAGACAGTTGAGTAAAATTGGTTTAGCCTGTCTTTCGCCAATATAACCGACAATGCCACACATGATGGAAAGCTCTCTCCTATCGCCTTAAAATACCAGACTCCGGTCAGGTAGCCGGCCGCTAATCAGCTTCAGCGATTGTATCTGACTGTAGTTCCCGACAATAACACCCGGCTGGGCAACCACGTTATTGCCCAGGCTGCAGCCCTCACCGAGCATCGCCCCTACGCTCACCAGATGGCGTTCATGATTAACCCTCACCTCATCCTGACCGCTGCAGGCCGTAAAGTGCCCTTTTATCACACAACCTTTATCAATAACTGAATCCTGTATGGTACAACCGGGACCAATGGTAACATCATCACCCACGACACTGTTCTTAATCTCGGTAAAAGGCGAAATAACGACATTATTGCCGATGCTGGTAGCCGGCAGAATACATACGTTGGGACCGATATCACAGCTTTCCCCGATAACTACTGGTCCGGCAATGTATGAGTTAGAACGAATCACCGTATCTTTCCCCACCAGGGCCTGCCCCTTCAGTGAAACACCCGTCTCAATAGTGCCACCCAGGCTCGATTGAATCTGGCATAAAATGGCATCATTAAGATTCAATATATCCCACGGGTAGATTACATCAAGCCAGGTACCTTCGGTCTCTACAGCTTGAATCGTGTGACCCCGGGCTATCATCTTGTTCAGGACGTCAGGAATGCCTAGCTCGGGTTCTATAAAGTTCAAAATCTCTTTGCTAAAGGCATAAATACCAGTACTGACGGTGTTGCTTCCCGCCTCCTCGGGCTTCTCAATAATTTCCTTCACCACATTGCGGTCTAACGTCACCACCCCGTATCTCGCCGGGTTATCAATTCTCTTTACCAGCACCGCATCAGGCTTGATAGTGGTAAATTGGGCAATGGTGTCCGCGGCAATTAGATTGTCTCCAGGCAAAACCAGAAACTCGTCCTCGATTACTTCCTTAGCCTGGGCCAGCGCATGAGCCGTACCCAGTTGCTTCGCCTGAGTTACGTAGGTCAGACTAACCCCAAGCTGTTCCCCGGAGCCCATGTAATCAAATACCTGCTCCTTCCGGTAACCAGTGACCAGTACGATATCACGAACCCCGTTTTGCGCCAGTGCTTCAACCACATACTGCAGTATCGGCTTGTCGGCGATGAAAAGCATCACTTTGGGCCGGTTAACAGTAAACGGTCTGAGCCTTTGCCCCTCCCCGGCAGCTAAAATCACCGCTTGTTTCATTGTTTACTCCTCAAAATATTCTTGACCCTGGCAAAACAACCCCGCTCACCACCGCCCCCGGTCCGATAAAAGTGTTATTACCAATCATGCTGCCCACATTAATACTGACATTAATCCCCGTTTCAACCCCGTCCCCGATTATAGCCCCCAGCTTGCGCCTCCCCGTATTTATGTCGTCTACCCAGATGTCTTTTTTATCCAGCCTGAGATTGGCAACCTTGGTGCCCGCACCGAAATTGCATCCCTCGCCAATAACGCTATCGCCGACATAATTGTGGTGGGGCAACTTGCTGCCCTTCATCATTATACAGTTTTTCACTTCCACCGCACCGCCGATGTGACAGCTATCGCCAATAGCGGTATAGGGGCGAATATAGCAGTTTGGGCCAATTTCACATTTCTGCCCGATTACCACCGGACCGACAATATAGGAGCCTGATTTTATCACCGTACTTTCGCCGATAGAAACAACGCCTTTTATTACCACGTTCTCTTCCACCTCACCCGAATTCTGCGCTTTAATCTTGGCCAGCATTGATTCGTTGGCGGGCAGCAAGTCCCAGGGATAGCTGAAATCAAGCCAGTGACCAATTTTTTGACAGGAGATATCATGTCCTTTATCCATCATTAACGCCAGGGAGTCCGTTATCTCATATTCCCCGCGTGGTGATTTTGAGGTCAGGGATATCGCTTCAAAAATATCGGGAGTAAACAGATATAGCCCGGCATTCGCCGTTCGTGACGGAGGGCTTTCCTCTTTTTCATAAATGTGGACTACTTTCCCCTCGCTCAACTCAACTATCCCCAGGCCCCTCGTATCCTTGACCTCAATGACGCTCAAGGTAATATCACTTTTGCCGGCTAACTTTTTGATATCTCTTCGTCCAACAATAATGTCCCCGTTCATTACCAGAAAATTGCCGTCAACTATACCCTCTAACATCTTGAGCGCGTCAGCCGTACCCTGTTGTTTCCTCTGGTCAACGTAGCCTATATTTACTCCCCATTTCTCCCCGTCACCAAAATAATCGCGCACCTGCTCATCCCGGTAGCCGACAACAAAGATAAAATCCCTGATGCCAGCCGCACTCGCTTCCACGAGTAAATGCTCCAGGATTGGCTTATTGGCAATCGGTAGCATCACTTTGGGTCTGGTGTAGGTAAGAGGACGCATCCGACTACCCTCGCCAGCCGCTAAAACAACCGCCTTCAACCTACTCTCTCCTTACTGACAATACAATCGTTGATTGCCCTGATGCCGCTATCATATAGCTGATGGGCTCTCGCTTCGCTTCTCGCCTCAGCCGTCAGCCTGATTTTGGGCTCGGTGCCAGAGGCTCTGACCAGCAGCCAGCCATCTTCAAAATTCAGCTTAATGCCGTCAACATTACTCACCGCTAATGGCTTCAAGACCAGCAGTTGCGACTCTAAACTGCCCATGGCTACCCCCTGGCTGCTGACACTGCCGCGGAGAAGAGGATAACAGGGTATCCGGTCAGCCAGTGAAGATAGTCTCTGCCGACTGGCTATCGCCACAATTTGAGCGGCGGCATAAATGCCATCGGGACATAATGAAATGCCGGGAAAAACCCAGCTCCCCGATGGCTCACCGCCGAAATCACCGCCATTCTTGAGTTCCTCGGACACACGGGTATCCCCGATTTTAGTGCGCCGGACCCGAAGACCCATCTCATCAATCGCCATAGAGGCATCAATAGTCGTAACCACTTCTCCTGCCCCCATCGCCTGGGCAAAAATTGCCAGCAGTTTATCCCCGGCTATAAACCTCCCCCGGTCATCCACCGCCATCATTCTATCACCATCGCCATCATGAGCCATACCCACGTCAGCAGCCGAATCTTTCGTTACTTTGATCAAGTCCCCCAGATTGGACTCGGTGGGCTCAATATCGTGCGGGAAAAAGCCGCTGGGATGGCAATTTAGCTCCACCACCTCACACCCCAGCTCTCGAAATAGATGAGGAGTAATCACCGAAGCGGCGCCACAATCACAATCCAGGGCTACCTTGAGCTTCAGCCCAGCCGGAAAATCCTGCCGGATACGCTCAATATGCTGCTCAATAGCGCCATCATAAATACTGCTCCTCTTGATCTCGCCCCAGGAAGCCGTACCAGGTGAATCACTGGAAATCATTTCTTCTATCTGCTCTTGCTGACCCGGACTGAAGGCAGAGCCATCCGGGTTCAAAAGCTTGATACCATTATATTCGGGGGGATTGTGTGAAGCGGTAATCATCACTCCGGCAGCGAATTTTCGGGCGGCGAAGCCAAGCGTCGGTGTCGGCACCACCCCGGCGTCTTCACAGCCAGAGCCGGCAGCGAGCAGACCGGAGATAACCGCGTGTTTCATGGTATCGCTGGAAGTCCTGGTATCACTGCCCACCACCACGTTACCGTGAAGTTTCCCCACCGCCAGTCCAACTTTTAGTGCCAGGTTGACCAGATTCTCGTCAAAACGGGCTCTTATGCCGGATGTGCCAAAAAGTCCCATATTGCCCTAATTCTACCACCACGAGACCAAATGTCAACTTGATAAGGAAGCTGATAAAAAGAGCTAAATGCCCAGCTTGGAGCGAGTGCGAAGGAACCTTACCAGGTTATCGCGAGTAACCAGTCCGACGACTCTACCCTCGCTCACCACGGGCATTTGGCTTATATTATGCTCTCCCATTTGCTCAAGTATGCTCAGAACATCCTGGTCAGGGTAGGCTACTTTCAGCTTTTCCGCCGGGGTCATCACCTTTTTTACCTCGGTTACTTCCCAGTTCGGCTGGGCTATAGATTTAATGTCCCGCAAGGTCAAAATCCCCTTCAATTCGCCCCCGCCAGTCACCAGAAAACACCGGTGCCCGCCGGTGAAAATGTACTCCTGAACCAGATGGTCAAGAGTAACATCAGGAGAGACCACCGGACAGGTAGCATTCATCAGTTCCGAGGCAGTAACTCCCTCTAAAACTCCCTGCCACTGAGTCTGCCGGTAGCTAGCCGAGGCGGTGTTTTCCAGGAACCAGCCGATAAAAGCCAGCCACAGGCCGCTGAACCACTGCTGGGGGATAAGAAATATTATTGAAATACCACCCAAAATAAAGAGATAACCCACCCCCCGCCCGACCCGCGTGGCAATATTAGTGGCGCGCTGGTAATTACCGCTGAAGCGCCAGAGAAGAGACCGAAAAACGCGACCGCCATCAAGGGGAAACCCTGGAATCAGGTTGAAAATCGCCAGTACCGCGTTTATCTGGGCGAGCCAAACAGCCATAGCGGCTACCGACTCAATTATATCCTTCAGCCCTAAATGGATGGCAAAAAACAGGCCGCTGATTACCAGGCTGGCGATGGGGCCGGCCGCCGCCATTTTCAACTCCGCACTATGGCGTGCCGCCTCCCTGGTCATATGGGCAACGCCACCAAAAATAAACAGCGTGATGCTCTTTACCGGGATACCGTTGGCTCTGCCGACCAGGCTGTGAGCTAATTCATGAGCCACTACCGAGCTGAAAAATAATAAACTGGTGGCTATACCCACCAGCCAGTAAGTCCAGGCATTCCAGCCGGGATAAACATAAGGAAAATACTGCCATGACAGGGAAAAAGTTATGAGGACAAATATAATAAACCAGGTATAATGCAGCCTGAACTGTATGCCAAAAATTCTACCTAGATTAAATGCGCCACCCATACTATCGCGTCAAAAACCGGCAAAGTGCTTGGTTGCTTTGACCCCCAAATACTTCTCCACCAGCTCCATCGCACAATATTTTCCACACATACTGCAGGCTTCTCCCGCCGAAGCATACTGACGATGAACCCGGCGAGACCGCTCCGGGTCTAAGCAAAGTCTGGCTTGCTCTTCCCAGTCAAAACTCTTCCGAGCCTCAGACATTTTTCTGTCCCAATCCACAGCGCCTTTTACCCCTTTCACGATGTCTCCAGCATGAGCGGCAATGCGCGAAGCCACCACCCCCTGTCTTACATCTTCCGGGTCCGGCAGGCCAAGATGCTCTGACGGCGTCACGTAGCAGAGAAAATCGGTGCCCGCCGCGGCGGCAATAGCGCCACCTATAGCCCCGGTAATATGGTCATAGCCAGCACCGATGTCCGTCACCAGCGGTCCCAGCACATAGAAGGGAGCCCCCTTGCAGATAGACTTCTGCAACCGGACATTGGTCTCAATTTGATTCAGTGGCAGATGCCCGGGGCCTTCCACCATTACCTGAACCCCGGCCTCCTGAGCCCGCTGCACCAGTTCTCCCAGAGTGAGCAATTCCTCCACCTGTGCCCTATCGGTAGCATCAGCCAGGCTGCCCGGGCGCAGTCCATCACCAAGACTCAGGGTCATATCATATTCCCGCGCTATTTCCAGCAAGCGGTCATACTGTTCATAAAGAGGGTTTTCACGCTCGTTATAGATTATCCAGCCAATCAGGAAAGCACCCCCGCGCGAGACCACATCAGATACTCTCCCCTGCTGTTTCAGCCGGGCGATGGCTGACTGGGTCACACCGCAATGCACCGTGGCAAAATCAACGCCATCACGGGCATGCTCTTCAATCGCGGCAAATATGTCATCGGCGGTCATTTTCACTATGGCACTATGCTTTTCAATTGCCTCAATACCCGCCTGATAGATGGGCACTGTCCCTATCGCCACGGAACTGGCGGCGATTATCGCCTGCCGAATGGCTGATATGCCACCACCGGTGCTCAGGTCCATGGCGGTATCTGCCCCGGCATCAATGGCAGCGCGCAACTTTTCCAGTTCGGTGTCCATATTACCAAAGTCAGAGGAAGTGCCAATATTGGCATTGACCTTGGTTTTAAGTCCCTGACCGATACCGCAGGGAACGAGCTCGGTGTGGTTGATATTAGCCGGAAGCACTATCGTCCCGTCGGCCACACCCCCGCGGATAAATTCAGCTTCCAGCCCTTCAGCCTCCGCCACCACCTTCATTTGCGGTGAAATTATGCCTTTCCTGGCCGATTCCAGTTGAGTCATCTCTGCCTCCAAAAATCAAAAACCAAGGGTTTCGGCGGTTACTTCTAGACCCCTGGTCTGAGTTACTGCCGCTTCCCCACGCTCGCATTACCGAGTTCGGGTCCACAGGGTTGGCTTTAGTCACCTCTCAGCCCTCGGGCACCCCTAGCGGTTAACTGATTAAATTCTAATTAGAATATAGCACAAGCTTACCCGAAATGCAATGACGCTCACACCGGCCAGCCCAGCCAGTCAAAAACTCCAATCATCTTCAACCCGATGTAAAGCATCAGCAAAATAAAGATAAATCTCAACTGCTTGCCGGGCAGCTTATGGGCAGTGATGGCACCCACCTGCGCCATGCCAATGCTGCTGACCACCAGAAGGAATCCCGAGACCAGGTTAACGTAACCGATAGAATAGGCGGGTAAATCAGGCACACCTAGACCATTGATAATATAGCCTATTATGCCGCCAATGCTGTTAAATATTATCATTGCCAGAGAAGTGGCCACCGCGTTATGCATCTTAAACCTGAGTGCCAGCACCATTATTGGCACCGCCACCACACCACCACCCAGCCCAAGCATTCCGGTTATGATACCCAAAGGTACCGCCCAGGCGAACCAGACCCGGGGGTTCTTCACCGGTTCCCGCTCAATTTGCCTGGTCTTAACCGCGAGCATCCTGATACCGCTTATCAGGACAATAACCCCGAAGGCAATCTTGAGCACTTCGCCGGGGAGATAAGCCGCCAGGGTAGACCCAACGATGGCAAATACCAGGCCGCAGGTGCCCATAACTATGGCCGCTCTCCAGTACACGGCTCCCTTTCGGCTATGCTGCCACGTCCCGCTACTGGCGGTAAACAGGATAACCAGCAGGTTGGTGCCAAAAGCCATCTTTATGGCAACATCGGCCGGCACCCCCATATCCATAAAGACAAAATATTGAACCGGAGCCATTATGAAGCCGCCGCCGACACCCAACAGACCGCTGGCAAAACCAACAACTATGCCGGTCCCCAGCAGCGTAATAATATGAACTATTGCCATTTACTTATCTTTATCCTGTCCAGCCTCACGCCCAAAAAGGACTGAAGGAGTTATCGGGCTTTGTGCCCCAGTTCCCTCCTCACCGCTTTTAGCTTACTGCTCATGCTGGCAACTTCATCCCGTCGCTCGTCAATCTTGATGGTAGTTACCACTCTCATCGCCCCAGCCTCAAATGCAGCCTGGTGCATCTTATACGCCAGGCTCAGCAGATGCTCCATATCGCCCTCAATAATGGTGCTCATTGCCGTCAGCTCATATTTGATATCTTTCTCATCCTGCAGCACTTTCACTGCTTCAGCCACGTACCGGGTAACTGACGGCGTTTCCGTGCCCAGAGGAATCACGCCGACTTCGATTAACGCCATCTCCTCAAACCTCCCTATCTACAGAATACCTGTATCAGCGCTCCGCAAACTTAAAGGGCGTACCGCCTCTACTTTGTCTTGGTCATCAGCCGGCTGTAGTAAGAGCCGGAAAGATAGAGAGCGGCCATTGGATTGTGCCCAAAGACCCTGTCTTTCACCGCTATCACTGTCATTGGGACACGACAATACTTGATAAATAGGGTATCATGCCCGATACAAAGTCCCATCATGATTGCCAGGTCAACCTTCAACTTATTCAAGACCTCAGCTTGAATGATAGGACTGCACATCGTCTCCAACCACCCTGGTCCTGCTATTTTTTCCTCTTCCTTTATGCCAATCCTCTCTTTAGGAGTAGCGCCCACCGAGCATCGTACCGAAGCCACTGTAAATCCTTTATTCTCCAGGATATCGGTCAGAATACGGGCTTCATTAGCCAGTCCACCGCAGAAAGCAATGCCAAGCTTCTTATAGCCGCACTTGCCGGCAAACTGAATCAGCTCCTCTACCCGGGGAATTTTGGTCCTCCTTCCTTCAGGTAGCTGCTCATAGCACTCAAATTCCTGGACTGAAGCCAGGCGGGCAAATTCCTTTACCTCCGGCTTATCGTATTCAGTGATAGCCTCCGCAATAACCTCTGGCATCAACTTCATCGGACAAAAAGCCGGTGCCTCATTGAGGTGAAGTTCCTCACCGACTTTTAGCCGGGGATCGCAAACCAATTTCGTGCAGCGAGCGCAAACAGGATACAGGTCTTTCGCCATATTGATACTCCTTTCAAAGCAGCACACATGAGGGTTAACGGTTTAGAGAGCTGGAAATCAGTGATAAGCATCATCCGTTAGCTATTTTAATCGCTGTTTAACTAAAAGACAAATCGTCTGCGGAAACAAGACTGCCAGTGAACCGGCTAACCGATTTTTGCTTAATTCCAGGCGCATATTGTATCATTTAAGTAGAGGGTAATATGTGGCTTCAAACGAGAATGTTCCTGTTAATTGCCGTTCTATTCGGCATCCTCTACGGTGTCATTACCGGCATAGGCACCTGGATGGGAGCCGGCAGCGCAGTTACTTACATCATTATCGCGGTTGCCTTTATTGGTATTCAGTACCTGATTAGTCCGGCTATCGTCGGCTGGTCAATGAGGATAAAGTGGGTCTCGGAAAAAGAGGCTCCCGAACTGCACCAGATGGTGGCGGAGCTTGCTGAGAAGGCGCACTTACCCAAGCCAAAAGTTGGCATCTCCCAGTTGTCCATGCCAAACGCCTTCGCTTTCGGCCGAACCCAGCGGGACGGGCGAGTCTGCGTTACGCAGGGCATACTTAAGCTGCTGAACCGAGATGAGCTTAAGGCAGTGCTGGGACACGAGCTATCCCACATCAAACATCGCGACATGGCGATTATCACCCTGATTTCAGTTATCCCGCTGATAATGTACTGGATAGCCTTCAGTATGATGTTCAGAGGGGCTTTCGGTGGCAGCCGACAGGGGGGAGGTGGTTATGCGGCACTAATCGGGTTCGGCGCTTTCCTGCTCTACTTCCTTACCAACCTCCTGGTTCTCTATGGTTCCCGGATACGGGAGTATTATGCCGACCTGGGCAGTGTTCAGTTAGGCAATATGCCGCATCACCTGGCAACGGCGTTGTATAAACTCGTCTATGGAAATGCCCGCCTGCGAAACAGCGAGGAAATGAGACGGGTGGAAGGAGTTAAAGCCTTCTTCGTCAACGACCCCTCCCGGGCCTGGAATGAGATTAAGGAGCTGTCCCAGATTGACCGGGATATGAGTGGCACTATTGACTATGACGAACTCATGGAACTGCGTCAGAAAGAAGTGCGGCTGGGCACCTCTCAAAAATTGATGGAGCTTTTCACCACTCACCCTAACATGCTCAGAAGGATAAAACATTTATCTACCCTCACCGTTTGACACTTTAAATTAAACAAAGTTCTAACCCCTTGACTTTATTACATCGCATAAGATAAACTTTACCCGAATCAAAAAGCCGAAGAGATTCAACTCCAATTGCCTTTTTTGTAAGTGGAGCATAGATGAAGATAGCCATTAGCGGTAAGGGTGGCGTAGGTAAGACACTCCTCGCCTCCCTGTGTGCCAAAATATTTGCTGATTCCGGCTATTCCGTTTTGGCGATAGACGCCGACCCCGATGCTAATTTAGCCGCCACCCTCGGTTTTCCCCACCCGGAAAAGATAGTCCCCATTTCTGAGTTGAAAGACCTCATCGCCGAAAGGACTGAAACACAGTCGGGATGGGCTGGACTCTATTTCAAGCTGAATCCAAGAGTTGATGACCTGCCCGAAAAATGCTGGCAGGAACTCGACGGCATAAAACTGATGGTAATGGGGCGAACGAAAAAGGGCGGTACTGGTTGTTACTGCCCGGAAAGCGTTTTATTAAAAGCCCTGATTAACCACCTGCTCCTGGCAAGAAATGAAGTAATCATTATGGATATGGAAGCGGGCATAGAGCATCTGGGACGGGCAACCGCCAAGGCGGTAGGCAAATTGATTGTGGTCGTCGAGCCAGGCCGGCGCAGCCTGGAAACCGCCCGCACTATCAATGGACTGGCACAGGATATCGGCCTGCCCAACATCGCTATTGTCGGCAATAAAGTCCGCAACCAATCAGACAAAGAATTCCTGGCTTCCAGTCTGCCGGGATTTGAATTTCTCGGCTTTATCCCCTTTGACCAGGCGGTAGTAGATGCTGACCTGGCTAATCTTCCCCTCCTTAACGCCAGCCCGAAGGTCACCACCGAGGTGAAAAACATTTATCTCAAATTGTTACCTTCCATTCAACAGTCGAGCACAGAAAATTAACATAGTAAAAATAAAATAACCGGGAGGTGCCTGTGGCTTACGACGCA
>CAZWYS010000015.1:0-25605 GCA_964638295.1 uncultured Dehalococcoidaceae bacterium
AAGACACTCAATCTTAAAATAACCGTGTAGCTAAAAAAACCGACTATACGTTCATACCAGCTCTTGACAAAGCTCGGCGCAGGGAGCAAAATTTCACTACCAAAGTTCTAGTTATGACTAACTGAAATAAACTATCCTTTTGTGCAAAAGTTGAAACTATGCCAACGAATTACATGATTTACCTTGTATGGAAGTAAATATTGGTGCCAATTTTTCTAATAAGGAGGTGAGGCATGTCATTAAAGGCATATTATCTCAGCCCCGATGGCGTCATGCATCGTGATTTGAGCAAGACAGAGATTAAAGCTGCCTTTCAGTCCAAGGAGGGACTGCTGTGGGTGGATATCGTTGGAACTAGCGAAGAGGATGGTGAATTTTTAGAGCAGAGCTTCGGTTTTCACAAGTTAGCTGTTGAAGACTGTATCAGTCAACTTATCCATCCACCCAAAATTGATGACTTTGGCGACTATATTTTCATTACAGTTCATGGTATCAACTACGCTGCGGAGTCAGACATAGTGCAGACAGCAGAAATGGCTCTCTTTCTGGGCCGTCACTTCGTGGTAAGCAATCATTTGTTACCTCTTTATAGTGTAGAGGCAGTCAAACAGCTAGTGGAAAATGATGCTCGTCCCATGAAGCAAGGGACAGACTTCCTGGTTCACGCTTTAGTCGATGCATTGATTGATAACGTCTTACCAACGATTGATAAGATGACCGAAGTAATGGAAGAAATTGATGAAGAAGTAATACA
Organism: uncultured Dehalococcoidaceae bacterium; assembly: GCA_964638295.1. Taxonomy (GTDB): domain Bacteria; phylum Chloroflexota; class Dehalococcoidia; order Dehalococcoidales; family RBG-16-60-22; genus CAZWYS01. The sequence goes on from CAZWYS010000015.1 coordinate 755, forward strand.
TGATCCACGACAGACGACCATAGAGGCAATTCTAAAACTTAAGCGATCTACAATGCAGATACATCGAGTTATGGCACCTCAGCGTGAAGTATTGAATAGAATGAGTCGTGGAGACTTTCAGGTTGTAAGAGAGGAAGCTAAAATCTTTTATCGTGATATTTACGATCACATAGTTCGGATAGAAGATCTCAACATATCCCTCAGGGATATGGCGGACAACGCTCTCGCTACTTACCTTTCATCTGTAGCGAACCGTCAGAATGAGACTATGAAAGTGCTATCTATGGTTGCTGCCATTTTTCTCCCTTTGACTTTGTTGGCTGGCATATACGGTATGAATTTTGAGAATATGCCAGAGCTAAAAACAAGCTGGGGATATTTCGCTGTACTAGGTTTTATAGGTTCCGCCATTTTAATCATAATATGGCTATTTTGGTCTCGAAAATGGATTAATTGGGGACGCCCTAAAGTTTTCAGGGTAAGGCCTTTTGCCGTAGATAGAGGCAAGCTCAGAGGATATATGGGATATTTCAAAGTGCGTCGCCGTCCGAAAGCTTAAGTTTAATATCAAATTATTTATTGTGAAAATCGGCCCTAAATTTTATCTAGGAGGCAGACATGACAGCCAAAAAGCATTTTAGCAAAGAAGAAGCTAAAAGAATTGGCGAGACTCTAGGTATTGACTGGAGTAAGTTTGATATTGAGCAGTATCGAATGGGGCTTGACGTTGAATTGGAGCATGGCCTGGTTGATGCCCATACCAACGTAACTAGCGATGACCCAATCATGACCGGTAAGATTGCATTAGCCCATCTCAATGAATTTCCGGATTATTATACGAGGCTTGATGAGATGGAGAAAGAAGCTGAAGGACGGTAAAGCAATGTAACGCTGACATTTTGAGACTAGTTCAGAGCAACTGTTAGGAAATTGTGGGGCGGATCGCAAGGTCTTTAATTTCCTTGTCAAATTATAGTGAGCGCGGTAAATAAAACTAGCTGATGTTAGAAGAGAGATGGCGAGAGTGGTTTAGTATAGCGTAAGACAGAATGCCAGAACTTTGATGAGTAAATATTGTTATGGTAGACGGATGGGCAGGTTATTGAATAAAATCTTTCGTTTATAGTTTGTATAATTATTCATATGTATTTCTGATATTCTTAATTTCCTGTTCGATGCAGTATTTAAGACAGCATGTTCTCACTATAAATAAATTAGAGCATGCAGTCTTATTTTATTAAATTCATTGTAAAAAATTACGGATTCTTTAATTATAATCCGATGCACTCTTAAATAGGTGTTGCTATGGTCTAGCTTCCCCATACTAAGATGAAGTATAATTTTAGCAAGAGATGGCGAGTAGGTAGAACGGAACAGATACCTTGATACCCCTGCAAATACCAAGACGCATAAACAGGCTTGAAGAGCTTGCCAACAACCTATGGTGGAGCTGGCATGAAGAGGCACGGAGATTGTTTCGCGCTCTGGATTATCAACTCTGGAGAACCAGTGGCCACAACCCTGTCCAGCAGTTACGTTTGATAAGAGTTGATGCGCTGAAGGCAGCCGCCAATGACCCGGGATTTCTTGAGTTATATGACTCGGTAATGTCAAGCTTCGACGCTGATATGTCAGCTTCCAACCATACCTGGTTTGCCACAAATTATTCTAACTTACTAAGTGGTCCTATTGCCTATTTTTCAATGGAGTACGCCATACATAACTCCCTCCCTATTTATGCTGGTGGCTTAGGAGTCCTGGCTGGTGATATCTGCAAGGAAGCAAGTGACCTGGGCCTGCCAATGGTCGCCATCGGTTTTATGTACCCCCAGGGTTACTTCCACCAGCATATGTCGGAAAACGGCTGGCAGGAAGAAATCTACCAGCAACTTAAATTCGAGGAGACACCCATTAAACGGGTCACTTCTGCCGGGGGAGGTAACACCGTGGCTCAGGTTCAACTGGGCGATGTTACTATAGCCATCGGGGTATGGCACGTGTGTGCTGGTCGTACCGACATTTACTTACTGGATACCAATCTTGAGGAAAATCCATCGCAGTACCGGGAGCTATCAGCACGACTTTATATTGCCGACCGGGAGTTGCGCATACAGCAGGAAATCGTGCTCGGAATTGGAGGGGTGCGTGTCTTACGGGCGCTAAACATTAATCCCAGCATCTGGCATGGCAATGAAGGCCATACTGCTTTCATGATGCTCGAACGCGCCCGAGAGGGTGTGGCAAAAGGAATGAGCTTTGCTGAGGCCGTGAAGCAAGTACAGGCGACAACAGTCCTTACTTCTCACACGCCGGTGATGGCCGGGCATGATATCTTTCCGGTTGAACTGTTGGAAGGAAATCTCAATTGTTACTGGGAATCTCTTGGTATTGACCGGGAAACATTCTTCCGTCTTGGTCAACAGGATTCTGAATGCCAGACTTTTAATATGACCGCACTTGCCCTGCGAATGTCAAACCAGCGCTGTGCGGTGAGTCAACTCCATGGAAAGGTTGCCCGCAAAATGTGGCACGGGCTTTGGCCGGATATTCCAGAAGACCAAGTGCCGATATCACACGTGACCAATGGCATACACGCGCCTTCATGGATTGCGCGGGAGCTATTTTATCTTTTTGAAAGATATCTCGGGAACAACTGGATAGAGGAACACGATGATAGCCGATTGTGGGAACGCTTGCTTGATATACCTGATGGGGAATTCTGGGAAATTCATCAACTGCTTAAGCGTAAACTTGTGGGGGCTATTCGGGAACGTATGCGGAGCCGGTGGTTAGAGGGTGAAGTACCTTGTAGACAGATGGTAGCCATGGGCTCGTTGCTGGACCCGGAGGTGCTTACCATAGCCTTCGCCCGACGTTTTACTGAATACAAACGGCCAACGCTACTGTTCCATGACGTCGAGCGTTTAAGACGAATTGTCAATAACTGGCGGCGTCCGGTTCAGATTATATTTGCCGGTAAATCCCACCCTGACGACTTACCATCTAAACACATTCTCCAACAGGTATATTCCCTGGCTACCGACCGTGAGTACCAGGGTCGAATCGCTTTTGTCGAGGACTATGATATGCACATCTCTCGTTATCTGGTTCATGGGGTGGATGTATGGCTGAATAACCCCCGTCGCTTGCAAGAAGCCAGCGGCACCAGTGGTATGAAAGCCTCGCTAAATGGGGTTCTTCATTTAAGCATTCGAGACGGGTGGTGGCATGAAGGATATAATGACAGCAACGGTTGGGCAATTGGTAGTGACCTTGTTGCACCCACACCGGAAGAGGAAGATTACAGTGATGCCGAATCACTTTACCGTCTGTTAGAGGATGATATTGTGCCGCTTTACTATACTCGGGACAGGAACGGTGTGCCAGGCGGATGGGTTAGTTTGATGAAGGAGTCGATTCGCTCGATTGTGCCTGTTTTTTCGGCCAGGCGGATGCTTAAGGAATATACCGAACGAATGTATCGGGTGGCTGCCCAGCAGATGGGAAGTAATCACTAGCTTTGACTTTCATGTAACCTGGCCACTTCGTGCCGCAAGTTCTCCACTTCTGTTAATAGCTGAGAGAGATTTTTTTTGTAAGGGTCTTCTCCCCTGACCAGAAAGGAAGCTAAATTGGCGGTGAGTCCACTAAAGAAGGCTATTCCACCGAACATCAAAACGAGGCCAACGGCTCTTCCCGCTGCGGTCACCGGTACCATATCACCGTAGCCAACGGTGGTAATTGTCACCACTGCCCACCAGAGAGCATCAGGGAAGGACCGTATGGAAGCGTTCTCGACACTCTCCACTGAAGCGACCACGGTGGCAGCTATGATAACGAGCCCTATCCCGTAAACGATTATAAAATCGACATTCACCAGCCTTCTCATCCCGACCCAGGCACGAGAGCCGAAGATGAATATCCGGACCAGCCGTAGAGGTCGGAAGAAAGGAACGACCACGATCAAAACCTCAAGCCAGTGCCTACGCAGGTAGGCCAATCGCTGGGGGGCTACGACAACTTTGACTCCCAGGTCGATGGCAAACACTGCCCATATGAATGTGTCAAGAGCGAGGAAAATCGCCTCTTCTGCCGGGGAGAGACTCCACAGAAATGGGCCAACTAAGAGCGGAATCATGGCAAAGGCAAGAACCAGTAAAGGCAATTCAGTTAGACGCTCAATACGGTGCAACAAAGCTTCCCGACGAGAGACATCGGGTACACGGATGCTTGGCATCCTTTTCATATTATCTCCTCCTTATCCTTTAAATTTTTATCGTTATCTAGACTGACATACTTATTATATTGCATTTAAAAGAACAGCAGGAAATATATTTGGTATATCAGGAAGAAGTGCCTAGACCGGTTCTCGCCCTAATGATTACCGTCTCTCATTCTTAAAGAATACAATTGCCAGGGGTGGCAAGGTGAGGCTTAGGGAATACGGACACCCGTGGTGATTGATTTTTGATGCTTCCACCCCACCCAAGTTACCCTGGCCACTGCCTCCATATTCCCTGCCATCGCTGTTGAGGAGTTCAGTCCAGAATCCCTCCTGTGGGGCACCCACCCGGTAACTGAACCGGGTCACCGGGGTGAAGTTACAGGCCACGAGTACAATGGCATTGGTTGACTTCCCTTTACGGATGAAAGTGATAATGCTCTGTTCAATATCGCTACAATCAATCCATTGAAAGCCGGCCGGGTCGCAATCTAACTCGTGGAGCGCCGGTTCACTCCGATAAAGCTGGTTCAGGTCCTCCACCCATTTTTGCAGATTGGCATGCCGCTCATACTGAAGAAGATTCCAGTCCAGGCTCTCATCATGATTCCATTCCTGCCACTGACCCCATTCTCCTCCCATAAAGAGAAGCTTCTTTCCAGACTGGGCATACATGTAACCTAAGAGAAGCCTTAAATTGGCAAACTTCTGCCAGTCGTCCCCGGGCATCTTACTCAGTAGAGAACCTTTACCGTGCACAACCTCGTCGTGGGAAAGAGGCAGGATAAAGTTCTCCGAAAAAGCATATATCATGCGAAAGGTTAATTCATTGTGGTGATATTTTCTGAAGATTGGCTCCTTGGATATATATTGAAGCGTATCGTGCATCCAGCCCATGTCCCATTTTATGCCGAAGCCCAAGCCGCCCACATACGTCGGTCGTGATACCATAGGCCACGCCGTGGACTCCTCAGCGATGGTCTGCACATCGGGATAGTTTCCATAGACTTCTGCGTTGAATTGCTTTAAAAAATCAATGGCCTCAAGGTTCTCCCGACCCCCGTACTTGTTGGGAATCCATTCACCTTTCTTCCGGGAATAGTCTAAGTAGAGCATGGAAGCGACAGCATCGACGCGCAGTCCGTCCACGTGGTATTTATCTAACCAGAATAAGGCGCTGCTGATGAGAAAGTTCCGCACCTCATTCCGCCCGTAATTGAAGATCGAGCTGTTCCAGTCAGGATGGATGCCTTTCTTCGGATGGGCATGTTCGTAAAGGTGAGTACCATCGAAAAAGGCAAGCCCGTGCTCATCTGAGGGGAAATGGGATGGCACCCAATCAAGTATCACCCCAATGTCATGCTGGTGCAGGTAGTCAACTAAATACATAAAATCCTGAGGTGTACCACAGCGGCTGGTCGGTGCGAAGTAGCCGGTGCTTTGATAGCCCCAGGAACCGGGGAATGGATATTCCATAATCGGGAGAAATTCAATATGGGTGAATCCCATTTGCTGAACGTAGTCAGCAAGTTGAGCTGCCAGCTCCCGGTAAGTAAGGGGACGGTGTCCCTCATGGGGCACTCGCCTCCAGGAGCCCAGGTGCACCTCATATATGGCCATCGGCGAATCAAGTGCATTGTGTCGTCGCCGCTCGGTCATCCACTCCTGGTCTCCCCAGTGGTACTCCAGGTCCCAGACGATGGAGGCTGTTTTGGGTGGTATTTCGCTATGAAAGGCAAAAGGGTCTGCTTTCTCCACCCGGTAGCCATTATAACGAGAGCCAATAAAATACTTATAAATGTCACCCTTGCCTACTCCTGGAATGAAACCTTCCCAGATTCCTGACCGACCCCGAGCGTATAACGGATGGCTGGTCTTACTCCAGCGGTTAAAGTCTCCCATTACCAAGACCTGCGTGGCGTCGGGTGCCCACACCACAAAATAGGTGCCTTCCTGACCATTAAAGACCAAGGGGTGGGCTCCCATTTTGTCGTAGAGGCGGAAGTGAGAACCTTCGTTAAAAAGGTAAATGTCATCCTGTGTCAGGAGGCTAAATCCTGATAGCACCGACTGTCTCAGGTCTTTGGCTGTTTGGTTACTATTGGCTGCAATCTTTTTCCTTTTAACCATCTTTCTACTTGATACCGCCTTGCTTCCTTAACTGCTCTACCATGAGCAGTGTATCAATCACTTCAGGCATGCCTGAGAATGCTTCAAAGCTGTAGCGTGATTTTCTTCGCCAGTTGGGATACTCCTCTACTGTGCTGGGTATATTCTGGGGCTGTGTCTCCAGCCATAAGTCCTCCAGGTTTACCAGAACGACTCGAGCCTGGCTGGCGCTCAGAAATGCCAGACAGCCCTTCAAGATAGCAGGGATGTCTGCCACATGCCCTTCAATCCAGCCTTGGTCATTCAAAAAAGTAGCCAGTGCTTCCTCAATAAGGCTACGGTTTCCGCTCTCCTTTTGAGCTTTTGTTTCATCCAAAAGGCCCAGTTCCAGCCGTTTTTCAATGTCAAGACCCTGCCAGAAGGAGGCAAAGGTAGCCATGTCGTGCGTATTGAGGCTGGCTACTGAATTACGACGTATCGGGTGAAATGGAGCTTGAGGTCTGGAAGCAAGCTCGTAATGCACCACATACATGCGCTGAAGATTATGTCGCCCCATGTCTTGTCTCACCTCTGGAGGTACAGTGCCTAAGTCCTCACCAACAATAATAGCACTATTACGATGTGACTCAAGAGACAAAATAGCATAAAGTTCTTCGGCCCGGTAGCGCACATAGAGACCCTGACTGGTCTCCAGTCCGTTCGGAATGCAGAAGAGACGGTGGAGGCTCATCACGTGGTCAAAGCGGAGTATACCTGCGTGGCGCAGGTGGTGGCGCAAATAAGTGATAAAGTATTGATAGCCCTGCTCCCTTATCTTATCAGGGTGGAGGGGTGGGAACTTCCAGTTTTGCCCCTCGGCAAATACAGGGTCTGGAGGTGCACCGGCTGAAGCGTCCAGCATAAAAGCATTGCGCTGACGCCACACGTCATAGCCGTCGGAATGAACGCCCAGTGGCAGGTCAAGATACAAGCGCACGCCTTTTGCCTTTGCCTTTTCCGAGAGGGCTTGAATTTGCTGGTGAGCCAGCCACTGAACGTATAGATGGTAGCGCCTGTTTTTTTCATCGTAATCGCCCTCCCTCAGAATACCGTCCCTAAGCGGCTGCGGCCAGGAATGCCATGGGACACGCAGCTTTTCACCAGTGGCTCGAAAGCGAGCGTAGTCTTCAACTACCGGGTTCGCCTCAGCGAATTGTTGAAGGGCTTCTCGTTTGTCAGATGCCCTGGCGAAGAAGCATCGACATAGTTCTTCCAGGACCTGGCGCTTTAATAACATCTGGCGATGGTAATCTACGAGGGGTGCATTCAGCAGGTCTTTAGTTTCCTCTTTAAATGATGACGATGCCATTAAAGTCCGCGCTGAAGGACAGTCCTGCAGTTCCGGAATCCTGGTTATATCCAGATAAAACTCGTTCCATAGCTGACGGCTCACCGGAAGGTAAGGACTGGGTTCACAGATGTCATTCAGAAAGGTAGCCAACACCGGTAACGTAGCTACGGACTGTCCCCCCATACCAGCTATCCAGGTGATGAGAGCCTCCAAGTCCGAGAAGTCACCACTTCCCCAGCTCTTCCTGGTATGCAGCGCATATAAAGGAAGAAATACACCCCAGATTCGGTTTTCTTTCTTTTTCAGAGGAACGTAAGCCTTAAGGGGCGCGACAATTATTAGAGTTTCTTCGTCTCGTCCTGGTAAGCGCAGGGTGAGTCGGTGATATCCCCAGGGTAACGCCTCTGGAAAAGAGAGTTGTTTGGCCACATATTTTATCCCCTCTATCTCCACAGCCTCAAGCACGGGAAGGTCAGCCCCACACCACTCCCAGTGCCGCCACTCACCAGTCTCCAGCCTAAGATAACAGCTTAAACAAGCATCAGCGGTGCTGGAGGGAAGCCGAACCGCTATTGTCAATGGTGCTTTATCCCAGTTAACAATCACGGGCTCGAGCGGTCGCTGCCATAGTGACTGACGCCGTTCCCGCCATGCCGAGGGGACATCCTGCAAAGTCGCCACAGGGGCTCCTAATGACCGGAGCATTGCCATTAAGGCTTCGGCAGAGGCTTGCTGACGGCGGCGAAACACATCGTAATAGACCGTCTGCACTCCGTACAGGTGAGCCAGCTGGTAGAGAATTCGGGTGCCGGAGTGCCCGTTCATTCCTTTTCTCCCATTACCACCAACTGTTCAACTGGTTTAACCTCGCCCAAAATCTTAATTTCCATCCCGGAATCACCAAATTTATTAAACCTGAGTGTCTTATTTTGCCAGTGATTAGTCAAACTGCCCGGTTACCATTTACCAGGCTATGAAACGCGCTGAAGGATACTATCCAGGTAGTCTCTGAGCTTGGAGCCGAGGTCGGGATTTTTCAATGCCAGCAATATGGTTGTTTTCAGCCAACCTAGAAGCGTGCCGACATCATAATATTCCCCTTCAAACTCGTAGGCGTATATATCTTGCTGCTGGAGCAACTGCTGTAAAGCTTCGGTCAGTTGAATTTCTCCGTTAATACCCGGCGGAGTTTCCTCCAGTACTGAAAATATCTCTGGTGCCAGAACGTATCTCCCCAGGATAGCCATATTTGAGGGAGCTAATTTTGGCGGTGGCTTTTCCACCAAATTCATTACTTTATAGATTCGCTCACTCAATTTTTGGGGCTCAATAATCCCGTATCTGCTGATTTCCTCTTCGGTGACTCGTTTGGCAGCCATGACGCTGCCTCCATAGCGCTGGTAGATTTCCAGCATTTTTTTCAGCACTATCTCCTGCTGCTCAAAAAGGTCATCGGGAAGAATCAGAATAAAAGGCTCATCGCCTACCACTTTCCCGGCCGTAAGAACAGCGTGTCCCAGTCCTAGTTGTTGCTTCTGACGGACGTAGCAGATGTCAACCATGTCGGCTAAGCGGCGAATATCCTCTGCCATCCTGGTTGCACCTTTCTGCTCCAGCATATGCTCCAGTTCAAAAGAACGGTCAAAGTAATCCTCAATAGCCCGTTTGCCCAGCGAAGTTACCATGACCACGAGTTCAACGCCGCAGGCAATAACTTCCTCCAGGCTATACTGGATAATGGGCTTATTGACCAGCGGCAGCATTTCCTTGGGCTGCGACTTGGTAACGGGCAGAAACCTTGTGCCCCAACCAGCGGCTGCTATGACTGCTTTTCTGATTTTCATTCTTATTTTCCGCAGTATGATTTACCAGCTTCTATAAACATTTCCCATAACGCGTGAGATTTTATCTTGCCTATCAAACTTTCGTTATGTGAAAAGCTTGCTTATGATATTTATTCTGAGCTCATCAGCTCTGGCTAAATTATCGTAATTTTCTTTTTTAAGCTCATCAGCAGCCCCGCTTGAGACAATGGCTTTGTAGGCATTGATGATGGCTCGCCATTGTTCTACAAGCCCCAAATAGATGAGGTTTATGTCCCACATTGGTCTCCGGCTGGCCCACCAGAACTGACAGCTGTGTAACGCCCTATCAAGTAACCCCCGGGCGATGTGAGCAAAGCGTTTACTCTCATCATTATCGGCTATCTGGATAGCACTTGAGCATAAGTCAATGCATATTGCCATGTGCTCCCACTGCAAATGGTGTATCTCATTATCCTTGTCTTTCCAGAGTGGATAGGAGTTCCCGGCGTTTATATCTTCATCCGAGGTACTCCACGAAGATGGTTTGGGGTCTATTACTTCACCGCTGGGGAAAATGTCAAGGAGCTGACTGATAGTGGCGGTCTGGACCTGCTGAGCTGTTTCGGCATCTTGTAGCAGGCTGGAGTGCTGAGTTGCCAGCACTTTTTGCTGCTTGATGTGAGCGTAAGTTTCACTTCTCACCTGTAGCTCTTCATATACCTCGGCCAGAAATAATTCTTCCCAGTCCTGAATATGATGACCATAGGTTTCGGCGTCCATAGCCGTGACAACATAGATGTTTTCCCTATCACCCCTGAGGGATTTGAGGTGTTCCAGAAAATCATGAGGCCCCAACTCTTGAAAGCTAATCTTGTTACTCAGGATGTTATCCCGGAAGAATACTGCCAACCTCTTTCCTTCATGCTCAACCTGGTAGATAGTATCAACAGGCCAGTTAGTCGGGCAGGCAACTCCACTGACTATAATCCACCGGTGTCCTGCCCCGATAACCGCTGGCAAGATATCTCTACTATAAGCCATCTCCGGCGGAAAAAACCCGGCAGGCTTGTATGTATCCCCAAAATAAAAGGAACTGGTCTTTTTATTCAGCTCTATCTGTCGCTTAACTTCATCGGGTGGAATCAGTGGCAGAATCGGATGATACTTGCCGGTGCCGGTGAATTCAATCTGCCCCTTTTCGGCAAGTTCTTTGAGCCCCTGGATAATATCCTTATGGCCACAATCTTTTAGCATTTCAATAAGGACACCGTTAATGTTCACTGTAGCCCTGGCGTTTGAGTGCTCACGAAAAACATTTATCAGAGGCCGATATGATTCCTCACAGATTTTTTCCAGCACTGAAGGAATTTGGGTTGGTGGTTGGTAGAAATGAAAGAGTTGTGCCCAGTAGATCATGGCGTTCTCCTTTCTAAATAAAATTTATAATAGCAGGATTCAGAACTAGCCATTCATCTTTATCCATTCCCACGCTTTCCAGAGGTCGGAGGTCTGTAAATCGGGTTTTGGCTCAGGATTTTTTATCCTCAGCTTTCTGTCCAGCAGTATCGCTTGCATGCCGATTTGTTTGGCTCCTTTTACGTCAGTTTCAGGGTCATTGCCAATATAGACAGCGTCTTCCGGTAAAATGTTTAACAAAGTACAGGCAACTTTAAAAAGCCTTGGATCAGGTTTTCTGAATCCAAACTGAGTAGATAGAATAATGCACTTAAAAAACTTGTCTAGCCCCGGTATCTTACCTTCGTCCAAACAAAATACTTTCTGGGCATCAGAGACTACGGCCAGAGAATACTTGCTTTTTGTCATTTCCTCTAATACTGGAAGACTATCTGGAAAAAGCTGAAACCGTTCCCGACTAAGCACCCGGAAAAGCTTGCAGCAGGACTCAGTCAAAAAAGGATCGTCCACTCCCTGCTTTTTCAGAACATTCCTAAATACAATTTCAAGGTCTATTTCGGGATAGGGTTCCGGATTGTTCTGGAAGCATTGCTCTCTTTCCAGGTCAAGAGCCGACTTTAGTTTACAGGCGTCAATTTTTGCCCCGTAGTATTGCAAGTAAAGCGAAAGGTACTGAAAAATCTCCTTTTTTTGTTCATTTGTTTTGATGTCTATAAGAGTGCTGTAACAATCAAAGATTATAGCCTTTACTTTAGGCATTGTTGTGCCTCTGCTATTAAGTTCCTCTTATAAGGTTCATCCAGCCAGTTATTTCTGGCAATCCTCAGTAGACCCAGGGCCATGTATAGAGGAATTTTACGTGTAATAATGTGGAAAAAACTGGTATCTCCATAATTGACGGCGTATTCCCACAAAAAATGGCCAATAAAAGGCTCAGCAGCCCAGCCATCACCCATACGCCACATGAAATGATGTTTCAGTTCGGCAGCGATAAATCCCAAGTCCCAGCATCGGTCAGCCCATTTCATCTTTTCCAGGTCTATGCCGGTTACGTTTCCATTATCGAAAAGAAAGTTAGTAGGTGTGGCATCTCCATGAACGATTACTTCCCTGTCTGTGGCAAAGATGCTATCTCTATTCCACCACCGGACTGCGTATTGCTCAATGGTGGCCCTATCCACCGGGTTCAGGAATGACTGGCTTAAAGAATCCAGCAGTGTACCCAGATACCATCTGGGTTCATCAGTAGAAACTGGCCTGTCGGTCTCACTGGTACTATGGAGCTTGACGAAAAACCTGGCTAAGTAGCTTAACTTTTCAAAAAGGTTTTCACGTTGCTGTTCATAAATAGCCTTGGTTACGTAGTAATCAAGCGTCTGACCCGGAGCCCATTCTGTAACTAGCAAAGCAGAAAGCTCCCTGTTTTCGCCTAACGGCGCTACTACCTTATCGGTATCCCCGCACATTCCAATCTTCTCTCGAAGCAGCTTCAGGTTTAAATACTCTTTGTCCGCCAATAGCCATGCCTCTTCCACTGGAATCATTTCACATTCAAAAGACTTTCCTACCACTATTATGTTTTTTGTTTTTTCAAAAAAGAGATAGACAGGTTTGCTATAAGCAAGCATTACGACTTCTATTTCCCCATAAGGAGCCGTGGCAAGTTGAGGGAATATCTCTTCCTTCAAGTACTCACAGGCAGCCGCTTCGGTGTACATTCAATTCACCCTCACCCTAATCACCTATTTTCTGTAGACTTCGGGATAGTTGACCCAAGAGTGGTAATAATCCCCTGAACTTGTGACTGGTACTCAAGTTTGCTAATGAGTGTTTTGGCTACTTCTTCCCAGGTCCATCGCTCCGCTGTCTTTCTTGCTGCAGCGCTAATTGCTTCCTTTATCTCTGGATGCCTGCGAAGATAATCTACGTAAAACTGTATCTCCTCGCCGGTGAAGGTGTCCAGAACGACAGCATTATACATGTGCGTAGCGTAATCCTCTCCACTGCAACCGGTGAATACCACTGTTCCCGCCGCCATAGCCTCCAGACCGACTAATCCGAATGGTTCATGGTTACTATTGGCCAGAACCACATCGCTTGCCGTATAAAGCACCCGCAGGAAGGATTGGGGTATGGGGAACAGGAAATTGAGAATATCACCAGCGCCTTTCTTCGCTATAGCATCAAAATAAGGGGTAAAATCCTCCTCACATGTAGCCCGGCGGTAAGATTCCTTGGGGTCTCCCTCTAACAGTATGTTCTTCACGGTTAGACCAAACAACTTTGCCTGTTTAGTGATCTTTCCTTCGTATGACTCCTGACCGCCACGGGCTAGAAGAGAGGGAACGAGTCCTGACTTTTTAATACCGCCAATAGCCTGAATGGCCGGGGTCCACCCTTTGTCTGGATGCCACCTGGCCACCTTGCTTAATATCAAGTCGACATCCAGCGCATCTTTTATGCGCGTGACGTCTCTTTTATCCACCTCCTTCAGCAGGGCTTTAGGTATCCCGTTGGGAATAACTAAAGAATTCACCCCCATTTCGAGCATAATCTGTCTCATATATTTGCTAACCGTAGTAATTGCCGTTGAGTGTGCGAGCCTATCCCAGTCGATTCGCTCAAAGCTATATGTATTGTTGGCATTCCAGAACATCACTGTCATATCACGTAAGTCTTGCTGAAGTAATAGGTCGTGTAGCTGACATACAGCTTCGGCAGTTTGCCATTCCTCTGCCATTATCACCACCAGTTTTCCTTGAGAAATGGCAGGCCGTACAATCTCATCAACTACAAACGGGGGAACGGACTTAGTGAAATCGTAAAGTTTCTCTTCTTCTCCCTCATAAACTCCACCTAGATAGTTTTCGCTTATCCACTGACACCAGCGATGAAGCACCAGTTTCCCATCATTGCAGACCTCCAACCCCTCCATTTTGGGGTCCCCTATGAAAAAGTGGTGAATTTGAAAACCCATTGCCGACAGGCTGTTCGTCAGATGCGTTATCCTGGCACCGAGTCCCCCAGCCATGGAGTAAACATCTGGCCCCTCGAAAGAGAGGATTATAAAAATAGTATTATTAGGTGTAATGCTCATCTCGGCACCTCGAGTTAAAGTTTTTCTTTTTTCCTTACTACTCTTTACTTTTTTAAAGAGAGGTAGATTCCCTGCTTGCCCTCTTTGAATACCAGTTTGTCTTCTCTGGCAAGCCAGCCAATCCCCATATAAACCGTGTTACGGGGTTTCCTGGTTTTATTAACTATGGCAGAGATGCTCAATGGTCCCCCTTCACTGAGCAGTTTCCATATTGCCCCTGCCGCTTCTCCGATATCGTGGAACATATCTCACCTCTTTTTGCTTATTTAATAGCCCAACGCCAAATTTTTTGCATATTTGATTAACCGGTTATTTAGATAATTCCCCTTCTTAATTACCAATCAGCCTTTCCCCCGGAATTCGGGAAGCAGGAAGATAGCGACTAAATAGGCTACTTACTGGCTTTCTCCTTCTTCTTCGCCTTAATCATCAATGTGTCGCCGGTAACCGAAACGTCGATATCTTCCTCCTTTATTTATTAATTTAATCAGTCTAATAACACCCTGCTTCCCAACCTGAACCGTGAAACTAACCCTCACCTACTCTAATCAATCTCATAGACTACCTGTACATTCAAAGTAACTTCCATTTCACCGGGGCTAATCGGTGTCGGTGCCATAGCTGGAGCTGGTGCTGCCTCTGCTCTGATTGGATAGATAGGTGATGGCGTGTATAAGCTTTCCGAGATATAGGTTGGTTTACCCAGCGTTACTCCACCCAGCGCAGCTAATTCCTTTGCCGTGGCTTCAGCATCTTTCATTGCTTTTTCCCTAGCCTCACTATGATAGGCTTCTGGCTCATCGACGGAGAAGCTAATGTTGTCTATTCGAGTAAGGTCTCCTCCTGCCAGAGCTACAGCGTCAATAATAACGCCTACCTCATCAATAGCCCTTATCTTGGCGGTTACTACGTTGCTCACCCGATAGCCAATGACAATCTCCTGCCGTTTCTCATCATCCCATCTGGTTACTTTGCTGATGCTAAAGTATTGGGTTTGAATATCCTTATTATCCACTCCATTATTGGCGAGGGTATCCATAACCCGGTTCATCGCCTCAATCGCCTTGGTCTGGGCTGGAGCTACGCTTGCCTCCTGCGCCTCAATACCCAGACTGAGGTTAGCAATATCTGGGACCACGCTAACTTCTCCGGTTCCGGTCACCCAAATCCCTTCTTGCTGGCTCTGAAGTATTCCTCCCAGCGTTGCCGGGGTTTTGGTACAGCCAAGTAAGAAGACCATCGAGAGCACTAGGGTTAAAATCGCAACGACTAGAAATCTCTTTTTCATCTCTCTACCCTCATCATGTAGTGATATATTTCATTACAGCGAATTATGACGTTACTTCTTGATTGCTTTCTTCACTTTACTCATGACATCCGGTGGTATGGTTTTCATGTTGTGTGCTTTATCAGCGTGTTCTGCTATTTTCTTCATTAGTTCATCTTCTGTCCTGGCTGTTACTTCAAAGTTACAGCTCATACCAATGTCCTTACACTTAAAAGACGGCATGTTATACCTCCTTACCATTACTGATTGAGTTCCAGTACTTATTCTTTATCCAATCACTTGTGCGTTAAGGGCCTGAAAGTGCTATGATCATGCTGAACATAACTGCAGCCATGATTACTGCCAGGATAATCACTATTGTTTCCCATTCAGTGAGCATTCTGTTGGCCATACCTCTGATTTTTTCCATGGCTTCACCGGCCATCCTGAATGCGTCCTCGGCTTTAGTGGAAAAGCGTCTTAATTCGGCAGCTGTCGCTTGTTGAGTTTTCTCAATGCCTGTTCGCACTTCCCCGACTTTTCTCTCCGCTTCGACAGCAACACGCTGGGCTCCCTTTGCCGTTTCTTCAGCTTTTGATGCTGCGCTTTCAGTAGCTTTCCTAGTTTCCTCAGTTCTGGCAGCGACTTCCTCTCTAAGAGCTTTTATCGTTGTCTCAGTTGCATCTCCGGCCTGTTTTGCCGCCAGCTCAGCTCTTGCCCCCGCCTCTTCGGCAACTTTCCTGGCTTCCTCAGCTTTGGCAGCAGCTTCCTCTCTAAGAGCTTTTATCGTTGTCTCAGTTGCATCTCCGGCCTGTTTTGCCGCCAGCTCAGCTCTTGCCCCCGCCTCTTCGGCGGCTTTCCTGGCTTCCTCGGCTTTGGCGGCAGCTTCCTCTCCAGCAGCTCTCATGGCTGCTTCCACAGTTTCCTTGGCTACTCCTGATGCCTTTGTGGCCGCTTCGGCAGCATCTTCGGCAGCTTTGGCTAATTCTTCTGCCCTGTTTACCAGCTGATGCAAGGTCCGAGCCGCATCCTCCATAGCTTCGTCCCCGGCCATGTCCGCTGCCTCTGCCTTCTTACGCGTCTCATTAGCTACCTCAAAACCAGTAGTTGCTACTTTCTTAGCTTCTCTCCCAGCCTCATCAACTCTTTCCGCAATTATTCCGGATACTCTGGCTGCTGCCCCAATGGCTTCATCACCAGCTATAGATGCTATCTCAGCTTTTCTGCTAACGTCATTAGCCGCCTGGAGAGCAATCGCCGCGGCTCTTTTAGCTTTCCTGCCCATCTCGTCAGCTTTTATCGCTGTCTCCGCCGTTAACTGCCCCGCCAGTTCCATCCGGGCAGCTTGAGCTGCTCTCGCGCTTTCATCAGCCTGTTTGCCAGCGACATTCGCGGCAGCTATGGCATCTTCAACAGCTTCTTTGGACACTGTGGCCAGCGCTTCAGCCCTGGCCGCTGCCTCTTCCGCCGTTTTTTTGGCGATAGCTTCAGCTTCCTTAATTGCTAGCTCTAATTCCTCGGCTCTTCTGGCGGCTGCTTCTGCCGCATGTGTGGCACCTCTGGCGGTTTCCTCGGCTTTAGAAGCTGCATTTTCCGCTTTTCGGGTAGCTTCTAAAGCCGATTGAGTTGCGGTCATGGCGGCTTCTTTAGACAGAGAACTTGCCTTCTCAGCGCGTTGGGCGGCTTCCTCCGACACACTCTTTGCTGTCTCGGCAGCTTCCTTAGCCGCCTTAATTGCTTGCATGCTCTCTCTGGCTGCTTCCGCAGCTGCCTCTTTAGACAGCTTCGTTGCTTCTTCAGCAGCCTTCTTAAACTCTTCGGCAGTCTGCCTGGCCCACCTATCAGCCTCTTCGGCTTTTCCGGCTGCTTCTTCAGCTGCCTCCCTAGCTACTATGGCTGTCTCTTCTGCTCGAGTAGCCGCTTTGGTAGCGTCTCGAGTAGCAGTCTCAGCGGCACTTTCTCCCGCTTGACGTGCCTCCTCAGCCCTTTGGGCGGCTTCTCCTGATGCCTTCGTAGCTTCCCCTGCAGATACTCTGGCCAACTTGGCTGCTTCCTCAGCTCTTCTGGCAGCTTCAGCCGCCGCTCTGATATTGGCTTCCATCTCGCCCAGAATTTGAGGAAGCGGCTTGGTCATTATTTCAGGGGTCTCTCGAACTCTTTCCACTTCTCGGACTCGCTCATTTTTGATAACCATCTTGCTGTCCTCCTCTAGCAAGTATTTTCCGGTTGGGGAAGCGACCCTTTCCCCGCACTCACTTTGTATCTAGTTTCTCCCCTCGCATCTCCTCTTATTGCCAGTTCTAAAGCTTCATACCAACATTAGCTACTCTCTTAAACCACTTGTTCTCATGCGTACCAGATAACCCAGGGCAAAGAAAATTAAACAGCCAAGCGCAATTAGCGTATATAAAGCCCAGCCTGGCAGAGCGGAAGCAACAGCAACATCGAATGTTCCGGGGTATGCCCATCTTCCTTCATTTGAAGCGCCGTCTACAGCCCTTACCCTCCAGTAATAATGAGCTTCCTTACAGGCTAACCTCAGGTTTTCTTCCCGGGTAAAGGTATATCCAGATTCGGTTAGCCCCGCCTTCTCGAACGCCATAGAAGTAGCGGAGAAGTCCTCATTGACAGCCACCTGAAGCGTGTATGTTACCGGCTGGCTGTCATCAGTCACGTCACTCCAGACAAAAGACAGCGGTGATTTCACTTCGGCTCCTGTTTCGGGTCGCAGTAGAGCTGGTACAGGTGGCGGAATTGACTCTACAGTAAAGGTAATATCCTTCGCATTTGTGCCGTCACTGGCAATTATCGTATGGTCTCCATACTGACTAACCGGGATCGTAAAGGCAGCCGCGAAAACACCGTTATCATCGGTAGTTACCGTGGTTATTACCTCGTCATCATATTTAACAGTCACGATGCCATTAGCCTTAAATCCAGCGCCGCCCATTACGAGTCCCTTCCCAACGTTACCTGTGGTGGCGTTAATGCTGATGGAAGTTGGTGGTGGAACAGGCGTAGGTTCAGGGGCCGGTGTGGGTGGTGGTGAAGCAACTATAGTGAAATGGGCTCTAGCCCCATTGGTCCCATCATTACAGTCAACACTGTACAGACCAGCTCCAAGCTGCGGTACATTAAAGTTAGCAGAAAAGCTGCCGACTACGTTGGTCGTCACCAGGGCCACTCTAATGCCCTGGAACAGGACAGTAACCGTTTTTATCCTGCCAAAACCAGTGCCATTGACCATTACCGCAGTTCCCGCTTCTCCGGTAGTCGGGCTGGTTACTATTTTTGGGGTAACGTAAAACTCAGCCTCAGCTTCGGTGCCGGAAACAACCGCCGTTATGGTATGAAGACCGCTGGTACTATCGGGAACAGAGATAATGCTGGTAAAGCTGCCACTACTTTTGCTTTTCCTATCACCGCTCTCAATAGGCACGGTGTATTCATCATATTTAATCGTGATGTTTTTATTGCCGGAAAAATCGCTACCTTTAATCTCCACCGTGCTGCCTACCAGTCCACTATACGAGGATAATGAAATATCACCCATGGTAACCATGAATGTGGCAACTGCCCTTATGCGGGTAGCGACTGTGGGAGGGGTGGTGCTGAGGTAATGGCAAACATAAATATAATAGGTACCGTCGGTTACATCTTCATCTTTAGTACCGTCGGTAAGGCTTTCGGGAACATTGAAGGTCACCTCAAACTCTCCATCTTCATCAAGCCATATACCCTCTTTCACCTTTTCATAAATATTAACGTCACTGTCAATGTCATCAAGCGTACTGGCTTTCTGACTGGAAAAGTAGATAATAGCGTATTTATCGGTAGTCTCCGTACTTTTATTGAAGCCGGTACCAGTGACGGTGACCTTGGCACCGATGTTACCCTCCTCGGGGGAGATAGTAATAGACGCTGCCGCCTGAACCGATGCCACTGGTATAGTTGCCGATAGTACAGACAGGACAATAGCCAAAGTCAAAATTCGCAGAATTTGTATATACTTCATTTCCTCACCCCATATTTGCATCATATTTTTTAATTGCTTTTAGTGGCGCTCATTGCCTCTAATCTAAAAAGCGATAATCACCTCGTTCAACCTTCTGGGCTGCGGAAGGGTCGAGGAGCTTAGCTCCTCGGCCCTTCGAACCCGAGGTAATTTAGTAGCGAGAACCGTGCCGACTTTTCTTGGTTAGGGTGCGTAGAATGTAGTACCCTCCTCGGCTGTAATCGGCAGAGTAAATTCGGCATAAGTCAATGAAGCCCTGCAGATAGCATCGCCAGCTCTCTCCGCCTCCACCATCACGGTGAACTTCGCCGACCGTTCAGCGCTCAACGTAGCAATTGGGTCAAAGGTTACCGTCTGTCCTGACACAGAGTAAGCGGTAATCCCTGTAGCTGATACAAAACTGACATTAGCTGGTAGATTAATCTGTATCTTCACGTTATGCACCGTAATTGCGCTTTGGTTCCTGATGGTGACTTCATACGTGGTACGCTCTCCAATTGCCACCGGGTCCACAGTATCAGTTATCTGCATCGTCATGCCGGTTTTCGCCACCACCTCACCAATAGCTTGAGCAGTATCACTAATATCCTCAGCAGTGGTCACACTTACTGAGTTCACAAAAGCACCAGGAGAAGTGGCCTTGCACGAGATGGTTATCTCCCGAGAAGCACCAACCGCCATGGATAGGAACGACCACCTTACAGTCCTACCACTAACAGTACCGGAAGGAGTTGATGACATGTAGGTGAGATTTGCCGGCAGAGTATCAGTCACCCTAACATTGGTAAGAGTGGTCTCACCTGTATTCCGGACAGTTATGGTAAATTCCTGTGTCCTATTGAGATACATGAGGCTGGGACCGCTTTTAGTTATGGTTATGCTTGGTTTCTTTGGTGCCACTATTGTCGTGGTATAAGATGCTTCGGCTTTGGCTGTATCCGTAGCAGTGACTTCAACACGGTTTGTGCATTTACCGGTTGTGCTGGCCGTAAAAGTGACCCTGATATTTTCACTTGCTCCCGCAGCCAAGTTACCAATTCTCCAGGTAGCTACACCGCCAGACACTAAAGCAGACGGGCTGGACGAAGCATAGGTCAGGCAATCCGGAATTATATCAGTGACCACCGTATTTGTGGCGGCTATTTTTCCGGTATTCCTTACCGTAATGGTATATATAGCCTGTCTCCCTTGCGTAACCGTGTCCGGGCCATTTTTAGTAATTTTAAGGATAGCCTCTGCGGTTACCTTCAGCATGGCGCTGGCTTCCGCTGTTATTCCTTCTTTGCTGGTTACCTTGACCGTGTTTGTCCAGTTGCCAGCCTTCACAGTTTTGAACCTGGCGACTATATTTCTGCTCGTATCGGGCGCCATGCTTCCCAGGCTCCATGTAACCTTTCTGCCACTTACTGTGCCGCTTGGAGTAGAACTGACGAAAGCGAGCCCTTCAGGAACTTGGTCAGCAACTTTCACCAAGGTTGCCGTCTCGTCTCCATCGTTTCTTACTGTAATGGTGTATTCTAGGCTTGAATCTAGCTCTACACTGCTAGGCCCTTCTTTAGTTATATTGAGAGACGGTGACAGCCACTTCTTGCTAACGTCATGGCTAAATAGCACTTCACCGTCCTCGGTTAAAATGTCAATGCGAATCATGTTACTGCCAGATGCCGCAGCTGCTTGCTGTACGGTTACCTTGGCGATTCCTTTGCTGTCCGTGGTTGATGTCACCGTATTTACGGCGGCACTGCGCCCCGTAAATTTCAGGTCCGGCTGGTCATCGGTAATAGTCCACTTTACATCGACGCCGCTTAGTGGTGAACCGGTGGATGCTTTGGTAACTTCCAGTGAAAAGACGTGTTCCGTGCCTATCTTGTTGGTAGCATCAGCCGGCCAATCAACAATCATATCAACCCAGTGTTTAACCGCGAACGCCTTATGTTTAGCCGCATCAACAATACCAGGAGCGAAAGCGGTTACATCAGTGTCTCCGGCCCGTGTTGCGGTAATTGCCAGTGTAGCTGTACCCCAATTGTCTGTGCGTGATACTGCGTAGAGATTATTTAGCTCAATTTGATTGCTAACGGTAACTATATCCCCCACGGCTTCCGGAAAACGGTTTAATATCCAGTGGACTTCAGCATCCTTAACGAGTTGATTATCTTTATCCTTGACCATAGCCGTCAGGACATGCTGCGTTTTCACGGGATTAGTTGCTTCTTCAGGTGATACAGATATAGAAGCCGGTTCCGGTGTCGCCTCAGCTACTGTGACTGGAGTTGGTGTTGTGCTTGAGGTTGGAGCTGGTGCCGCGCTTGGCGCTGGCGCTGGTACTGGCAGTGCCGCTGGCGCTGGTGCCGGTATCGGCGCGGGAGATGGTAGCGGTGCTGATGCCGGCATCGACACTGGAGATGGTGCGGGCAGTGCCGCTGGTTCTGGAGAGGAGCAACCCAGTAATAGTACCGGAATTAAGACGAAACTAAACACCCCCGTTAAAATTCTGGACAGTTTGCTATTATGTTTCATTTCTCCTCCTTTTAAATATCCTTTGATAAGTAAGGCAAAGGAGCTTTAAACAAAAAATCTTCGCTAATCACGAAGCGTAATATTCATTATGAATATTCCTCATAAAAAATGTAATCCTCTAAAATACATATTTTGACTGCGCTGAAAGGATTAAATTAATAAACCAAATGGTCTATTAATAATACGTAAATATTGCGGTATTACCGTCTAAGCGGTCATTAGTTGGTAAGTGTATCTCTTTTGACAAAACAAGAAGGCTGTGCCTATACTTTTAATATATTTAATATAAAAATTTTGATTTTATTAAGGAGACCATGAAGAAAATCAAGATTCTGATAGCTGATGACCACCCGTCATTTCGCGAAGGGCTTTGTCGTTTACTCAATGAACAAGAAGACATGGACGTTGTCGCCGTGGCATCGGATGGCCAAGAAACCATCGGCATGACAGAGGAATTGTTGCCAGATGTGGTCATAATTGACGTTTCCATGCCCAAAACCAATGGCATTGAGGCAGCCAGGCAGATCAAACAGACCTGTCCCAACACTTCTATCCTTATGGTTAGTGCTTATAGCTATGAGGCATATGTTCTTGCCAGTATACGAGCGGGCGCATCGGGATATTTATTAAAGAATGCTCCCGTAGGTCAATTAATCAGCGCGGTCCGTTTGGTAAATACCGGGGAAGGAGTCTTCAACCTGAAAGCCACCGGCAAGATTCTGAGTCGGATGGCCACTGACAAAAACAAGAAAGAAGCCAGTCTAACGGAGTTGCGTGACCGTGAGGCTGAGATACTGGGGCTCGCCGCGAAGGGGATGACTAATAAAGAAATCGCCGAGCAGCTTTTCATCAGTGAACGCACCGTCCATACCCACCTGACTAACATCTTTAGAAAACTGAAAGTCTCTTCACGCACCGAGGCTGTGCTTTACGCTTTGAGGGAAGGCTGGCTTACTCTTGAGGATCTGTCCCGAAGATACGAGACATGAAGGGGTGAAGACAAGTAAATATGGTACCAGAGAGTGAAGAGAAATACCGGCATTTTTTCGAAAACTTAAGTGATGCGGTGATTGTGGTGGACGCGGAGACGGGATTAATCCTGGAAGCTAACAAGCAAGCAGCGATGCTGTTAGGAAAAAGCCGCAAGGAAATTTTGGGTATGTCCAAGCTCGAACTACATCCCCTGGATAAAGCTGACGAATATAAGCATAGCATTGCTGATATTGTTAAAAAAACACACTTTGTGACCTATGATGCCGAAGTTGTTAACAAGCAAGGAGAAGTTGTCCCGGTGACAGCCAGTTACTCCGCTCTAACCATAGGGAAACGACGCCTTGTACTGGGTCTATTTCGTAACATCACTGAGCGTAAGAAAATGGAGGAGGAACTCGGGCAGAGCGAGGCAAATTTCAAAGCCATAGCCGAAAGCGCTAACGTTGGTATCATTATAGTTGCCAGAGATGGACGGTTTCTGTATGCGAATAGACGCGCTGCTGAAATGACTGGCCAAAACAAGCGGAATTTAAGAGAGGTTCATATTGACCTCCATTTTCATCCTGATGAATCAAAAAAGATATTAAGTGCCTTAAAGAGAAAGCTGCCGGTGAAGGGCGTGCCAAGACGGTATGAGACTCTATTGCGTAGAAAAGATGAAAGCAGCTTCTCGGTGGAATACACAATGTCAAAAACCATCTGGCAAAAGGAAGCTGCCCTTCTGGTCATTTTACGTGATATATCCGAGCAACATCGGTCAAGAGAGAACTTGAGGTCTTATGTCAAAGAGGTTACCAGAGCTCAGGAAGAAGAACGAAAGCGCATCGCACGCGATTTGCACAACGGTACGGCTCAGTCCCTGGCCAGTCTATGCCTAGAAATTGAAGCCATAAGTCGCGGCGAAGAACAATTATCAGAGAAGACCATCCAACGGCTTGACCATCTGAGGGACAAGACTGATAGTATAATGGAAGGAGTACGGCGCGTTAGCCAGGAATTACGCCCCGAGGTTTTGGACCAGTTGGGCATGATCCCAGGGCTAGAATTTCTGGTCCGAGGTCTGACCGCACAGATAAATATTAAGGCTCATGTTGAGGTAAGCGGCAGCGAACGGAGGCTATCAGCCGATACGGAGTTGACATTGTTTCGCATTGTCCAAGAGGCACTGTATAATATCAAAAAGCACTCCAAGGCAACCGAGGCTGTGGTCAGGATAGAATTCAATCCGAGAAAAGTAAAAGTAACTGTTATGGATAACGGTAAGGGATTTGGATTGCCGCTAGCGCTAAGCGAGTTAGGCAGCATGGGCAAACTGGGCCTTATCGGTATGCGGGAGCGAGCGCACCTGCTTAATGCCAGCTTCTCAATACAATCCAAGCCAAGCAAGGGTACAAAAATAATTGTAGAGGTGGCGGAGTAGCTGCCGGTACCCTGTGGAGCACATGGCTTATTGCCAAGATACGGAAGGTAATTTTATCTAGCTTCGAACTAGCTACAAATAAATTGGTTTAAATAGACCATGCTGTACGATAGACAAAACTTTTGAACTGGCGTTTAGTCTTAGTGTCGACCGACTATTCAAGTCTTCTTTCTAATTGAGCAATTTTGAACAACTGTCCAGATTGTGTGAGGTAACAATTGCTCGTTTTGTGCAGCGAGCAAAGAGGACACATTTGCTTATCTTGTTACTTCATTACACTTTCTAACGCGTTGTTGTCTCGGAGATAAAAAATAGAGTCGAGGGGCCAACCCTGTCTAGAGGCATACCAGAGGAAACGCTTTAGATTTTCCGAGTAGAATTCTACCGTGCGGGGGCTTTTGCCTTCCGTTTACTTGGTTAGGACAAAGCCGTTAACGAGAGACTTGAGCGACGTGCCAAGGGGGGCTACCGTTCTTGTTGCAGTAACCATTTTTCGTTTTGCGGACCCGCCCTGTTTCCACCGTATTAGGTGGTCTATCTTTAATTCAGCCACCTTTAGCCTTTCTGAGGTATTAGGTGGTCTGACCACTTACTTTTGTTCGTATGGTCGGGGTGGTCGGATTTGAACCGACGACCACCTGAACCCCATTCAGGTGC
>CAZWYS010000016.1:0-24132 GCA_964638295.1 uncultured Dehalococcoidaceae bacterium
TAATCGTGGCTTACGAAGGTGATGAGGGATTGCGTAAGGCAAGGGAGGAAAACCCCGATCTGGTCATCTTGGATATCATAATGCCGGGAAAAGATGGCTTTGTCACTGCCGAGCAATTCAAAAAAGACCCCGCACTCAGTAAAATTCCAATTCTGATATTGACCAGCTACGCCGAAAAGGGTGGCCAGAGCTCCATCCCGGTCTGGGGCGGACTCACCCTTGAAACTGAGGATTATATTGACAAACCCATCAGTCCTCAGGAGCTCCTGACGAGAGTAGAAAATCACCTGAAAAGGACAGGCCTTTAAGTACATCAGATTGCCTGAGAGGCAATGAACCTCTGCTAACCACCAGCAACTCTCCCCACTTCCCAATTGAATTAACCAGAATTTGAATGTGAGCAACTGCAGTTGCGTGTGACTTAAGTAAAACAACTGACCGTAGAAAGGGGTAAAAAGTAACGGTGACACCGATACCGCCAGAAGTAATTCCCGAACCCTCCCGGCGAAAGAAAATAGAAGCATTAAGCGGGCAGAAAATATCGGCCTGCTTTCAGTGCGAAAAGTGCACCAATGGCTGTCCGGTAACCTTCGCCATGGACATTATGCCGCATAAGGTGATGCGCCTACTTCATCTCGGACTGATTGATGAAGTCCTGCGCAGTGACACTATCTGGGTTTGCGCTTCCTGCGAGACCTGCACCACCAGATGCCCCAATGATATTGATATTGCCCGTGTCATGGATACTCTGAGGCAGATTTCCCAGCGGCAGGGCGTAAAGCCCTCGCAAAAGAACTTTCCCGCTTTTCATTCGGCATTCCTTTCTTCAATAAGAAAACACGGTCGGGTGCATGAAGCGGAGATGGCGGTAAACTACGCACTCAAGAGCGGGGGGCTGAGCGGTCTCCTGAGGCAAGCTGGCACCGGACTGGCGATGTTTACCAGGGGCAAAATCAAGCTTTTACCGCCCCGCACCCGGGCTAAAAGCCAGGTGAGAAATATCTTCAAGAAAGCAAAGACGGAAGCTCAACGATGAATGTTTCCTATTATCCCGGATGTTCCCTTGACGGCGTTGCCAGAGAGTACGGCGAGTCCACCGAGGCGGTAGCCAGGATACTCGGCATTGACCTGAAAGAACTGGAAGACTGGAGCTGCTGTGGCGCCGCGTCCGCCCACGTTACCAGCGATACGTTAGCCCTGGCACTGCCCGCCCGGAACCTGGTAACTGCCGATAAGGCGAATATGGACCTGGTAGTTCCCTGCGCTGCCTGTTATTCCAGACTGAAAACAGCCGAAAAGGAACTAAAGGCTGGTAAAGCTATTGAGGGAATCTCCGCTCAATATCAGGGTGACTTTCACATCAAGCATCTCGCCGACTTTCTCTGGGACGACGTTGGTGAGAAAGCAATACTGGAAAAGGTAAACAAACCGCTGAACGGACTCAATCCCGTCTGCTATTATGGCTGTCTAATCACCAGACCCCCCGGAGTAACCGACGCCCGTGACCCCGAGAACCCGGAGTCCATGGACAATTTGATGAAAACCCTGGGCGCCGATGTCAAAAACTGGTCGTATAAAACCGATTGTTGCGGCGGCGACCACATACTTACCCTGCCTGAAGTAGCCTGGAAATTAATGCAGAAGCTTCTGGATATGGCGGAAGAAGCCGGGGCAGACTCAATCGTTGCCGGCTGCCCGATGTGCCATTCAAACCTTGATTCACACCAGCCCGAAATTTCACGGGAAGCCGGTAAAGAATACAATATGCCCGTATTTTACTTCACCGAACTGATGGGCCTTGCTTTTGGTGACCCTTCGGTTGAGAAGTGGCTTTCCCGGCACCTGACCGACCCCAGGCCGCTGCTCAGGCAGAAAGGACTCCTCTAAAATTATAAGGTGTCATGATGAGTGACAGGGGTAAAAAAGGAAATCAAAATCAGAGCAAAACAGGCGCGGTAATGGTGGTGGGAGGGGGCATCTGCGGCATGCAGTCCGCCCTTGACCTCGCCAACTCCGGCTTCAAGGTCTATCTGGTCGAGGAGACCACCGCCATTGGCGGTCGGATGGCGCAGCTCGACAAGACCTTCCCGACCAATGATTGCTCCATGTGTATAATATCCCCCAAGCTGATTGAGGTGGATAAACACCTCAATATTGAGATTATCTCCAACTCCCGGGTACAGTCGCTGGAAGGGGAAGCGGGCAACTTTAAGGTGAAGGTACTCAAGAAACCCCGCTTCATTGATATTGAAAAATGCAGCTCCTGCGGCGACTGTCTGGAGGTTTGCCCGGTAGATTTAATCAGCGAATTTGAACAGGGTCTGGCTGAGCGCCAGGCAGTCTACAAACGCTACCCGCAGGCGGTACCCAGCGCCATGGCCATAACCAAAACTGCCCGCCCCCCCTGCAAGCTCACCTGCCCGGCCGGATGCAACGGTCAGGGCTATATCGCTTTAATTTCCAAGGGCAAGTATGTTGAAGCCTTAAACCATATCAAGCAGTGGATACCTCTGCCGGCGGTGCTGGGCAGAATTTGCCACCACCCCTGCGAACAGGAATGCAACCGCAACGAAATAGACGAGCCAGTCGCCATTGCCCCTTTAAAGAGGTTTGCCGCGGATATTGTCCGGGAAAAAAGACAGGAAGGTTCCATTCCTCCGGAAGAAAAGCCGGTAATTGATAAAACAAAACCCGGGGTAGCCGTGGTGGGGGCGGGACCGTCCGGGCTGACCTGCGCCTCCGACCTGGTCAAGCTGGGATACCCGGTCACGGTTTTTGAGGCAGGCTCGCAGCCAGGTGGTCAGCTCTGGTCGGCTATCCCCACGTACCGACTACCCAAAGACGTGCTGGCGGCTGATATTAAAGACATTATTGATCTGGGAATAGAGTTAAAACTCAATACCCCGATTAACGGCAAGCCTTCCCTTGATGCCCTGAAGAAACAGGGCTACGGGGCGATTTACCTTGCCATCGGCGCGCAGCAGAGCCGAAGCCTGCCCATCCCCGGGGTTGAACTACCCCGGGTACTGCTGGCTCTGGACTTCTTGAGAGACGTTAATCAGAAAAAGAAAGTTAAAATCGGAGATAAAATAGTCGTTATCGGCGGCGGCAATGTGGCCATGGATGTTGCCCGAACGGCACGGAGGCTCGGAGCGACTGAGGTTACTGCCGTGTGCCTTGAATCCCCCGAGGAAATGCCCGCCCACCCCTGGGAAATTGAAGAAGCGGAGGAAGAGGGCGTCCAGATAAAGAACTCGTGGGGACCTACCGAGATAACCGCCCGGGACGGCAACGTAGCCGGCGTCAGGTTTCAAAAGTGTACCTCGGTTTTTGACAGTGAAGGCAGGTTCAAACCCACCTTTGATAAAGAAGTTACCACCGCCGTTGAGTGCGATACGGTCATTATTGCCATTGGTCAGGCTACTGACCTGTCAGTGCTCCCCGAAAAAACAAACATCAAGACCGCCGGCGGCGGGTTCCTCATCGTTGACCCGGTAACACTGGCTACTGATGAGCCAGGCATTTTTGCCGGCGGTGATGGCGTCACCGGACCCAAGTCAGCCGTGGAAGCCATCAAGCACGGGCATGAAGCCGCCATCTCCATAGACCGCTACCTGAATGGAACCGACCTCAAGGAGGGCCGTGAGCCAGAGAAGGAAGAGCCGGCGCCAATACCCACCGGTAAGCATGAGAAAAAGGCAAGAGTAAGGGCTAGCCAAATACCCCTGGAGAAAAGACTCTCCAGCTTTGATGAAATAGTCGCCACCTTTACCGAAGAAGAAGCCATAGCCGAAGCCGAGAGATGCCTGAACTGCGGCTTCTGCAGTGAGTGCCTCCAGTGCGTGGCGGTCTGCCAGGCTAAAGCAATTGACCACACCATGCAGGAAGAAGTAATTGAGCTTCAGGTAGGCTCGCTGGTGCTGGCGCCCGGCTTTGAACCGTTTGACGCCAGACTCAAGGGTGAGTATGGCTACGGTCGGATGCCCAACGTGGTAACCAGCCTGGAATTTGAACGCATCCTTTCCGCCTCCGGCCCATTTCAGGGTAAGGTGGTACGTCCTTCCGATGGCACCCACCCGGTAAAGATAGCCTGGATTCAATGCGTTGGTTCCCGGGATGAAACCTGTGGCAAGGATTACTGTTCCTCGGTCTGCTGCATGTATGCGACCAAAGAGGCGATTATTGCCAAAGAGCATGAGAGCGCCATCCAGCCCACCATTTTTTACAATGACCTGAGAGCCTTTGGTAAAGGCTTTGAGAGATACTATGAGTCCGCCAAAAACAAGTTCGGCATACGTTACGTGCGGAGCATTCCCTCCGGTGTCAAGGAACTGCAGCAGAGCCATAACCTGCTCCTGGAATACATCGGCGCTGACGACCAGAAAGTTCAGGAAGAATTTGACATGGTTGTCCTCTCCGTGGGACTGCAGCCTTCAACAAGCACCGGGGACTTAGCTGCTCAGCTGGGTATAGAACTTGACCGCTTTGGTTTTGCCAGAACCGGAGACCTGACGCCCAACATTACCTCGCGTGACGGTGTTTATGTCGCCGGGGCGTTTAATGCCCCGATGGATATTCCCGAATCGGTGATGAGCGCCAGCAGCGCCGCCTGCCTGGCTTCACGAGAAATCGCTGAGGCTCGCGGCACCATGGTAACCGAAAAAGAGTATCCCCCGGAAATGGAGGTGGATGGGCAGGAGCCGCGTGTCGGCGTTTTCGTCTGCCGTTGCGGGGCAAACATTGCCCGGGTGGTTGATGTCCCCTCGGTCACCGAGTACGCTGCCACCCTGCCCCACGTGGTGCACGCCGAGGAGAACCTCTATACCTGTTCCACCGATACCCAGTATAAGATAATTAACGCTATCAAGGAAAAGGGGCTGAATCGCGTGGTGGTGGCTTCCTGTAGCCCCCTCACCCACGAGCCCCTCTTTCAGGATACGATTAGAGAGGGCTGCCTGAACAAGTACCTCTTTGAAATGGCTAATATAAGGGACCAGTGCTCCTGGGTGCATGCCACGCACATGCCCGAGGCTACCGAAAAAGCCAAGGATCTGGTGCGTATGGCGGTGGCTCGCGCCGTTAACCTTGAGCCGTTACATGAGTTCACGGCGGAGATAAAACGGAGGGGGCTGGTGGTTGGCGGTGGTCTCTCAGGCATGACAGCCGCCCTGGAAATGGCCAAGCAGGGCTATGAAGTAGTCCTGGTAGAAAGAGAAGAAGAACTGGGTGGTAATCTGCGGCGCATCTACTATACCGCCGATGGCTCTGACCCGCAGGCACTGCTTGCCTCGCTGATAGCGCAGGTGGAGAAAGAGCCGAAGATAACGGTCTACAAAGGTGCCAAGGTAAAGAACCTTTCCGGCTACGTCGGTAACTACACTACCGAGATTATTACCGGCACCGAGGAAACTGTAGAAATCGAGCACGGGGTGGTCATTATGGCTACCGGCGGCACCGAATACCAGCCTACCGAGTACCTTTATGGCCAATCAGACAAAGTGCTCACCCAGCTTGAACTTGAACATAAGATTGCCGGGGGTAGCGGGGAAGTCGGGCAACTGAACTCAGTGGTAATGATACAGTGCGTCGGCTCGCGTGAAGCAGAGCACATGTATTGCAGCCGGGTGTGCTGCACCC
The DNA here is from genome assembly GCA_964638295.1 of uncultured Dehalococcoidaceae bacterium. Taxonomy (GTDB): domain Bacteria; phylum Chloroflexota; class Dehalococcoidia; order Dehalococcoidales; family RBG-16-60-22; genus CAZWYS01. The sequence continues at coordinate 5,638 of CAZWYS010000016.1, forward strand.
AGGCAGTAAATAACGCCATCAAGCTGAAGGAGCTTAATCCGGAAACCGAGGTCTATATCCTCTACCGTGATATCCGCACTTACGGAATGAATGAACTCCTCTACCGCCAGGCCAGAGATAAAGGAGTGACTTTCATCCGCTACGAAGTTGAGAATAAACCTCAGGTCAGCGAGGAAGAGGGTAAACTGAAAGTAAAGGTGTTTGATTCGGTCCTGGGCGCAGATATTTTGCTTGAGCCAGACCTGCTTGCTTTAAGCGTTGCCATTCGTCCTCAGGCTGATGCCGAGGAATTTGCCCGCCGCCTGAAGTTGCCCCTCACCCAGGACAAGTTTTACATGGAAGCCCATTTGAAGCTGCGCCCCCTGGATTTCATCAGTGATGGCATGTACCTTTGCGGGCTGGCTCATTCGCCCAAATTTATTTCGGAATCAATCGTGCAGGCGAGAGGAGCAGTATCCCGCGCGATGACCATTCTGTCCAAACCTCACCTGATGGTGGGTGGCATCGTCTCGGTGGTAGACCCGGACAAGTGTGTCGCCTGTCTCACCTGTGTCCGGTCCTGCCCCTTTGGTGTGCCCAGAATAAATGATGACGGGGTGGCTTATATTGAAGCCGCCGCCTGCACTGGCTGCGGTATCTGTGCCAGCCAGTGCCCGCGCAAAGCGATAAAACTGCAGCATTACACCGATGAGCAGGTAATGGCCAAGACTGCCGTTCTGTGTGAAGTTTAGTTGCGGAAAGGAGATGGAATGGCCGAAGATTATGAACCGAAAGTAGTCGGCTTTTGCTGCCACTACTGTGCTTATTCGGCCGCCGACCTCGCCGGCTCCATGCGTCTGGAGTATCCTCCCAATGTGCGTATTGTAAAGCTCATGTGCACCGGGAAAGTGGATACCCTCCACCTGCTCAAAGCCTTTGAAGACGGAGCCGACGCTGTTTTCGTTGCCGGCTGAGAGGAAGGCGAATGTCATTTCCTGGAAGGAAATCTGAGAGCGAGAAAACGGGTTGAGCAGGCCAAGAAATTGCTCGCCGAAACAGGCATTGAGCCGGAGCGGCTGGAGATGTTCAACATGGGTGCCTCTGACGCCCCGATGTTTGTCGCTGCCTGCAACGAGATGACGGAGAGGGCGAGGCGTCTGGGCCCCAATCCTTTGAAGAAGGAGAGGGTAAAGCAATGATAGTTGCCGAGAGAAAACCATTTGAGGAAATAAAGGAAACAGTTAAAGGTTATAAGAAGTTACTTATTCTGGGCTGCGGTACCTGTGTCAGTGTCTGCCATGCCGGAGGGGAGAAAGAGGTTGAGCTACTGGCCGCTGAACTCAGGATGGCCAGCAAACTGGATGGCGAAGAGGTTGAAATTGGCGAGCTAACCATCCAGCGCCAGTGTGACAAAGAGTACATTGAGCCGATAATTGAGAAAGCCAGAGAGTACGATGCCGTCCTCTCTATGGCCTGTGGCGCCGGCGTGCAGTTTGTCGCCGAAATGCTGGAATCCATACCCGTCCTGCCCGCCCTCAACACCCGCTTTATCGGTGTGGCTGCCGAGGAAGGTATCTGGCTGGAAAAATGCCGCGCCTGCGGCAATTGTGTGCTTGCCGATTATGGGGGCATCTGTCCCATGACCATGTGCGCCAAAGGTCTGGTTAACGGTCCCTGCGGTGGCTATAAAGATGGCAAGTGCGAGACCAGCAGTGAAAGGGACTGCGCCTGGATATTGATTTACAACCGTCTGGCCAAGCAGGGCAGGCTGGACAAAATGCGCGAGATTTCCCCGCTCAAGGACTACAGCGCCCAAAGTCACCCGGCACGCCAGGTGAACGAAGCTTACACGAAAGCGGAAATAGCCGAATCCCCCGGTCAGTAAAAGAACCCCAAATCAGCGGGGGCAAATTATGCCGGCGCCTCGACAGTTATGCTTGACCCTTTGCCTATTTCAGAATGTACCGCCAAACTGCCACCAACTAACTGCGCCCGCTCCTGCATTCCGGTCAGGCCAAGCTTGCCATCCCTGGCGAGGTCATCCAGTTTGGGGGGAGGCTCAAAACCTTTGCCATTGTCACTAACGGTTATTCTTGTTTTCGCCTCGTCAAATTCCACTGTAATCTCGGCTCTGGTTGCCTGCGAATGCCGCCACACATTTCTCATCGCTTCCTGCGTAATCCGGAAAAGCACCAGCCCTACCTCCTCGGGAAGACGGCGCTCGGTGCCAACGACATTGACATCGGTGGCTATTCCTGAGTATTCGGCGACATCAGACGCCAGCCACTGCAAGGCTGACAACAGTCCAAGGCGGTCCAGGGCTGCCGGGCGGAGGTCCTGACTCAAGCGACGCACACTCTGCATTATGCCGTTCACCTGCTGCCGCAGTTCCTCCAGGCGGAGGCGGCTGTCTTCCGGCAGCACCTCCTCGCTGGAAGCAAGCGTATCCAGCCGACGGGATAGCACCACCAGAGCCTGGATAGTATCATCATGCAGCTCGTGGGAGATGCGCTTTCTTTCCTCTTCCTGAGCTTTGGTAACCTGGAGTAAGTAAAAACGGAGGTTCTCCTGCATGCCCCGCAGTTGCTCAGCAACCTCCTGCTGCTGCTGGTAAAGGCGCGCATTCTCCACCGCAACGCCGATTTGATTCCCGATAGCGATAAGCAGCTCTACTTCTTCCGGCTGGAACAAGCGCAGGCGGCGCATGGCGGCACAAAGAGTGCCATTTACCTTCCCTTTGGAACTCAGGGGTACGACGAGCATGGAGTGTGTATTATACTTGGCTACCACTTCTCTGGTCAGCCGCGGGTCTTGCGAGACGTCCTCAACAAATAGCGGTTCACCTGACTCAGCTACCCGGCCGCTGAAGCCCTCGCCCACCTTGAGTTTATCCACTCCTCGCGCAAATTCTTCCGCAATACCCCGGTGTACCGCCAGATTAAGCTCGCCAGCCTCTTCATCAAGTAAAAATATCCAGGCGCCATCAAGCTGCATGACATTGACCACATTGTCAATAGCGCTGCTCAGAACCTGGCTCAACTCCAGAAACTGTGAAATATTGCCCGATATCTGATTGAGGGCAGCAAGCCGCTTTTCGTCCTCTTTGATAACCTGAATATTATATTCAAGTTCCTGATGCGTAGCTTCTAGCTGAGTACGGTATTCCCGCTCCCGACGGAGCGCATGGAAGCTTACCGCCAGTACGTTGCCAACAATGAAAACGGCGCCAGTTTCAAATAGAGCATCTATCGGGTGCGGTGAAATATAAACGGCGCGAGGTAACATGCAGACAAGAGCCGCCAGCGAAGCGGTAACCGCCCCCCTCCAGCCAAACAGGAAACCTGCCCAGACTATGGGTGCCAGATAGAGAATCCGCTCAAAGGCGTGCCGGTCCAAGCCAAGGTTGGACATCATCTGGGTGAGGAACGACGGGTGCTCCAGATTTTCACCATAGTGGACAAGCGTGATAAGCACCAGCAGAATCAGGATTATCCAGAAACCAGGTTTACGAACAAGCCTCACCAGAAAGCTTACCGATAAATAGCGCGCCGCATCCATACCTGATATATTCCGTCCCAAGCTCTAATTCTCAAGGTATATCATCAAGGGTAATCCAGCCCTCTTTTAAGGCACGCACCACGGCTTCGGTCCGCGAGCTGACCCGCAGTTTGTTGAATACGTGGCCCAGGTGAGCCTGAACAGTACGCAAACTGAGACAAAGCTCATTGGCGATATCCTGATTACTCAAGCCCCGGGTTGCCAGCTTCAGTACCTCCGTCTCCCGCTGGCTGAGGAGCACTTCCGATGGCTTTTGCCCTTGTCCTTCGCCAGAAACGGGAGCAAAACGATTGAGCACTTTGCGGGCGATTGTCGGGTGAAGCACTGACTCCCCGGCATGCACCGCTCTCACTGCCTCAATTAGCTCACGGCCGCGAACACTTTTCAGCAGGTAGCCCGCTGCCCCGGCTTCCAAAAGGCTGAAAACGAACTGGTCATCATCATAAGCGGTAAGTATCAGTACGGCTATGCCAGGGTAAAGCGCCTTTATCCGCCTGGTGGCCTCAATGCCATCAAGCTTGGGCATGGCAATGTCAATAATAGCCACGTCCGGGTTGGATCTGCCAGCCAGGTTCACGGCCTCTTCCCCATCGGCAGCCTCGGCAACAACGTCCAGGTCTGCTTCCTGCTCCAGAATCTGGCGAGTACCTTCCCGCACCACGGCGTGGTCATCCGCAATCAAAATCTTGATATCGCCCAAACGGCGCCTCCCCTTGCTCTGCTAGTTTCTATAATACCCCTTTTTAGCTGGGGTCTCAACTTGCCAGAGAAACCCGGGGGCATAAACACCGGTAGGTGTAATTGCTTAATTCTAATAGCAACAGGTGAGAATATCGCACAATATCAGGGCGGTGAGTTTAAGTCTTTCAGGCAGTTAGAAATAGGTATCATAGCGGAAGCTGGGCTTATGAGCCGGGTGGTAAGCTGATAATGGGGTTGGGAGGAAAGGTAAGAACTGCGGATTGGAAAGGAGGTAAAAACAATGTCGTGGGAATTAATAGTAGCGCTGGTGATAGCCATACCCGTTATCCTTTTCCCGGCAGCCTTCGTCTGGTACTTGAACTTCGGCGGCATCTACCACGCCATTCAGGAGGCAAGAAAGGCAAAGGTAGCTGGCAAAGAGACCGCATAAATGGTAAAGTATAAGCAAGCTCTAGAACTGGGGGGAACAACCGGTAGAGTTCAATGCTGAACTTTGCTGCACCAGACAATGTTAAAAAAATCTGAGAAAAATTCTATGTCTAATGCCAATTCTGAAGAGAATATGCTATCCATTGGCCTTGATGACCTTTTGCCCGCTGAAATGGCCCAAAAAGGCGAAGATGTCGGCGTGAAAAAGGCCAACCTTGATTTCCTTAGCACACTTGCCCTGGCGGTTCTGGCGGGGGCTTTTATTGCCCTTGGCGCTATATTCGCTACCGTTTCCTGGACGACAACTACGGTGGCATTTCCCTGGGGCTGGGGACGTGTTGTCGGGGGCATTGCTTTTAGCCTGGGACTGATACTGGTGGTGGTGGGTGGGGCGGAGTTATTCACCGGCAATAACTTGATTGTAATGGCCTGGGCAAGCCGACGGCTCTCAACAATTCGCCTCCTGCGCAACTGGGTGATTGTTTATTTCGGCAACCTAGTTGGTTCCGTAGCCACGGCTATATTTATCTTCCTGGGCAAACAGTTTCAGATGGCGGGCGGGGCGGTTGGTCTGACGGCGCTGAATATTGGAATGGCCAAAGTCCAGCTTGATTTCGTTCAAGCAGTGGCGCTGGGGGCACTATGCAATGCGTTAGTCTGCCTGGCAGTATGGCTGAGCTATAGCGCTCGCAACACCATAGGTCGTATTGCCGGGATTGTCTTCCCTATCAGTGCCTTTGTTGCCGCCGGGTTTGAACACTGTGTGGCGAACATGTATTTCATCCCGATGGCGATTCTGATTAAAGCCGGGGCGCCGGACACATTCTGGCAAGCAGTGGGGACAAGCCCGGCTAACTATCAAGGCCTGACCTGGGTTTCATTCCTGTGGCGAAACCTGCTGCCGGTAACCATAGGTAACATAATCGGCGGCGTCTTCTTGGTGGCCATTGTTTACTGGCTGGTCTACCTGCGCAAAAGATAAGCTCGCCACCCTTTACACCAAGCTCAACGCAAACTACGGTGCCACACCCTTAATACCGGCAATCACACGCCGTTTTTGCAGCAACAGGTAAAAATATATATACTAAACCGATAGTGTGAAAACAAAACCCGATGGAATGAGGGTATGGAACCGGAATGGATTTTGCGGCTCGTCCTGCTGGGGATAACTCACTGGATACTGGCTGGATTATTGCTGCCCGACCTGGCTTCTAGGAAGAAAGTGGTGGGAGGGCACAAGTGGCCCTGGGTGGTAATAATCGTGTTGATTAGTTGCTTCGGCTCGCTCTTATACCTGCTGTTTCACCCTCAAATTCTGTATCCCAATTATCGTCCCGAAGAGCAGAACCACCGGGAACGTGAGCCATAAAAAATTCGCCACCACGGAGACGGCTAATCCATCCTCAAAACGGCGGCTCCCTGGATTTTCCCCTGCTTCAACAGAATCAAAGCTTCGTTCGCCTCTTCCAGTTTGAATTCCTGGACTTCAGGGATAATCGGAATCTCAGCCGCCAGTTGCAGAAAATCCTTAGCATCCCTTCGGGTAACATTGGCCACGCTCTTTATTTCCTTTTCGTCCCACAACAACTGCGCATAGTCTAAAGGTGGAATCGGATTTCTTTTCCGAATCATCGCCAGCACCAGTCGCCCACCCTTTTCCAGGACTCTCAAAGCGTTAGGCACCGTCTCGCCCACCGGAGTAAAATCAATGGCGCAGTTCACCTTTTTCGGAGGCTCATCTTCGGCTCTTCCCGCCCAGACTGCCCCCAGCCCCTCCGCCAGACGGCGGTGTTCCTCGCTCCGGCTGAAGGCAAAAACCTGACACCCCCAGTATTTAGCCACCTGAATAACGATATGCGCCGAAGCCCCGAAGCCGAAAAGCCCCAGAGTCTGCCCGGGCTTCACCCCGGAAAGCCTCAAATCTCGCAACCCGATGGCTCCAGCACACAAAAGCGGCGCCGCCTGAGAATCTGAGAACCTGTCTGGAATCAAATAGGCAAAATCTTCAGAGACCACCATGTAATGGGCATAGCCGCCATCAGCCTGACATCCGGTACCCTTGAACTCGGCACATAAATTCTCGTTACCTTCCCGGCAGAAATGGCACTTGCCGCAACTGGAGTAAATCCAGGCAATCCCAACCCGGTCTCCAGGTTTGAACTTGGTTGCCCCCGGGCCCGGCCTCTCCACCCGGCCGACGACTTCATGGCCCAGAACAACGGGAAGTTTCGGTTGAAGTCTGCCTTCAATCTCATCCAGCTCGGTATGGCAAACTCCGCAGGCCGAGATTTTCACCAGGACTTCCCTATCTTTCGGCTCAGGAACTGGCAGCTCTACCAGTTGCAAAGGCCGCTCTTCAATCGGGGAAATCTTTCTCAGAAGTTGAGCTTTCATATTGCTTTTTCAAACAATGAGGGTTTGCTGCTATCCGGCGCAAAAATCATTTACTCTCGGGCGGCTCTTCCGGCGGTTCACCCTTCTCATCTCTGGCCAAACGGTTGCGCTGCCAGCGGTGAATCTCGTCCAGTGCCGGTGGCGCCACGCTGAACACCTCTATATCCTGAGGAAACTGCACTCCATGACCCTCCCGGATAAAGAGCACCCCCACCTCGTTGGCCTTAAGCGTCTCGTCTATTCTCCGGGCAATGTGTTCATACCTCTTCCTCGAAGCATCAAGGTAAAATTCGGAGACCTTCTTGGCTACCTTCCGGCTGACAAACCCGATAATGAGAAATCGCTCCCAGTCAAGGTTCTCATCAGCCAGTTCTTTGTCCTCGGTTGCCTCAAGCACCGCGCCGTTCTGGCACTTGCCCCGTGCCGCCTGGCCACCCCGGGGGCTCAGCTTTTCCATTACTTTAAGCCCCTCATCCCCCGCCAGAGTGATTGACTCGCAATAAACGTGGTTCACCCTCCCGATCTTACCCTCCAGGTTACCCAGATGATGCTCTACCTGCTCCCAGTAGAGGTCAACCTTTTCCTTATATTCGGCCGGGGCTTCTTCTGCCGAAAATAGCAGCGGGACTAAATAGAGCTTCCGCTTGCTGGTGAATTGCTCCGCCTCCGGCTTCTCAATCTTGCCCAGTTGTTCTGCCATCTCTCATTATCCTTTCTATCTACAGTCATTTTACCCTCTGGGCTTGCCCATAACAAGTAGCCTTGAAAAAGAGGCAATAGAGATAAATAAAGAGGCTGTGATATACTTATAATTCTGGAAAGGGAGAAAGCCGGTGGCTAAAGACTACTATCAGATTCTGGGTGTGCCGAGAAACGCAAACAAAGCGCAGATAAAGAAGGTGTATCGCAAGCTGGCGATGCAATACCACCCCGACCGCAACCCCGGCAAGGAAGCCTGGGCCAACGAAAAATTCAAGGAGATAAACGAAGCTTTCAGCGTGCTCGGTGACCCGGATAAGAGAAAGCAATATGACCAGTTCGGCACCGTGGGCAATATCGGCGATATTTTTGGCAGCCCGTTTACCCGGACCACCTTTGAAGACCTGATGAAAGACTTTGGCGGCTCCGGTCTTGGCTTCGACTTTCTGGACAATATCTTTGGCGATTTATTGAAAGGCGGGGGCTTTTCCTTCCGGAAGTTCAGCCGGGGGTTCGGCGGTCCGAGGGGAATGAGGTTTGAGACTCCCGGTGGCATCAACCTGGAAGAAATATTCGGCCGCACTCAGCGCCCCCCGCGCCAGGATGTGCGCTATGAAATAACCATCACCAAGGAACAAGCAGCTCAAGGGCTGGAAAAAGACCTCACCCGAAAAAGAAAAAAGCTGAGGGTAAAAATTCCCGCCGGAGTCAAAACCGGCACCAAAGTAAGACTGCGCAACGCCCGTCAGACAACCGACGGTCAGCCCGGAGATATTGTAATTCTGGTCCAAGTCAAATAGCTAAAAACCGATAAGGGTTAATCGGCGGAGTATTAGTCTTCTCTCTTTTCCTTCAAGAATTCCTCAGCCAGCCGCACCGCTTCGCTACCCGATATACCCAGGGGCTCCTCCCACTTGACCTCAACAAAGTCCTTTTCCAGCGTCTCAATATAGCCCCGGAACTTCTGATTGTGGCTGGCCATGAAGTCAAGCTTGGCTTCAAGCTCCCCGGCTTCTTTATCAAGGTCTGAGACATCAAGGCTGAGATGGAACAGGCTCTTTAGCCTTTTTACCAGCGCTCTTATCGACTTGGCGTTGCGGGGGATGACGATATTGAATTCGGGATAGTAAGTTGCCCGGGCAATGACCGTCACCATCTCCACCCCCTTCTCCCGACAGAAGTGGAGCAGTGTCGTGCCGAAACTGCCCGGACCCTCGTAGTTGCTGAACTCCATGCCGTATTTCAGCATCTCGTCCCTGAGCTGCTCCGAGGTGCCGGCGCAGGAAACGCCGGGTTCCCTGGTGTGCGGTGTCTTGTCAAGCACACCACCGAGTAAATAGATTCTCGCCACGCCAAACTCCTCAGCCACGCTCAGCATAGTCCCGACGTATTCTTCCCAGTTCAGATTCGGTTCCGTGCCGAGGAAGAGAATCAAATCATTATCGGCATCAGGGTTGACGGCGTAGAAAAACTGGTTCCGGGGGAAACGGTGCTCTTTAAGCAGACCATCTTCAATTTTTATTTCGGGTCTTAACGAAAGTTCTCCGGGCACCTGAAAGATGTGGAATTTATCAAGGATTATCTCAGCGAATTTCTTCGCCTTAAGTTTCTTTATCAGGTAATCAGTACTTCCGGTCGCCGCCTCCCCGCCATCAACCCAGCCGCTGATACCACATACCAGGTAGGGCTTTCTTAGCTTCGGTTTCTCCAGAAATATGACATTCCCTTGCTTCTCCATCTCACTCCACCCCGCTTTAATCTCTATTTAATCAGTAGCCTTCCTCAGCGGCGGCAACAATGGCTTTAAGATTGGCGATTGGTGTTCTCAGCGATATGGCGCACTCCGGGCCGATGGAGTCTACCCCGGCTTCCACATTATACCTTGCCTGCCGGTAAACATCGTCAGGCGTCCCCTGCAGCAGACCCTCGATATTGCTGATACCGCCAAGCAGCGAAATCTCGCCTCTGGCCGCCTCAACTGCCTTCTTGGGGTCATTCTGCCACTCAAAGTGATAGGAATCATATCCCTCGGTGATTATCAGCGGTATGCGGTCAAGGCATTTGCCGCAAATGTGCAGAATGGTCGGCCCACCTATCTGCGGCAGCATCTTGCGGTGCATCGGCACCAGAAATTCGGCATAGTCTTTGGGGCTTACCATGTTGCCGGTGGCGTGGTCGGGAAGAGTGACCGCATCGGCGCCAGCCTGTATCTGGGCATTGGCAAAGGCAACCGTTACCGGGATATAGGCATCAAGCAATGCCCTTACCTGGTCAGGGTCAAGCCGGGTCATAAGCAGGAAGTCTTCCACCCCCACCGTGTGATAGCATATTGTCCAGGGACCCATCACTTTACCCAGAATCGCCACACGGTCGCCATACTCGCGGCGCAGTAATGATATGGCGTCCAGAATCACCCGTGAAGAAGGCTTCTCAAGAAGATTCTCCGGGATGACCACATCGCTGACCTGCTTTACCGGGTGCGTCAGCACCTCGGGCATCATGTCATCATTGCCCCAGTTTACTTCGCAACCAAGGGCAGCCGCTTCCTGCTGAACGCTGAATTCCGGCATTATGGTATCAAAGCCAAGTACCTCATAGCCAGCCGCCGCCAGCTCCGCCATTGCTCTGGCATCAGTGTGCGCCTCTGGAAAATGGACGCCTATCTTGTCCATCAGCTCCACGCAGGCGATAGAAGTGGGATTGGAAACGGAAATGCGCTTTCCCTTCCTGCCCCCCATTAGATTTGACATGAATCTTCGCCTTGGCGTCAGGTCTGGCTTTCCGCCGTTACCCCCGGTTGTCATTCTTATCCTCCTTTTGCGTCATTGCCATTTGGGTTCCGCCCCTCCCGCTTAAACTCGGTACCAGCGAGGCATATCACTTGCCCAGCAACTGTCGGCACATCGGAGCGGCTCTGCCTCCATCGTGAGCGTAGCCATCAGCCCCAATGTGGTTGGCATAATCCTGCGTCATTGGTGCCCCACCCACCACCACCTTGACATTAGACCGCAAGCCGGCTTCTTCCAGTGCCTTGATGACCTTGCCCATAACCGGCATCGTTGTCGTCAGCAAAGCCGACATTCCCAGAATATCTGCCTTTTTCTCTTTCACCGCTTCAATGAAGTTATTGACCGGCACGTTGGACCCCAGGTCAAGAACCTCAAAGCCGTCACCGGTTAAGAAAGTAGCCACCACGTTCTTACCGATATCGTGCATGTCGCCTTCTACCGTGCCGATAACCACTTTGGCAATCGTTGGTACGCCTGTCTTCTCCAGCAAAGGTTTCAGTACTTCAAGAGCCGCCTTCATCGCCCGTGCTGCCATGAGCATATCGGGCAAAAAATACTCACCGTTGGAGAACTTATCGCCAACCACCGCCATGCCCGCCTGTAACCCGCTGGCAATGATATCCTGTGGATTCACACCGGCACCGAGTGCCTCTTCAGTCAACTTGACCGCCTCTTCCCGGTCTCCCTGGTCAATTGACTGGGACAAACGAGATAAATCAGACATCAAACAACTCCTTTCTTCTTCAGCAAGCTGGAAGGTACGCTAGGTCCCCAAATTGGTCGTTTACATTCTAGGGAAAAGTTCGGCTGTTGTCCAGAAAGGATTACTGATTTAACACCGTTAGCTAACGTAAAGCTTATTCTCTTTGATATATCGGTTTACCGGCTCGGGAACAAGGTGGCGCACCGATAAGCCTCTTGCCACCCGGTCTCTGATTTCGGTGGCGCCGATATCTATGTACGGTTCATCCATCATCATCACCCGCTGAGATATGCCCGGGATACTTGCTTCCAGAGCCTTCAGGTCAGGACGCAGCAGGCCCGGTCGCGGCGCCACCACCAAGTAACACATCTTGATAAGCCGGGATGGCTTTCGCCATTGAGGTAGTTCTTCCAGACTACCCCAGCCCATAATGAAAAAGAGTTCGACCTCTTTGCCAAGCTTGGTCCGCATCTCAGCAATCGTGTCCACGGTATACGAAGGACCGGGTCGCTCTATCTCCATCGCCGACATTTTGAAATAAGGCTTATCGGCAAGGGCAAGACGTAACATCTGGAGGCGGTGCTCCGCTTTCGTTATCTGACTGTCTGCCTTCAACCACGGCTGCCCGGCGGGCACAAAAATAACCTCAATCAGGTTGAGCCTGGTTCTTGCCTCCCCGGCAATCATAAGGTGCCCGTTATGAATCGGGTCAAAAGTGCCGCCCAGAACACCGATATTCATGCTATTACCACTCCCACTCCAGAACCCCGCAGCGGACTTTATCACCGGGCTTAATTCCCGCCCTCTCCAGTTCCCGGCTGACCCCCAGCCTGGATAGTTGATTCTTGAGTTGCCAGCGCACCTCGGGACTTATCACTCCTTCCCGGGTCATAATGCGTTCCAACCCGGCCACTTCCACGACAAAGGTATCTCCCTCTTTATGCACGCGGCCTTGCCTGACCCTGGGTTGAGGGCGAAATACCTTCCTAGGAACCTCCTGGCTGGCTTCTTTCTCCGCCGCCACCTGATTCAGCAGTTTCATTGTTTCCGCCATCAGCTTGGTAACGCCCTGACCGGTTACTGCCGAAAGGAAAAGTATATCTACTCCCGCTTTCCCGAAATCGCCCCTTATCTCCGCCAACCTTTTCTGTATCTGAGGCAGGTCAATCTTGTTAGCGGCGACCAGCTGCCGTTTTTGAGCCAGCGCTGAGTCAAATAAGCTCAGTTCATTGTTCACCTGTATCATATCTTCAACCGGGGAATCAGCGCCACCGTCAATCAAGTGAATAAGAATTTTGGTGCGCATAATATGGCGCAGGAAATCGTGCCCTAGGCCGCGGCCAAGATGAGCGTCCTCAATCAGCCCCGGAATTTCCGCCATAACAAAGTTCTGCTGCCCCACCTCAACCACACCCAGAATGGGCTCGCGCGTGGTAAAGGGATAGCTGGCTATCTCAGGTTTGGCCGCCGATGCCGCCGCCAGAAGAGTCGATTTGCCCACGTTGGGATATCCGATGATGCCGACATCAGCAATCAGTCTCATTTCCAGAATCAGGGAGCATTCTTCCCCGCCTCCACCCCTCTGTGCAATCTTGGGTGCCTGACTGGTTGAAGAGCTGAAATGAGTATTCCCGAGGCCCCCCTTGCCGCCCCGGGCGACGATTACCTGTTGCCCGGTCTGCTCCAGGTCAGCAACAAGAGTATCCTCCCCGATAGATGTTCTATGTGAGACCAGGGTGCCCATGGGCACCGCCAATATCACGTCTTCCCCATTCTTGCCGTGTTTTTTCTTACCGCTCCCGTGATTACCATCCCTTGCCCGATAAAACCTTTTGGGCTTGAACTTTCGCAGGTCGGTAACTTCCGACTCCGCCCTGATTACGATGTTGCCGCCGTTACCGCCATCTCCCCCATCCGGACCACCAAAGGGAACAAACTTCTCCCTTCGGAAGCTAATCGCACCATCTCCCCCGTCTCCTGCCCTGACCTCTATTTCTACTCTATCAATCACGCTTTAAGCATCTCTCTGTAATTATATATTATATCACTTATACATAATTCTCTTTAGATAATAGTATTCGTATTAATAATACGGTGGTAGTTTTGTAGCTGAATACAGTGGGAGCAACTTGAAGCAAAGGAAATTTAGGGCAAAAGTGCGGCAATTTTACCGAAAATATGGAGCAAAACAATGATAAAAAGGGCACAAAAGCTTTTTGGGGAACGCTTTGAGTTGAAGACCTGGGGATTAGTGACCGTGTTTTTCAGGTATTGATTTTTCTTTGAATTTCTTGAATTTTTCGCCTTAAATAGGGGCTGGCCTTAATCTCACCGGCGATTCGTTTGCAGGCATTCGTTACCGCTGACGGATTCCTGCCTCCCAGCTCTTGCCCGATCTGAGCCAGCGAGCAATTGGTTTCCTGACGGATAAGATACATGGCTGCCGCCCGGGCTAAAACAGTTTCTTTATCTCTTTCCCGACCTAGCAAATTGTCAGGAGTTAGCCGGAAGCCGTCCGCAACGGCTTTTATCAGCAGACCTAATGTAACCTCGGAACCCTGAGCCTCATTACTGTTTATGTCCTTGAGTGCCTGTGCCGCTAATTCTATAGTGGGTGAAGCGTTGAATAACTTGGCATAAGCAATGACCCGGTTTAGCGAACCCTCCAGCTCCCTTATGTTTTGCTGCATCTGCTGGGCGATAAACTCAAGCACCTCCCAGGCAACATTTACTCCCCTTTGCTTCGCTTTAGCCTGTAAGATGGCTAAACGTGTTTCAGTATCCGGCGATTGAATCTTGACGATTAATCCCCATTCAAAACGCGAGCGCAGCCGCTTGTCTAAAAGAGGTATTGCTTTAGGCGGTCGGTCACTGGTCATGACTATCTGGTGATTGGCATCATGCAGGGCATTAAAAGTATGGCAGAAGCTTTCCTCAGTCTGTTCCTTGCCGCTGATAAAGTGAATATCATCAATCAATAACATGCCGGTATTTCTATATCTGTTCCGGAATCCGTCTGTCCTCTTCTCCTTGATGGCATTGACGAAATCGTTGGTGAACTGCTCGGCACTAACATAAATAACCGCAATGTGGTTAGCTAGGGCGGCATGCCCGATAGCGTGTAACAGGTGGGTCTTGCCCAACCCGACGCCCCCGTAAATGTAGAGGGGGTTATAGCTAACCCCCGGATTCTGGGCTACCCCTTGCGCGGCAGCATAGGCTAGCCGGTTACAGTTGCCGACAATGAAGGAAGTAAAAACATAGTTCGCTTTTAATCTCAGGGAGCCGGCTGGCTTGGTCGAAAAGGTTTCCCCTTCCGCCGCCAGCACGGTTGATGAGTTCCGGTGCCAGCCATCCACCTGGAAAGCAACGTTTATGTCAGGGGAAGCAGTGAGACCAATAAGTGTTTTTTCAATTAAAGAGCGCTGATTACTGTCTAGATATTCAGCTACGAAGGTACTGGGGACACTGACCACAAACTGGTTATCTTGGTAACTGAAGCCTGCCGTCTTTTCCAGCCAGGTCCGGTAGTTTGGTTTGCTAACTTGGATTTGCAGTTCACCTAAGGCAGCGTCCCAGATTTCTTGTGCTGACCTAGTTCCCATTTAATCCCTTCTAGCTATCTTTTAGCTTGGCTTAATACCTTTAAATCCCCGAGAAAGGGACACTATTCCTCCTCAAGGCACAAAAATACCCCCACTCAAAGAAGATGATGAGTTTTTAGGGTTTAGAGAAGACTTATGAAGCTGATGATTATCTTTTCCAAACGACTGATGTTTACTAGGATACTCCCAAACCTTTTGGCTGGCAAGGCTTCTGTCGGTAATCGCTGGGCGTTTTTAATCCCCGGTTTCCCTTGCTAAGTATACCAGACTTCTTTTTTTGCTTGATTTTAAGCCGATAAATACAAAACGGCGGTTGTTGCCAAAATATATTAATGTTAGAATTTAGTACTATGACGCAATTGCAGGTTCTTTTTATGGGCACGCCTGAGTTTGCCGTTAAGCCTCTGCAACAGCTTATCCTCAACCGGTATGAGGTTGCGGCTGTTTACACCCAGCCGGATAAACCAGCCGGCAGGGGGCGCTCCCTCATTGCTTCTCCGGTAAAAAAAGCGGCGCTGGCGGGGCGGTTGCCGGTGGTGCAGCCGGTCAATTTAAAGAATGCCGGGGTGGTGGCGCAACTGGCTGCCTTTCATCCTGACGTTATCGTAGTCGCCGCTTTTGGCCAGATTCTACCACAGTCGGTTTTGGATATTACTCGTTACGGTTGTATTAATATTCATCCCTCGCTGCTACCCAAATTCAGGGGCGCCTCGCCAGTGGCGGCGGCTATTCTGGCCGGAGACGAGGTTACCGGGGTTACCATCATGTTGATGGATAGCGGCTTGGATACCGGGCCGATACTGGCGCAAAAACAGGTTTCTATTTCCCCTCAGGATACCACTGGCTCACTTACCGACAGGCTCTCTCAGGTAGCGGTGCAGTTGCTCCCGGATGTTTTGCTTCGCTGGACAAAAGGTGAAATTACTCCCCAGCCCCAGAATGACGCCGAAGCTACCTATTCCGCTCCCATCACCAAGGAAGCCGGCGAGATTGACTGGCATTTGCCGGCGGTGGACATATGGCGGCGGGTGCGTGCTTTCCAGCCCTGGCCGGGATGTTACACCCGGTGGAAGGGGAGGCGACTTGAAATCATTGAGGCGGTACCTTTGACCGGGGAGGGGTCCCCGGGGGTGGGACAGGTTGTAGCCCTGAACAGAGAGGGAGCTGCCTTTGGTGTCAAAACCGGGGAAGGAATTCTGGGCGTTTTACAGATGCAGCTTGAGGGAAAGCGAGCTATGTCTGCCGCTGAATTTTTGCGCGGGCAGCGGCAGTTAATCGGGGCAGTATTGCCCGACTAGTTAAGGAGGGAATTTTGTCTTTACCCGAGAATCTGAATCAGTTTGCCAGTTTAGCCAGTATCATCGCCAGACTCCGGGCCCCTGATGGCTGCCCCTGGGACAGGAAACAGACCCATGCCTCGCTGCGGGAAGGCCTGCTGGCAGAGTGCTACGAGGTATTGGAAGCGCTTGACCAGGGGGATGCCAAGAAGCTTCGCGAGGAGTTAGGTGACCTGCTGATGCAGATTGTCTTCCATAGCCAGATTGCCGTTGAATCCGGTGAGTTTGAGATGGGTGATGTTATCCATGGCATCAATGCCAAGCTGATTCATCGCCACCCCCATGTCTTTGGCTCGGCTAAGGTGAAGGATGCCGATGAGGTGCTGCTTAACTGGGAAGAACTCAAGAAGGAAGAAAGGGGCGCTGACGCCTCGCTGCTGGCCAGTGTGCCCAAACAGCTACCCGCTTTAAGTTACAGCCAGCATATTCAGAGCCGGGTGGCCCGGATGGGCTTTGACTGGGAGAATATTGACGGCGTTATTGATAAGCTGGTTGAGGAAGTTAACGAGTATAAGCAAGCGGATAGTCAGGAGAAAAGGGCATGGGAATTTGGCGATTTGCTCTTTACGCTGGTTAACGTTGCCCGCCGGCTGGGAGTGGATTCAGAGTCAGCGCTGAGGGAAGCCAATAAGCGGTTTTATCGGCGGTTTTCCTGTATGGAGGAGCTCTGCCGCCAGCGCGGGGTAGACTTTGGCGATTTATCTTTTGACGAGCAAAATGCGCTGTGGGAGGAAGCGAAGAAAAAGGTAAAATAAAATGGTCGGGGCGAGAGGATTTGAACCTCCGACCTCAGCGCCCCGAACGCTATAGGTATCACAAAACAAGCTTTTATTACGCCAACTATCCGCGCATTGACAATCAGTGACCAGAGAGCTAACATAGCGGCATAGTCATTGATTTGGAAAATATTCCGTATTTTGCTAGTAAACACGAGGCTTTCCCGTATATTAGTAGTTAAGCCTCCCATTGTTGAAAATGAATCGATAGGGGGAAAAGATGAAGATTGTAGATGTCAAGGCCAGTCGGTACACGGAAGCGACGGACCAGGTGGACATAGGGGCGGGATACGAAGTCGTGGTTACCGAAGTCCACACAGACGAGGGTATCACCGGGATGAGCTATATACCTCTTAATATTCACCCGTCCGGGGGAATCGGTGATTTATGCGCTTTGCTTATCAACCGTAACTTTAACAACCTGATTAGAGGCGAAGATGCATTCGCTACCGCCAAGATCTGGGACCTGTTGTACAGACACAGCACTCGCTGGGGAAGACGTGGCATACCGTTGCAGTGCATCTCTCTGATAGACATGGCTCTCTGGGACGTCAAGGCTAAGGCATTGGGCGTACCGGTGTACAAGCTGCTGGGTGGTCCTATCAGGGAGCGTATTCCCTGTTACGCGAACACGGCGCACCATCTCGGCCCGGATGAGCTAGCTGAGCGAGCGATATCATATGTTAAGCAGGGCTTTAAAGCCATAAAAATTAGAGGTGCCGCACACCTGGTCACCAACGATGAAGCTACAGCTCGTGTCAAAGCAGTCCGCGAGGCCATCGGACCGGATATCAAACTGATGGTAGACGTTAATGGTACCTGGGATGTGGAAACCGCGATTCGTATGCTTAAACTGTGGGAGCCATATCACATCTACTGGCTGGAAGAGCCGGTTCACCCTGATGATACATGGGGGTTTGTTCAGGTTCATAAAGTTGCCCGGGCGCTCGGCAATTATATCGCGACCGGCGAACAGCACGGGACGTTATACGATTTCCGCGAGCTTATTGATGCGGACGCCGTGGACGTTATTGAGCCTGACAGTGCTTACTGTGGTGGAATCACCGAGTTCCTGCGAATTATAGACCTGGCACGGTCCTACTCGGTAATGGTCTCGCCCCACGTCCTCCAGCACATGCATATGCATCTTGTAGCTACCTTTCTGGAGACAATGTGGGTTGAGTTCTTCATGGTAGATAATGAGTTGATGAACTTCATACTTCGATTGTTCCCGGAGCCAAAAGAGGCACTCCAGCACCAAGATGGAATGCTGGCCTTACCGACAGCACCTGGATTCGGGCTGAAACTTGATCCGGAGCTGGCCGCCCGTTGTAAAGTAACTGACTGAAGTATATTTTCAGAAGAGTTTTCTTAATCGAATATTTAAATAATCTTATTACCCTACGAATAGTGGTCAATGATATACTATTACCATGGCTATTACTGCGCTCATATTAGTACTTTTATCAGCGGTTTTCCTGTATGGAGGAGCTCTGCCGCCAGCGCGGGGTAGACTTTGGCGAT
>CAZWYS010000017.1:0-23697 GCA_964638295.1 uncultured Dehalococcoidaceae bacterium
CCACATCGGCATCCTGCTCAATACTGCCGCTTTCCCGCAGGTCAGAAAGCTGGGGGATGTGTGATGCCCGCCACTCTGGCGCCCGGCTGAGCTGTGATACCGCAATCACCGGCACATTAAGCTCACGGGATAACGCCTTGAGGGAACGGGAGATATAGCTGATTTCCTGAACCCGGTTTTCTCCCCTCCCCTCCCCCTGCATCAGTTGCAGGTAGTCAACAATAATGAGGTCAATGCCGCGCTCAAAGTAGAGTCGGCGAGCTTTACTGCGCATTTCCACCACCCGCAGCTGGGGTGAATCATCAAGATAGATTGCCGATTCGGAAAGGACGCCGGTAGCATCCATAATCCGTCTTTCCTCGTCCTCGGTATGCATCCCGAAACGAATCCGCCGTGAATTGACTCCCGACTCGCTGGACAGTACGCGCATGACGACTGACTCCTTAGCCATTTCCATGCTGAACATAGCGACACACGCCTTTTGCTCCACGGCGACATTCCGGGCAACGCTGAGGGCTAAACTCGTTTTACCCATGCTGGGCCGTCCGGCAATAATTATCAGGTCAGAGCGCTGAAACCCGCCCAGGAACTCATCCAGACCAACAAAGTTGGAGAGCACATAGGGCGGTGGTGCCTCCGGATAGCCCTCTGCTTCCGGAGTCGGGGTAGTCTCAAAATACTTGTCCAGCACCTGGCGGATATGAGTGAAGTCCCGGTCAGCCTGCCCGTGACGCAGCTTGAATAAAATATCCTCGGCATGGCCTAAACTGGCATTAACATCCGGCCCGGCCTCATAACCAACGGCGGCAATCTGGCCACCGGCGTTAATCAGACCACGCATTAACGACAGCCGATAGACAATTCGGGCATAGTGCTCAACGTCAAGAGAAGTAGGACATATGGATATGAGATGGCTCAGGTAGGCGGCGCCGCCGCATGGCTCCAGCCTCCCCTGCCGGTCCAGTTCCTGCGCCACGGTGATTTGATTTACCGCCTCATTACGCTCGTAAAGTGACATGCAGGCTGCGTACAGCCACTGGTTTTGTTCACCATAGAAGTCTGACGGCTGCAGAAAAGTAGCAATTTTATAGATGGCGCTGCCGTCTATCAGCAAGGAGCCGATGACTGCTTCCTCTGCATCAATGTCATGTGGCGGTAGTTTTTCGCCGTACATCCTATTTCGTCTCCTCTTTCTCCTTTGCCTCTTCTTCCTTCACCTCTGCCGCTTTCTTTTTTGCCTTGCTCTGCTTCTTCCCCTTACCTTCTTCCTTCTTCCCCTTGCCTTCCTCCTTCTTCTCCTCCTCTTCCTCCGCCTCTACCGCTTTCTTCTCCGCCTTGCTCCGCTTCTTCCCCTTACCTTCTTCCTTCTTCCCCTTGCCTTCCTCCTTCTTCTCCTCCTCTTCCTTCACGGTGAGTTTTATCTTGGGTATGATGTCTTTGGTCAGTCTGATAGCTATCTCGTAGCTGCCGACCTCACGGATGGGCTCGTCCAGTTCTATTTTCCTCTTGTCAACCACCAGCCCGGCACTCTTGCTTAACTCCTCGGCAATATCAGCGTTGGTAATCGAACCGTAAAGTCGTTCTTTAGCCCCCGCCCGAGCCTTGAGAGCAATCTTCTGCCCCTCCAGTTGCTTGGCCAGTTCCCTCATCTCGGCTTCGGTTTCAGCCTGCAAACGAGCTTTCTTCTTCAGTTGTACCTCAACGATATGAGTCGCCCTGGCGTCAGCCATTATGGCCAGCTTTTTGGGTATTAAAAAGTTTCGGGCGTATCCGGCGGCAACTTCTTTAATCTCACCGGTTTCAGCCACATCCGGCACGTCCTCCAGAAAAACAACCTTCATACCTTTTCTCCTTGAATATAATTATACTTGCCCCTGCTTTACCAAGCACCAAAGTAAAAACGGAATTATAGACATTGGCGGTCATCAAAAAGATAAAGCCTAATTCTTTCACCCAATAAATCAATCAATTTTAGCTAGTTATGAACTTTTCCGCATAGATAGCCGCCACCGCACCATCCCCAATCGCCGCCGCAACCTGGCGGATGGAATTGGAGCGTATATCCCCGGCGGCAAAGATGCCCGACACCTCCGTTTCCATCTTTTCGTTGGTCGTTATGGCGCCACTGGCATCCAGCGGTAAGACCCCCTTGAGATAGTCAGTGTTGGGCTTGGTACCGGTAGCGACAAAGATTCCGGATATATCCAGAGTAGATTTCTCTCCGCTGAGCACGTTGCGCAGCCTCAGCCTTTCCACCACGTCCCCGCCCCCAATTGCCTCCACCACGGTGTTCCATAAAAACTCAATTTTGGGTTCAGCAAAAGCCCTCTCCTGAAGGATGCGGGTGGCGCGCAGTTCCTGGCGCCGATGGATTACGGTGACCTTGGAAGCAAACTTGCTCAGCTCCAGAGCCTCGTTGATAGCCGCATTGCCCCCACCGACCACTACCACCGGAAGGTCTCTATAGAAATAAGCATCGCAGACGGCACAGAAGGCGACCCCCCTGCCCATAAATTCCTCCTCTCCCGGCACGCCTAATTTAGCCCGGTCGGAGCCCCCGGCGATAATCACCGCTTTGGCGACAATGTCTCCTTCGGTGGTCCTGACTAATTTTTGCTCGCCTTTAAGCTCAAGACCGGTAACCTCGGCGGTCAGTGTTTCCATGCCGAACTTTGCCGCCTGCTCGTTCATCAAATCAGCCAGCTCCATGCCACTGATGCCCTGGGGAAAGCCAGGGTAATTCTCCACCACCCCGGCATTGACAATCCAGCCTCCCGGAGCGGCTTTTTCAATCAGCAGGCTTCTCAGCCTGGCCCTTGCCGTGTAAATCCCGGCGGTGAGTCCTGCCGGACCACCCCCAATAATAACTACATCGTATGCTTGCTTGCCCGTCAACCTCGTTCTCCTTTGTCCTCACTCTTGGCTTTTGAATATCCCGGATCACTCAAGGGCGGCATCCAGCCTTTTTTTCAGGTCAGCCTTGGGCCTGAAGCCAACGATATTGGCTACCGGAGCCCCATTCTTGAAAAGAATCAGGGAAGGAATACTCATGATACCATACCGGCTGGCCGTCCTGGGGTTATGGTCGACATCCAGCTTGCCAAAACTCACCCGGCCGTCATATTCCTCCGCCAGCTCCTTGACGACCGGCGCTACCATACGACATGGCGCGCACCATTCCGCCCAGAAGTCAACCAGTACCGGTGTCTTTGCCTGCAGCACGATTTGCTCAAAGTTACTGTCATTAACTTCCACTGGTTTGCTCACGAATTTCCTCCTTAATTATCTGCGATATGTTTTGCTCCGCCATATGTTTGGCGATAGCGATGGCATTCTTAATCGTCTTGGCCTGGCTGCGCCCGTGAGCAATAATGACATTGCCATTTACCCCGAGCAGACAGGCCCCTCCGTACTCCCGGTAGTCTATTCGGTTAACCCAGGAACCCAGTCCGATGTCACGCAGCAAATCGCGCCCCCGGAAGCGATAAACATTGGAAATGACATTCCCTATCTGCCGCACCGAGCTTAAAAAAGTGTCACTCATTCCTTCAACCGTCTTGAGGACGATATTCCCGGTGAAACCATCGGTAACGACGACATCAGCGGTTACTTTCAATATATCCTGTCCTTCTATATTGCCAATAAAATTTATATTTTTCGCCTTCTTCAACAGTTGATAGCTCTCCAGAACCAGCTGGTTACCCTTACCTTCTTCCTCACCGTTACTGAGCAAGCCAACACGCGGCGAACTGATGCCGAGCACATGCCGGCTGAAGATAGCTCCCATCTGAGCAAACTGAACCAGATGGCTCGGGCGGCAATCAACACTGGCACCGGCATCAATAAGAAGCACGGGAGTAGATGGGGTGATGTCCATAATACAGGCAATCGCCGGGCGTTCAATACCTTTTATTTTCCCCAGGCCGAGCAGCGCCGCACCCAGTACTGCCCCGGTGTTCCCCGCCGAAACAAAAGAGGCGGCATTTCCTTCCTTCACCAGGTTGATGCCAACCACTATTGAAGATTTGGGCTTGCTGCGAATCGCCTTCATCGGCGACTCGTTAGCCTCAATTGTCTGGCTGGCTTCAACAATGGTGACGCCGGGTTTGTGCAAATGGCGGCCCGCCAGCACATGGAGCACTTTCTTTCTGCCCACCAGCGCCACCTCCACCTCGTACTCCTGCGCCGCTTTCACCGCCCCCTTGACGACTTCATGCGGAGCGTAGTCACCGCCAGCCGCGTCAACCGCAACTATCATTCGCTTCCTCGCCTGAACTCTTCTTTGACTCGGGCAAACGTTTCTGGACCAGCCAGCAAGTCGACCACGGTCAGCGCCAGCGCCTTGGCGGCGTCAAGAAGCCCCCGGGTGCCAGCTTCCGAAGCAGCCGCATCAGCAAACTGAGGAGAATGGTTGGCTACTTTTGGCGGCACTATGGCGACCAGAGGATGAATGCTGGGTACAACCTGGCTGACATTACCGATGTCACTGCTGCCGATGCCGATTCTGGGGTTGGAAAGATGCACCCGCCGGCCCAGGGACTGCAGATTTTTTCTGAACAGCTTGGCCAGCGTGAAATTATTGCGCAGCGTAGCGTAGCGCGCCTCCCCCCATTTATACTCCAGCCTGGCCCCGCTGGCGGTAGCGGCACCAACAAAGCAATTTATGACCTTCTTCTTTAATTCGTCAAGATAGCCGTCATCTTCGGCACGCACGATGAAAGTTCCGGCAGTGTGGGCCGGAACGATGTTCGCCGCCTCGCCACCATCGGTTATGATGCCGTGGATGCGGGCGCTATCCTTGATATGCTGCCGTAATGAATTGATAGCCGCAAAAGATTGCATCATGGCTTCCAGGGCATTGATGCCAGCCTCGGGTCGGGCGGCGGCATGAGCCGCTTTACCGAAAAACTCTACTTCCAGCGTCTGGCAGGCAAGAAATTTGGTGGTAGCGGTATTCAACCCCGCCGGGTGTACCATCATGGCGGCATCAACATCATCAAAAGCGCCCCGTTTGACCATGAACACCTTGCCCCCGTACATCTCCTCCCCCGGCGTGCCCATAACCAGAATGCTGCCCCCGAAATTATCGGCGGCTAACCTAGCAGCCACCCCGGCACCAGCGGCACTGGTGGCAATGAGGTTATGACCGCAGGCATGACCGAGCTTCGGTAAAGCGTCATATTCAGCCAGCAGCGCAATCGCTGGTTTGCCCTCCCCGTAACGCGCCCGGAAAGCCGTGGGCAGTCCACAAATGCCCTGTTCTACGGAGAAGCCATTTTCCTTCAGGTACTCCGTCAGCCAGGCGGCTGCCCTGACCTCTTGAAAAGCCGTTTCCGGGTTATCGTGTATTTTCAAACTCAGCTGATTTAGTTGCTCCCGGCGACTCTCTATCTCGCCTATCACCAAAGCCTTTAGCTTTTCCGTATCCAAACTATTCTCTCCACACCGGGGATAACTACACGATGTTTATTATAACTTAACACCGCCCGGAATTGCCAGCCTGGAACGGGTTCTTGACACAGGACGGGCATGGTTTTAACATAGACAAAGCAGTTGTTACTGGAAACTCAGGACAAAATATCTTTTATCTGTTCTCCGTCTGACAGAAAGGAGAGATTAGGCCATGGATATTTATCGACTCATGTTTCCGGGAAAAATTATTTTTGGTGTCGGCGCTCTGGATGCCCTCGGTGACGAAGCCAACAGGCTCGCCGCCAGGCGTGCCCTGATTATCACCGACCCCGGAGTTCATCAGGCGGGACTGGCCGACCGGGTCAAAGAGCAGTTGTCGGGAGCCAAACTCTCGGTAGATGTCTGCGCTGAAGCCGAGCCCGAGCCCACTTTTACCCGACTCAATGCTCTCGCCGAAAAGTTCCGCACCAGTAAGTATGACCTCCTGGTAGGCGTTGGCGGCGGTTCAAGCCTGGATACCGCCAAGGCGCTGTCCATTCTCCTGGCTCACGGTGGCGATGGCCAGGATTATGCCGGCATTGATAAGATTCCCGGCTACGGCATACCGGTTTTCGCTCTGCCGACGACGGCTGGAACTGGAAGCGAGGTAACCCAGAATGCCATCTTCGGCAACCCGGAAAAACAGCTTAAAATGGGCATGGTGAGCATTTATCTCATTCCCCGCCTGGCCCTTGTCGACCCCACCCTGACCTACGGATGCCCCCCGAAGGTAACCGCTGCCTCCGGACTGGACGCCCTTATTCATGCCGTTGAATGCTATACCGGCAACAAAGCCAACACCTTCAGCGATGCCACCGCTCTCAAAGCAATGGAGCTTATTGCCGGTAACCTCAGGCGGGCGGTTAAAAATGGCGCCGACAAAGAAGCGCGCCACGGCATGGCGGAAGGCTCGCTCCTCGCCGGAATCACGCTGGCCAACGCTGGTACTGCCGCCGTCCATGCCCTCGCCTATCCCCTCGGTGCTCGCTTTCACGTCCCTCACGGGGTGGCTAACGGCGTTCTCTTCCCCTACGTTACGGAATTCAACCTGTCCGCCAACCTGCCGAAATATGCCATCGTTGCCCGCATGCTGGGGGTAAAGACAGACAGGCTCTCTCCCCGGGAAGCCGCCGAAAAGGGCGCGGAGGCAATCAAGGCTCTGGCTAAGGATATTGGCATTCCCCTCCATCTTCGGGACCTGGGAGTACCCCGGGAAGCCCTGGAAGGAATGGCGGTAGCCACCATGGACGTTACCCGCCTCCTGGCCAATAACCCCAGGCCAATCACCCTGGACGAGGTCAGGCAAATCTGGCAAAATGCCTGGTAATACTTTCGCCAGTACTCCCCACCGCCCGGAGGACCCAGCATGAAAGCAGAAAAAACAACAATCTGGCTTCAGGTTCAGCCGAATGCGAACCGGAATGAGCTGCTGGGATTCAAAGATGGTGCCTGGCAGCTAAAAATTGCCGCGCCGCCGGTCAAAGGCAGAGCCAATCAGGAGCTAATCGGGTTCCTCAGCGACATTCTTAGCATAAGTAAGAGCAACCTTACCATTGAGAAGGGCTTTACCAGCAAGCAGAAAGCTATTGGCATCAGCGGTCTGACGCTAGACCAGGTCAGGGAACAACTCGGCCGACTGGCCACGAATAAATAGCCTGTCCGTGAGTCATCAGACCAAGCGCACGCTTTTAGCCTTTCTCTGTGGCTCGGGCAATTTCCCTTACGCTTTTCTTAACACTCTCAATCTGCATGAGCTTCTTCCAGTCAGGCTGGAAAATCTGCTCTTTGGCTTTAGCCACCGCCAGCATGGCGCCGTCAGAAGGAGGAGCGCCGGCGAAATCAAAGACAATAGCCGCCGTGGTGCGGAGGTGACCGAGTAAAAAGTCCCGGACTGCCTGCGGCGGGATGCCCATTCGGATGGCTTCTTCCATCGCTTCACGGATAACGAAGAAACAGGTTAAAGCCAATGTCTCCACCAGCGCCGGTTCCAGAATCGCCATCTGTTCGGTGGTGAGACGGTGTGCTCTCGTCACCGGGGCAAAAATTACCCGGGCAATGGCTTCTCCCCTGGCATAGTCCTCATCAGGACCCTGGTGCAAAGAACAGACGATGTTCTGCTTGGCTTTAACGCCGCCAAACCAGTCCCGCAGGGCTTCCGGGTCGGTTTCGTCACCGAATAAAGGCGGGTGGCAGGGATGGGTAATGAAGTAGGTTATATCTTTACGCTCTGGCAAAACACCGGCATATCCCGCCGCCGGGTCAAGCCCCATAACCATGGTGCCGCTCTTGAGCCTGGGCACAATATCCGAGCAAATCTTACCGATTAGCGCGTCAGGCACCGCCAGAATCACCACATCGGCCTGCGCAATGGCTTCGTCTTGAGGTGTCACCGACACACCAAGCTCAGCCAGACTGGCTATGCCTTCTTTGCTAATCTCAACATAAAGTGTAGTATGGTCAGGATTATCTTTCAAATTCCTGGCGATGCGGCAACCCATCTTCCCGCCGGCACCCATTAACGCTATGGTACTCATCTTACCTCCCTCTCTTTATCAATAATGATATTATATTTGGGCAAGTTTAATAGTAGATTTTTTACCGTTTGTTGTCAATTATCTTGCCGAAACTCGACAATCAGTGCTATAATGGAAATCACTGAAAATCTTATATGATTACCGCTTAAGAATACTCCCTTCTAGCTGAGAATGAGGAGTAGTCTGAAAGTTTTCTGAGTCAGCTTAACTGGGAGACAAGGTCCCGACATTCTAAAAATTTGGCAGTGCCCCTAAAATAAGATGAAAGGGGGTGATACATTTCAATAGGAAAAAATTTTGAAACGGCCAAGCTCTAAAATTTTGTGAGGAGGAGAAATGAAAAAAAGAGGAATGCTTGCTTTGGTTATGGTAGTGGTCCTAGTCACTGGTTTGATTGCCACTGCCTGTGCAGCACCAGAACCAGCACCAGCACCAGCACCAGGAGGAGAAAAACCCACGTATGACTGGAGATTAGGCATAATAGGCGAACTCCCTACTTGTATTCGTGTGCGTGGCGCAGAAATGTTCGTTAAGCTGGTAAGCGAAAGGTCGGATGGTAGGATTACAATCGGGCTTTATCCTGGAAGCCTGCTTGGCGACTGGACCGTACAGAACGAGCTGGTTGCAGAGGGCAGCCTGGAACTGTCAATGGCTTGCATAAGTCCAGCATTTGATGAGAGGCTGAACGTAAATTGTCTAAACTATATGTACTTCGACTCCGAAAGTTGCCGGGATGCATTTATGCTCCCCAACGGTTGGCTGGCAAAGATGCTGCAGCCGGTGGCAGCTGACGCTAACCTCAAAGTGCTTTATTGGATGCATGAGGGGTGGGTCGGGGTCCATATGACTGAAGGCCACCTGCCGCGCGTGGATACTCCGGAGAATTGGTTCGCAGATACTGCCAAAATGAAGATAAGGTGCGAACCGGTCAAGACAATGGAAAAACATACCGAGGCCATGGGGTTTAAAGGTGTTGTGCTGCCCTTCTCTGAAGTCTATACGGCTCTTCAAACCGGGACTATAGATGGCTGGGTTGGGTCAGGAATGAACCGCGCCGTCCAGTATTCAGATGTCATCCGCTATCGTATTGAGGAACGTGGTAAAGTTGACGCTATGCCTTTGATGATGAACCTGGACTTATTTAACTCGCTGTCAGCGGAGGACCAGAAAATAGTTCAGGACGCTGCTTACGAAGTTCAGGAGTTCGGTTTTGATGCTATAGAGGAAGACGAGGCGTCGTATTGGCCAGAGAAATGCAAAGAGGTTGGCGTAGAGGTAATTGACTTAGCTCCAGCAGTGCTTGCCGAAATCATAAAACGAGACCGTGACATAGAATGGAATTACGCTGAGAAGGAACTTATCGGCAAAGAGTTTATGGATGAAGTTCGTGCGCATGCTCAAGAACCTCCACTATAGGCAATAAAGTTTGTTAAGTAAGTAAGCATAGTGGCATAAATTCAAGGAAATCGAAGTAAATGGCTTCAATTCCAAGGGTGATTTTATATGTTCTTTTGGGGGGGCTGACTCTAAGTGTCTTTACGGAAATCGTGCAGCGATTTATCCCGGGAGTGCCCTTCTACGGCATAACTGAAGTTGTTACCTTGTGGGCAGCATACCTTTACCTGCTCGCCATGGCCTATGTAACTTACCGTAGAGGGCACGTCACTGTTGATATCTTAAGCATGATAGTTAAAAGCCGCTCAGTTTCAAGATACCTTGAGATGGCCGCCCCCCTCATCGCCATAGTAGTTTGCCTTGTATATAGCTACCTCGGAGTAGCCATCGGAAAGCAAACTACTCCTGACATTGGCTATCCAAGAATCTTTCTGGTAAGCGCCGTAGCCATCGGTTTAATCCTTTCGTGTGTCTTTTTCATATTAGATTTCAGCAACAAGATAAGGCACAGGAAATCATGAGAAAGTGAGGATACCTTGCTCATCTTAGTTTTGGTCATAATGGGGGTTGTGGCACTTATGGTGATTAAAGTGCCAATAGGCTTTGCTTTTGGTGCCGGTACTCTTGCTCTGATACTCCTTTACCATATGAAGCTAGGTTGGGTTATACCCTCTACTTTTGGCCTTTTAACTTCCTTTCCACTAGTTGCCATTCCTCTCTTTGTATTCCTTGGCTTGCTAATGCAATATAGTGGTCTAGCCACAAGGCTCATAGACTTTGTTAATGTCATAGTAGGGCGAGTCAAAGGGGGGTTAGGCTTAGTAGTGGTGTGGGGCTGTGGAATGTTTGGTGCTATATCTGGAAGTGCGGCTTCAGCCCTGGCTACATTCGGGACACTAATGTTTCCACGGATGGTGGAAGAAGGTTATCCCCGAGGCTACAGCGTAGCCGTAATTGTCTGCTCGGCTATGTTAGCCCTCTTCATTCCACCCAGCATGGATATGATAATGTTTGGTTTCGCAGGGCAACTGAGTATAGCGGCTTGCTTCTTGGCCACTATTGGGCCTGGACTGGTGATTATTACTTTGAGTTCTATCATCAACATTATAATGACTCGCCGGTTTCCTCTCAGGACTTTACCTAAGGTGGGATTTGCTGGAAGAGTTAGAGAGCTCGGACATTATGGCAAGCGAACTTCTCTCGTTTTATTACTACCGGTTATCGTTCTGGGCGGAATTTACGGGGGAATCTTCACTCCAACGGAAGCTGCAGCCGCGGGGTGTGTGGCTGCTTTAATAATATGTTTTGCTATCTACAGGAGTATGACCCGTACCCAGCTTGGCCGGGCTATGTTACATTCAATATCTATTATTGGCATGATTGTGGCTCTTCTGTTCTTCTTGTTTGTCATAAGTCGCATTATGATTTGGCAAAATGTAGTTCAGCAGTTGGTAGCCCTTCTTGTTGCTGTTTCGGAGAACCTAATGGTCCAGCTATTGATGTTCGACATCTTGCTGATTTTGATGGGTATGATTATAGATGATAACTCGGGCTCAATATTGAGTGGTATCCTGTTGTTGCCGGCAGCGACACAGCTTGGGGTCAACCCTTACCATTTTGCCGGGATTGTGATGTGCGGTCTGGGATTGGGTTTGCTTACGCCCCCTGTAGCCACGGCTCTCTACGAGGCTGGTGCTATAATGGAAACGCCCTTACAGAACTATTTTAAGTATTGTATACCTTTTATGCTTTTCTCCCTACTACCAGCGCTATTTCTTACTACATACGTTCCTGAGATAGCTACTTTCCTGCCTAATTTAGCATTTGGCACAGGCCTGGGGCGGTAGTGAGAAAGAGGCCCTGCAAAAATAAGACCGGCTTTGAAGCAAACCATAGAAGCAAAGGGACCGTCAGTTATTGAGATTATCCTTCAAATTCCTGGCGATGCGGCAACCCATCTTCCCACCGGCACCCATTAACACTATGGTACTCATCTTACCTCCCTCTTTTTATCAATAATGATATTATATTTGGGCAACTTTAATAGTAGATTTTTTACCGCTTGCTGTCAATTATCTCGGGTCCCGTTCGGCTGTGGTTGACGGAGTAGCCCATCGCAAACCTGCCAGACCCGCACCACAAAATCTAATTGAACTTATCCGGCGCCCGGAATGCTCAGGAAATAAAAATGGTGTATAATGCATCTATCATGTACGGAGGTACGAAAGCTATGGCTTACGATGAAAAGTTAATCAGGGAACTGGAAGCGAAGGCAAAGACCATAAGAAGAGAAGCCGTCACCATGATAAAAGAAGCCGGAATTGGCTGGGTCGGCGGCTCGTTTTCCCAGGCAGACATTGTTACCGCGCTCTTTTTTCACCACATGAAGCATGACCCCGGGAATCCGCAATGGGAAGACAGGGACCGGCTGATTGTCTCCAAAGCTCACTGCTGCGAGACGGTGTACGCCGCCCTGGGTGAAATGGGCTACTTTCCCAAGAAGGAATTCTTAACCTACGGCAAGCTTGGTGCCACATTACAGGCACATACCGAAAGAATCGTCCCCGGGATTGAGTATTCCGGTGGGTCACTGGGACAGGGCTTGTCCTTTGCCATCGGTGAAGCGCTGGCCGCCAGAATCGGTGCGCCCAAAGACCAGTCAGGCAGACCAGTCCCGCGTTACCACGTCTTCTGCATCATCGGCGATGGTGAATGTGATGAGGGGCAGGTCTGGGAAGCTGCCCTGGCGGCACCCCATTACCAGATAGACAATTTAACCGCCTTTGTTGACCACAATGAATTTCAATCCAGCGGTACCGTATCAGAAAGAATGAAGCTGGAACCGCTGATGGAAAAGTGGAAAGCCTTTGGCTGGGAGACTACCGAGATAGACGGACATAATTATAATGAGATTCTCGGTGCTCTGGATTGGGCGGATAAAATTAGGGGTAAACCCCAGGTCATCATTGCCCATACCGTTAAGTGCAAGGGAGTGCCTTCTTTCGAGCACAAAAACCTGCACTTCTGCAAGATTACCGATGAAATGTATGCCGACGCCATGGCGGCGCTGAAATAAAGCCGCCGGCAAGTTTGCACCATGATTGACTAACACAACGAGGGAGTAAAAAATGAAACGTAACTACGTAATGGAACCACCGGGCGATATGAAAACCATGTATGAAGCTTACAATGAGGCCATGCTGGAAGTGGTCAAGAAAAACAGTGACGTTGTCATGCTTTACGGCGATTTTCCCAGAGGTGCCGCCGGTGAATTTCTGCAAAAAGAGCAACCCGACCGTATCTATGACCTCGGCATTGCCGAGGCAAGTCTGGTAACCACTGCGGCTGGTTTGGCCGGGGGTGGTAAAATACCCTTCACCCACTGCCACAGCATTTTCGCCGTTGGCCGTGCCTATAACCAGATAAGGCAGAACGTGGCTTTTGATAAGCTCAATGTGAAGATAGTCCTCTGCAACTCCGGTATGCTCCTGCCCTTCATGGGAGGCTCCCATCAAATCATTGAGGAGATAGCCGCCCTCCGCGCCATACCCAATATGGTTCTCGTCTCTCCCGCCGACCCGGTGGAAACGAGAAAGATAACCAGAGCCGTCGCTGAATACGCAGGACCGGTAGCCATCAGGCTGTCCAATCCCCCCGCCCCCACCATCTTCAAAGAGGAATACCCGTTTGAACTGGGCAAAGCGGTAACGCTAACCGATGGTGAAGATGCCACCATCATTGCCACCGGAATCATGGTAGCCGACTCTTTGGAAGCTGCCGACACTCTGGCTAAAGAAGGCATCAAGGTGCGCTTGCTGGATATGCACACCCTCAAGCCGATAGACGAGGCAGCTATCATCAAAGCCGCCAGAGAGACCGGCGCCATTGTTACCGTGGAAGACAGCAGCATTAAAGGCGGTCTGGGAAGTGCCGTTACCGAGGTTACGGCGGAGAACTACCCGGTTCCGGTGAAGAGAGTCGGTATCAAAGACCGCTTCGGTCAGTCGGGAACGATAGCCGAACTGAAGAAAGTGTACGAAATATCGGCGGAGCATATCGCCCGGGCGGTGAGAGACATAATCAAAAAGAAGAAATCATAGCGATAACGGGACCTGTTAAACTTAAAAAACGGCTCCGGGTTCTTGCCTCAACCAGGTACTTATCCCGGAGCTACTTGTGGCTACTCTCAATATAGGCGACGAAATCCTCTATCGTTTGAAATTCTTTCATCTGGTCTATATCTACTTCAATATCAAAGGCGTTTTCTATGCCGACTATAATCTGCACCCAGTGCAGGGAATCGGCTTTTATATCTTTCAACGCTGTCTCCGCATTAATTTCCTGCTCACCACAGCGGGTAACTCTGGCGATAATCCTCTTTACTTCACCAAGTGTTGACATCTTCTCTCCTTCTCCGCAGGGATTACAGCAATATTATCACTCATTCCGGTTTAGCTAACTAAATTTTCCCCTGGACCTTCTCTAACTCAGCCCGGAGCATAGCCACAAAACCGCTCTCCACGCACAGTTTCGCCTGCTTGATGGTGCCGACTATTTGTGCCGACCGGCTGCTCCCGTGCGCCACGGCAACCACCCCGTCCACCCCCAGCAGGGGACCACCCCCCATCACCTCCCCGGGACTCATCAGACCGTAGAGCTTCTGGCTCACTTTCTCCAGGTCATCCGCCTCAAGGCTGTCTTTCAGTTCCTGGCTAAGCCAGCGGCTGACCATCCTGCCCAGACCTTCGCAGAACTTGACCAGTATGTTGCCGACGAAGCCATCACAGACGACGACATTCGCTTTGCCTCTGGGTATATCCATGCCCTCAACATTACCCACGAAGTTAAGCCCGCTCTTTTTCATCAAAGTATAAGCCTCTTTGGCCTGTTCATTGCCTTTGCCTTCCTCAGCCCCGACATTGAGCAGCCCCACTGTAGGCTCTGCAATACCCAGAAAGCTCCTGGCGTAGACCGTGCCCACCACGGCAAAGTTAACCAGCTGGTAGGTCTGACAGCCCACGTTGGCGCCGAGGTCCAGGACCACGCAGTTGGGGGACATTCGGAGGAACGCCCCGCCCACCACCGGCCGCTCTATACCCGGCAGCGTCCCGATATACTGCAGGCTGGAGACCATGGAAGCCCCGGTCGAGCCGGCGCTTACCATGGCATCGGCTTCGCCGCTCTTGACCATCCTGGCCGCCAGCGCCACCGAGCTGTTGGGTTTACGCAGTACCGCATAGGCTGGCTCCTCCTCGTCGGTAATTATCTCTGTGGCTTCAACCAGCCCAATCGGCAGGCTGGCGGTATCGCCTTTGTCCAACACCTCCTCAACGTCCGCCTTAACCCCCACCAGCCTAATCTCCACCCCCAGCTCTCTAGCCGCCTGGACTGCCCCTTTGACTATTTCCTCGGGAGCAAAGTCCCCCCCCATGGCGTCAACGGCTATCTTCACCTTCCGCTTGCTTGCTGACCCTTCCATGGCTACCTCCTGCTGCTTTTAAGCTATTTTACACCATATTACCAGCTATGACCTATCGCCTTCTGCTGGCAGACGCTGTGGCAATTTACTTCGTTCTGGCGGCTACAGATTTTAAATCCCGGGCACAAAAGGGCGAGCTTTTTCCTAGCTGCCTCGTTCACCACGGCTTTTAACTGCCCGCTGCCGTCCCGGTCCATAACCAGAATTCCCGCCGGGCAGGCGGGCACACACTCGCCACAGCCATTACACCGCCCGGTATCAATGGTGATAAAGTAAGCTCCGGTGCCGTCGTCATAGCCGTACTGGGCTTTCATTGCCCTGGTGCCGGCTCCTGCCGAGCGCTCCCGGGCGAAAAGCGCCGCCCCCAGCGCCCCGACGATTTGCGGGTCTTCACAGAGCAGCGGCTCCAGCCCCACCTTTTCCCTGAGCTTGGCTACCATTCCCTTGTTTTTGGCAATGCCCCCGGTGATGCTGAACTCCTTCTTGATGGAAACCCTCTTTAGCAGGTTCAGGCAGCGTATCGCTATCGCCTCATGCAGTCCCGCCATAATATCGCTCTTGGCAACCCCCTTCCTCAGGTGCACTATCGCCTCTGACTTGGCAAAGACGGCACAGATGGTATTAAAGGGGATGGCGCTCTTGGAAGCCAGCGACAAATCGCCAATCTTCTCCAGCGGGGTATTCAGCACCTCGGCTATCATCTCCAGGAACCTGCCTGTCCCACCGGCGCATTTGTCGTTCATGACGAAGTTGGTTACCACCCCACCCCCATCGCAGTTGATTGCCTTGCAGTCCTGCCCTCCCATATCCAGAATAGTCCTCACCGAGGGGAAGTACCAGTTGATGCCTCTGGCGTGGCAGCTTATCTCGGAGATATTCTCGCTGGCAAAGGGCACCAGCACTCTCCCGTAGCCGGTGGCAACCGTGTACTGGATGTCCTCAAGGGTAAGCCCCGTCCCTTTCAGCACATCTTCTATCACCAGGTAAGAGGTCTTTACGCTCTCCGGACCGGTATCACGGATGACCAATGACACAATAGCGTTGTCTTCTAATATAACGGCTTTGGAAGCCCTTGAACCAATATCAATGCCGGCAAATGCCATCAGCTTAAACCCTTTTCTATATTCTCCCTGGCGACAACGGCAGCGCCCAGGGCAGCCACAATCTGGGGCTCCTCCGGTGTCAGCACTTTGCCACCCATCTCTCTCTCCAGGGTATTGACCAGTCCTCCACTCAGCGCCACCCCACCCGCCACGGCAACATCCTGCTCAATGCCGATTCTCTTGCACAGCGCCATGATGCGGCTTATCACCGATAGATAAATACCGGCCACTATTTCCTCTTTAGGCGTCGGTGGGTCACGGTGGATGTGCGATATAACCTCGGATTCGGCGAAAACAGCGCAGGTATTGGTTATATCGGCGCTTGACCTGGCCTTGAAGGCAAGCTCTGACATTTCCGGCAACGACATCTGCAGCAGCCTGGCCATCTGTTGCAGGAAGATGCCCGTCCCGGCAGCGCACTTGTCCTGGTCTGCCCAGTCATTAACTCTTCCCCGCTCGTTCAACTTCACCACCACGCTGCTTTCCGCCCCCATGTCAATCACCATCCGCGCTGAAGGGTAGAGATAATTGATGCCCCGTGCCAGGCAGGTGGTAATGGCTTTACTCTGTTTGTTAAAAGAAATGGACTTCCCGCCCACCCCGGTGGCGACGATGTACAGCTCGTCGCCAGAGCTTAAACCAGCCTGCTTCAGTGCCTTTTCGGTGGCTTCCCTGGCGGCTGGTTCCGGCTCATCACCCGAGGCGGTAATCACCGAGGCTAAAATGCCGTTATCCCCCAGAATGACTACTTTGGTGTTCAGGCTGCCTATGTCTATTCCCAGTGCTTTCATAGCTAGTTATAATAAAAATTAGCGGTCTTCCAGCATCTCAAAGAACTGCTCCAGCTTTTCACGCACTTCTTCTTTAGATGTTGCCGTCTGGTCAACGACATCGCAGTCCAGCGTCAATACCGGCACGTCAATCTCGTTCAGCGTGTCCTTGAAAAGCTTTATCGTGGCGCAGGTATGCCGGCAGCCGACGTCGGCATAGTATATCGCCCCGTCAATTTTATACTCCCTGGCGCAGTCAACGATGCTGTTCAGCGCCCGCCCGTTCAGCGGACCGTACATCCGCACCTCGGGAATCATGTAAGCCTTCTGCGCCACGCTCTCCAGCGGCTTTGCCGGGTCAAGCCTCCCCTCCCCCCAGTAGGTAAAAAAGGGCTCAACCACGCTGACCGCCCCGTATTCCTGAGAAATCTTCTCCAGAAACCCCATCAGGTACATCGGAGGGATAAACAAGCTCATCAGGCGGAAACGCTCATCGGGCACCGCCCCTTTTCCCTCTTTCACCGCCTCCGCCAGCTCCTGTCGCAGCGTTTCCAGATACTCAATCGCTTCCGGCTGACCGGGAAAGAGATAGTCCACCGAGACCAGCTCCAGGAAGCCCTGGGAATGAAACGGCGTCGGCACCGCCTTGCGCAGTTCGTTAATCTCACGCACCAGCTCAATCTGCCGGTCCATCCGGGCGACAATCCCGGACAGCCTGTCCCAGTCCATCTTCTTCCCCGACTTTTCCTCAAGGAAGTGCACCATGTCTTCCAGCTCACCGACCAGGTATTTTCTTTCGTACTCGCTATCCTTGAACGGGCGGTCAATGAAAAAACCGGGGCACTGGCAGACCTCCATGATAAGCTCGCCGCTCTTGGCAGTGTTGTCGCAGACCATGTTCGACCACAGCATAACGTCGGGTCGGGGCACAGTGCCCAGCGCAAAGGCGCCCGCCAGTCCGCGGTGCGGGGTGCATATTTCGTTCGCCAGACCCAGCTCCGCACCGGCGGCGAGAATATCGCTGCACTCTCCGGTGAACAGCGCCGTCATCCAGGTGGTCGTCTCGGTATGCATCGGCACCATATCCATGGCATAGATAAGCTCGGACGGGAAAAAGACGGTATGCGCCGCCACGAAATCACCGTTTTCACGGGCATTGAGCAGGCGGGTATAGTACTTGTTCAGCATCTGGTAATACATCACCTCGCTCCTGGCGGCATCGGGACGCGCCTGGTTCATCTTCGTAATCAGCCGGCAGGCGCTGATAATCGCTTTAATTTTATTATTACCCCCGGAACCGCTCATCGTTTCCTTGCCTCCAGCATTTCCAGAAAAGCCTGGACTCTGGTCTGAATCTGCCCGGAACCGGAGGTGCCGTATTCCACGTCAAGGGCAAGAGTCGGTATGCCCTGCGCGGCTAATTTTTTACTGAGCAGCGGCAGGTCATGGGCGTAGGGCACGCAGTAGCGGACAATCTGGCTGATGACGCCGTCCACCTTGAAGTCGCGGGCAAATTCAAGTATCCGCCTGAACCTCTCCTCCGAGGGGAACATGCGGGCGCAGGGAAAATTGTTTAAATAGCGCCGGGAAATCGCCTCCACGGGAGACTTAGCCCCCTCAAGTATTACCGGGTCGCCCCAGTACCTGGTGCTGGTACAGAGTTCGTCGGTAACCACCAGTCCTCCCTGCTCCTCAATGGACTTGATGAATTCAGGGTTGGTGAGCACACTGCCCACCACCATCAACCGCGCCCGCCCGGTGTGTCCATTACCCGAGGCGGCAATCTCATCCAGCAATTGCCGCAGCCACTCGTTGAAGGTTTCTTTGGGCATGCGGAAGCTGGCATTCAATACCTCCATGGTCTCGGCGCCGGTAATGGGCGGCTTGTCCAGTTTGCGCAGGCCGTAAAGCTCCCGCAGCAGTCTCCTCCACTCATTATACAGCGCTATTGATTTATAAAGCGCCTCGTCAGTTATCTCAAAACCGAGGTATTCTTCAAGGTGCTCTTTAAACTGCATCACTTCACGGTAGTAGAGTTCATGCGCCTTCTCGGTATATTTACGCGGCACGGTGAGCACGTGGTAGAATGGCGTCCCGATGTAGTGGCGCCACAAATCAAACAGCCGCCGGGCGCCGTCACAGGTAGAGCCGCCCACGACGCCATCCAGGTAATCGTATTCACCCCTCAGCCCCAGCTGCAGGCAGCTGCGGGAAAAGGAGCAATTATTAACGTAGAGGTAAGCCGTCCCATCATCAAGCTCGGCTTCATAAGAATAGCCGATAATCCTGATGGGCAGTATGCCGGCGGCGTGCATTATCTCTTCTGGAGCATAGGTGCACAGCCAGCCGAATACCTTCTTGCCCCGGCGCTTGCAGTCCAGAAGCTGGCTGGTCCTGGGAAAGGTATCAATGACTTCACGAAATTTATCTAGCGTCTCTAGCCTGTTTTTACTTCTCGGTCGGGTGTCTGTACTCATAATCAAATAGCTATCTGGTCCAGCCGATACCAGACCATACTATATCACAAGCGGTTAAAACGAAAAAAGCCCTTTCAGGAAGATACTATTATATACCCGGCTTCACTCCCCCAGCAAGTCCAGCCCGGGACGAAAACCAACGAAGATGGACCCTGGCCCGACGGAATAGCCCATTATCGGACTGTACTCGGTAATTGCCAGACTCAGGCAATTAAAATGCTGCTTCAGCAATTCAACAACCCTGTCTGCCATTTCCGGAGCACTGGCATGCGACACCATGAAATGGAGAGCGTCTATCTCAGCTTCCCTCCTGATTGACTCAATTAATTTCTGGTAACCGTCCTCCCGCTTCCTGACCCTGCCAATCATTTCCAGCCTGCCTTCATCGGTCATGCGGTTTATCGGTTTTATATTGAGCAGGGATACCAGCCTGGCTACCGTTTTCGGCATGCGTCCGGTACGGTAAACATAGCGCAGGGTATCCAGCATCATAATGCCGCCGGTTTTCTGCCTCGCCTGCCCGACGACCTCTACCACCTGCTCAAGGTTCATCCCCCTCGCCGCCGCTTTTGCCGCCGCTATCGCCAGTAGCCCCTCCGCCCCGGCAGCGGTTTTCGAGTCAATTACCCGTATGCTGATGCCGAGAGATTCCTCGCGCAGCAGGTTGGCCGCCAGAGAAGCGGTATTATAGGCACCGCTCAGCGCCGAAGAAAAGCTGATATGGACTATGCTCTCTGTCTCCTGGCTCGCCTCACGATAAATATCAAATAAATACCCCGCTGATACCGGTAATACGGAAAATTTGTCCGGGTCTTTTTCCAGTAACTGGTAAGCCTCTTTGGTACCAATGCCAACGCCATCAGGATAGGAAGTGCCGTCAAAGACGATGATAGCCGCCGGAACTATTCTGATATTGTGCTCTCTGGCTAATTCGCTGGAAATACCGGATACCGTGTCCGTTATCACCAGAACTTTTGACATCTCGTGCCTCTCTGATTAAGTTCCCGGCTCCAGTTCGGGATGATAACCAACGAATATGGCTCCCGGGCCAGCGCCATAACCCATCACCGGACTGTATTCACTGACCAGCACCCTCAAGCAGTTAAAATTCTGCCTGAGCAACTCGCTGAGCCGGTTCGCCATTTCCGGAGCCGCAGCGTGCATTACCATGAAGTGCAGCGAGTCCGACTCCGCTTCCTGCTTGATTAACTCAATTAATTTCTGGTAGCCGCTCTCCCGGTTTCTCACCTTGTCCACAAACTCCAGCGTGCCTGCCTCGGTCATCCGGTTGATTGGTTTTATGTTAAATAAAGAAGCCATCCGGGAGGCAAACTTTGACATCCGCCCGGTGCGGTAAACATAGCGCAGCGTATCCAGCATCATAATGCCTTTCGTCTTTTGCCTGGCTTGCTCGGCGACACTGATTACCTGGTCAAGGCTCATTCCCCGTGCTGCCGCTCTGGCTGCTGCCAGAACGATTAAACCCTGTGCCCCCGCCACCGTCTTGGCATCAAACACTTTCAGGTTGGTTTGCGGCGACTCTTTCTGCAACGTTTCTGATGCCAGCAGCGCCGTCTTGTGATTGGCACTCAGCGCCGACGAAAGCGTAATGTGAAGAATGTTCGGCGTTTTTTTACTCAATTTACGGTATTCATCAAGGAAATAAGCAGGAGTAAGTGCCGAAGTGGTAAACTTGTCCGGGTCTTTCCTGATTAGCTGGTATGCTTCGGTTACGCTTAAAGTTATCCCTTCAATGTAGCTGTGCCCGTCAAAGATGATATTGGCGGCGGGAACCGTCGTGATCTGGTATTCTTCCGCCAGGTTTTCGGGTATGCCGGCTACGCTATCGGTCATGACCAGTACTTTTTTCATTTTGGCACCCCCTTAAACTACTTTACTATTCAAATTATCAAGCAGTATGGAGACCTCACGAAACAAGATAGCCGCCGTCAACAACGATTAAGTCACCAGTCATATAGCTGGCTAAATCCGACGCCAGAAATAGTGCCACCCGGGCAACGTCATCAGCGTCGCCCATCCGCCCCAGAGCCATACGCGACATAAACGCTTTTAGCTCTTTTAATTGCGCCTTTTCTGGCTCTTCCGAGGGTTTCTCAAGATGGGAAAGCATGCCTCCGGTCATAATGCCTCCCGGGGCGATGGCGTTCACCCGGATGCCCTGCGGTCCAAGCTCTCGCGCCAGGCTCCTGGTCAGCATCAGCACGCCACCCTTGGAGGCGTCATAAGCTGACATTCCACTGGAAGACGGGTGGACAGCTTCAATAGAAGCGATATTTACGATGCAGCCGCCCCGCCTCTGCTCAATCATTTTTTGACTGACGTATCGACTGCAGAGAAAGGTGCCGGTCAGGTTTACGGCTACCACCCGCTCAAAATCAGCGCCAGTCATTTCCGACAGTGGCATTCGTGGATAGATACCCGCATTGTTCACCAGGATGTCAATACCGCCCATTTCCCTGACTGCGGTATCAACCATACCCCCCACCTCCTCCTCCCGGCTGACATCGCACCTGGCAGAGCAAGCCCTGTACCCGTAGCCCTTGAGTTCTTTGGCCGCTTTTTGCGCCGCTTCGGTGTCCATATCGGCAACGAGCACCGTGGCACCTGCCTCAGCCAGACGACAGGAAATAGCGAAGCCGATACCCGTAGCACCGCCGGTAACAATAGCCCCCTTCTTGGTGAGACTAACGAGGTCATTCAGCGGTGTATTCTCCGGCACTGAGCCCACAACTGACCTCCGCCAGTTCCTGTACTCCAGAAATAAGATACCTAGAATCTCTAGGTATCTTAGAACAATAAACCGGTTTTTGTCAAGAACACAAACTCAGGTCATGGAAAGTAAATCCGGTGTTCAGGTTTTGCTATCTTGCCGGGTCGCTGGCTTTATTTCTGGGCGTGCGGAATGTAGCTACTGTCAATCGTTATCTTCTGATTAGCAGTTTCAACTTCAAACTATCAATTTCCGATTTCTGCGTAGCAATCAAATTCATATTTTCATTAACTGTATGCTCAAGATTGCAGTTGATTTGTACCAATTGAGATATCTGGTCGTTCTGGTCATTTATTTGTGCTACGCAGTCCTCAAGCATAGGTGTATAAATCAAATAACTGGCTAAATATGCAATACCACCGCCAGTCAACAGACAGGCTAAACTAATTATTACTATTATTTTCCTCATGGCTTATCTTCCCCTCCCCGTAAGACCTTTTTAATATAGCAATATAAAAATAGTCTAAATTAAATCATATGTAAATACCTCTAACAGTATTGGAATAAGGCAAATGTCTTTGACGCAAAATGAGAGCCAGGAGGTAATTGAAATAGTGGTTAAGAGAGCGGACAACTCAAGCGAAAATAGTAAGCGTCAGAAAATCAGAAAATTAACTGGAGCGGGTGATGGGATTCGAACCCACGACGTCTTGCTCGGGATAAAATTTCCCGTTTCTTAAAGGAGTAGAACACATCTGAACCGCGTTTTCTCTCATGTTTGTGAGCTTAAATACATACAAATTGCGCCACAAGTGGCTACGTTTAGTGACTCCGCTTTTTCCTGAACAATTGGAACCCGCAATTGGAAATCAGCCATGTCTAAAAGCGCCCCGGAAAGACCCGACGCTTCGTTACCAAGCGCTAAAAGAAGTTTACGGCGATTAAGAATTGACGGCTCCGCCACGCCATTCAGCTCGGCTGCTACCAGGTGATATCCATCCCTTCTCAGCATACTGGCAAGCTCAAGATAGCGCGCTGTTCTCCTCATCCACACTGACAATACGGCACCAGCCGTCGCCTGAACACACTTTGGCGCCATCGGGTCAGCACAGTTTTCCGTCATAATAACACCGGAAAAATCAAAGGCAGCCGCCGTGCGGATAAGAGTACCCACATTCCCGGGGTCCTGGATATCTTCCAGCAACAAGATTTTATGACCGGCATTCTCCGGCAAAGAATCAGAATATGTTTCTAATGGCAAAAGGACAACAGCCATAGTCCCCTGAGGTGTCCTGGTGTGGCAGATGGAGCGGAACTGACTCTCGGTAACCAGCCGCATGGTATAACTGCGGTAATCTGGCAGGGGTTCTTCCACAGTTAGAATCTCGATTATAGCTCCCGGGTGGCTGGTCATTATCTGCCTGATAGCCCTGTGCCCCTCCACCAGAAACGCCCCGGCTTCAAGCCGCCCTCTTTTCGTGGCCAGTTTCTTGTACCATTTCAATGGTTTCA
Organism: uncultured Dehalococcoidaceae bacterium; assembly: GCA_964638295.1. Classification (GTDB taxonomy): domain Bacteria; phylum Chloroflexota; class Dehalococcoidia; order Dehalococcoidales; family RBG-16-60-22; genus CAZWYS01. Next base: position 23,453 of record CAZWYS010000017.1, read on the forward strand.
AGGGAGTAGACACGGTATTTTCACCCTCTCTACTTCAGATAACTATAATTGTCAGGAAAACAGACCTATTGTACCACTTAAGAGCAGAACTCAATAAGTTGCTGCTATTTCGGAAAGTGCCTGTTCTTTTTTACCAGTGGTTTAGGACTTTTGAGAGAACTTCTCCGCTGAAAAAAAGTTAAGCAGAACCATAAAATGGAGCGGGAGACGAGGCTCGAACTCGCGACCCTCTGCTTGGGAAGCAG